>DASQAW010000134.1:0-1543 GCA_035635495.1 Burkholderiales bacterium
CGCAGGATCATGGCCTTGGATTTCTTGCCCAGGTCCCTCGCCATGCGCGCCTGCTCATCCTTGTAGAGCGCGACGCCCTCGTAGTCGTGGTAGGTGACTTCCTGCTGGATGCGCATCGCGTGCTGGCTGATCGGCAGCAGCCCGCATTTCATCGCCGACACCGCCACGGCGGCGCGCGTGTGCGTGTGGATCACGCAGTTGATCTCGGGCCGCGCGGCGTGCATGCAGCTATGGATGATGAAGCCGGCCTCGTTCACGCCCATGCCGACCGGGTCGTCCTTGATCTTGCCCTCCGAGTCGATCTTCACCAAGGTGGAAGCGGTGATCTCGTCGAACATCAGCCCGTAGGGATTGATGAGGAAGTCCTCGGTGCCGGGTACCCGAGCCGAGAAGTGGGTGTAGATCAGGTCGGTCCACTTGAAGATCGCGGCGAGCTGGTAGGCGGCGGCGAGGTCCACGCGCATCTGCCACTCTTCCTTGCTGACGCGGTCGCGTACCGGCGGGGTGCTGATGGTCTTAAGATTGGCGCTCATGGGCGTAAATGATACTCCCCGGCTGGAGAACCTAGAGCAGCTCCAGGAAGCGCTTGCGGCGCGCAACATGACGCCCGGCTGGATCAAGCGCGAGCGGCCGATCCTCTCGCCCACGATGCAGTCCGAATTCGTGCCCGCGCACTGGCGGTACGCGGAGGCGAAATGGGCCATGCAGGCCGCCGGGCGCCTCATCGGGACGGACCGCGCCGAGCGCCGCAACTTCGTGATGCGCAACCCGAGTCCGGGCAACGACTACGCCACCCTGCGCACGATGGTCTCGGCCTACCAGTCGCTCCTCCCCGGCGAGAAGGCGCGCTCGCACCGCCATGCGCCGCACGCGCTGCGCGTGATCCTGGAGGCGAAAGGCGCCTACTCGATCGTCGACGGCGACCAGCACCCGATGGAGACCGGCGACATCGTCCTCACGCCGGGCTGGAGCTGGCACGGGCATGGCCATGACGGCTCGGCGCAGGCCTACTGGTTCGACGGCCTCGACGTGCCGCTCACCCACCTGCTCGAGCCGATGTTCTACCAGGAGCATCCGGACAAGCATGCCAAGATCGAGCGGGTGGTGATGGATTCGCCGTTCCGCTTCACGCGCGTGGCGATCGCACGCGGGCTCGATGAGGCGAAGTCCGATCCCGAAGGCTTCCACGGTCCGCGCATCACGCTCGCGTCGCACGACATGCCGCCGATGGCGCTGACGATGGAGCGGCTCGCCGCGGGGACAAAGACGCGGCGCCATCGCTCGACCGCGAACAGCATCTTCTTGGTGACCGAAGGCACGGGCGAATCCACGATCGGCGATCGGCGCTTCGCCTGGCAGCGAGGCGACACGTTCGTGGCGCCGAGCTGGACCCGGATCGAGCATCGCGCTGGCGCCGACGCTATGCTGTTCACGCTCACCGACGAGCCGCTGCTGCGGTTCTGCAACTACTACCGCTTCGAGGCGGATTGAGCTGCCTCGGGGATTAACGCGATCTAGATCGATCGATAGCCGCCGTCGGCCA
>DASQAW010000135.1:0-5486 GCA_035635495.1 Burkholderiales bacterium
GTCTTCGGCGTCTGGCTGTGGCTCGGCTGGTTCCGCGGCGCGGCGGGCTGGCTCCACGTGAAGATGGCGCTCGGAGCCCTTCTGGTGGGTTATCACCTGTGGTGCGGGATGCTGCTGCGCGACTTCGCCGCCGACCGCAACTCGAAGAGCCACGTCTGGTTCCGCTGGTTCAACGAATTCCCGGTGCTGGTCCTTTTCGCCGCGGTGCTGGTCGTTGTCTTCAAGCCCTTCTGAGAATTTCTTTGCGAGCTGCCCGCGCGGTCTGGAGCCGCAGCTGGTCCAGGAGCTCGCCGAGCTGGGCATTTCCGCCACCGCCGTGCCGGGGGGCGTCGCCTTCTCCGGCACCTGGGAGCATTGCTACCGCGCCAACCTCTGGTCGCGCATCGCCTCGCGCAGCCTCTGGCGCATAGCGGAGTTCGACTACCGCAACGAGCACGACCTCTACGAGGCGGTGAAAGGCGTGGACTGGCCGCGCTACTTCCGCGTCGAGCGCACGCTGCGGGTCAACGTCACGGCGCAGAAGAGCCCGCTGAAGAGCCTGGAGTTCGCCACGCTGCGCATCAAGGATGCGGTGTGCGACCGCTTTCGCGATGCGCTCGGCAAGCGGCCGAGCATCGATCGCAGCAACCCGGATGTGCGGGTGCATGCATTTCTGGAAAGCGCACGCGCCACGCTGTATTTGGATACCTCCGGCGAGCCGTTGTTCAAGCGCGGCTGGCGCGCCGGCGCGGCGGATGCCCCGCTGCGGGAAAACCTGGCGGCGGGCATCATCATGCTCACGGGCTGGAAGCCCGAGGAGCCGCTGCTCGATCCGATGTGCGGCGGCGGCACGCTGCTGGTGGAAGCGGCCGCCGTGGCGAGGGCGCGCGCGCCGGGCGCCAAGCGGCACTTTGCGTTCGAGAAGCTGGCGGCGTTCGACGCCGCGCTCTGGGAACGCGTGAAACGTGAACCGCGTGGCAGCGAAAGCACGCCGCGCATTTACGGCAGCGACACGGAGCCGAAAGCGCTGAACGCTGCGCGCCGCAACCTGGCGGAAGCGGGCGTCGAGCGCTGGGTGGAGCTCGAGCGCGCCGACCTGCTCGAGCGAGCGGCGCCGGCCAGTAGCGGCGTGATGGTGATGAATCCGCCGTACGGCGAGCGCATGGGGAGCGCGGACGAGCTCGCGAGCTTCTACCCGAAGCTCGGCGATGCGCTGAAGCAGCGCTTCGCCGGCTGGCGCTGCTACATCTTCACCGCCGACCTGCGGCTGCCCAAGCTGATCCGGCTGCAGCCTTCGCGCCGCATCCCGCTATGGAATGGGGCGCTGGAGTGCCGGCTGTACGAGTTCGACATCGTCAGCGGAAGTCATCGGCGCCCCAAGTAGTCCCACGCGGGATTGCCGAGATGCCGATGCGCACCACGGGAAACGCTACGCGAACTTCAGCTTCTTCCAGGCCTCGAGCTTCTGCACGCGCGCCAGCGCCTCATGATCCGTGAGGTCGAGCGTGACCGGCATCATCGACACGTAGCCCTGCTCGATCGCCCAGCGATCGGTGCCCTCCTCGGTAGCTTCGACCGGCACCACGGTGAACCAGTAGTGCGTTCGCCCCATCGGGTCCTTGGCGGGCACCACCTTCCCGTCGTAATGGCGCAGCGACTGGCGCGTCCACATCGTGCCGCGCGGCGCCGCAGCCGGGAAGTTGACGTTGACCAGGCAAAGCTCCGGGATGGCGAGCAGCATCTCGAGCACCGAAGCCACCCACGGCTTCAGCGCGTCGAAGTTCGGCTGCTCCCTGTCCGTCGCCGGCGCGCTGAAGGCGATGCCGCGCAGCCCGAGGAGCGCGCCTTGCTTCGCCCCGGCGAGCGTCCCAGAGTGCCATACGGCGTTGCCGAGGTTTGCGCCGATGTTGATACCGGAGAGCACGAGGTCGACCTTCTCCCAGAGCGTCGTGCCGAGCAGCACGCAATCGCCCGGCGTGCCGTTGACGCGGTAGGCCTCCAGGCTGCCGGGCAGAGGCGTGCGCTTGTAGGTCACCGGCCGCGAGGCGGTGATGGAATGGCTCGCCGAGGACATTTCGACGTCGGGCGCCACGATCCGCACCTCGCCGAATCGGGAAGCTACCTGCGCCAAGGCGGCTATGCCCGGGCTATAGACGCCATCGTCGTTGGTGATGAGGATGCGCATTGGCCTCCCCTCCAGCAATTAATGTGCGCATCACGCTGATCCACAACCCGGGCGCGGGACAGCAAGCCGAGAAAAACGCGAAGCAGCTGCGCAAGTTCCTCGTCGAGCACGGCCACAAGGTGCGCTACCGCTCCTCGAAGGAGCTGGGCTGGAAGCGTGCGCTGAAGAAACCCGCTGATCTGGTGGTGGTCGCGGGCGGCGACGGCACCGTGGGCAAGGTCGCTCGCCGCATGGCCGGGCGCGGCGTGCCGATCGGCATCCTGCCGTCCGGTACGGCGAACAACATCGCGCGCACGCTCGGGCTGCTCGGGCGGCCCTTCGAGGAACTGGTGCACGCCTGGGAGAACCCGCGCCGCGTCAAACTGGACATAGGCATCGCCGCCGGGCCTTGGGGCGAGCGCTATTTCATCGAAGGCGTGGGCGCGGGGCTTTTCGCCAGCATCGTCGCCCATCCGAACAGCAAGCTGAAGAAAACCAAGGATCCAGTCGGCAGCGCCCTGCGCCGGTTGCAGGAGGAGGCTAAGCGCTGTGAACCGCTCGAAGTCAGAGCGAGGCTCGACGACGAGGACATTTCAGGCGGCTATCTGATGATGGAGGCGATCAACCTGGCGTATGTCGGGCCCAATCTCCACCTGGCGCACGACAGCCAGCCGGGGGACGGCCAGCTCGACGTGGTGCTCGTCACCGAGGCCGAGCGCGACCGGCTGGTGTACTACCTCGAGCATTGGCAGGAGAACCGCGAGCGTCTGGCCATGCTGCCAACGCGGCGCGGCCGCCGCCTCGAGATCGAATGGACGGGCTTCGCCCTGCACATCGACGACAAGCTGCAGCCCAAAGAGAACGCGAAGCCTAAGGAGATCGCGGGCCTGGTCGAGGCCCGCCTCGACGGCGATACGGTGGAGTTCTGGGTGCCCGCCTGAATGAAAAAGGCCGCTTGCGCGGCCTTTGGTCCAGCACCGGAGGGTGCGTCAGACGATGTCCAGGTGCTCGATGCCCTTGTTGAGGTCCTTGTCCTTCGCCATCTTGCTGTTCAGCTTGATGTTGAGGCGCACCTCGTTGGTGGAGTCGGCGAAGCGCAGCGCGTCCTCGTAGCTGATGCGGCCGGCCTCGAACAGGTCGAACAGCGCCTGGTCGAAGGTCTGCATGCCGAGCTCGCGCGACTTCTTCATGATCTCCTTGATTTCGTGGACCTCGCCCTTGAAGATGAGATCGGAGATCAGCGGCGAGTTGAGCATCACTTCCACCGCGGCGGCGCGCCCCTTGCCTTCCTTCACCGGGATCAGGCGCTGCGAGATCACCGCCTTGAGGTTGAGCGACAGGTCCATCAGGAGCTGCTGGCGCCGCGCCTCGGGGAAGAAGTTGATGATGCGGTCCATCGCCTGGTTCGAGTTGTTGGCGTGCAGCGTGCCCAGGCACAGGTGGCCGGTCTCGGCGAAGGCGATGGCGTGCTCCATCACCTCCATGTCGCGGATCTCGCCGATCAGGATCACGTCGGGCGCCTGGCGCAGGGTGTTCTTGAGCGCCGCGTGCCACGAATCGGTGTCGACGCCGACCTCGCGCTGCGTGATGAGGCAGTTCTTGTGCGGGTGCACGTACTCGACGGGGTCCTCGATGGTGATGATGTGGCCGTGCGAGTTCTCGTTGCGGTAGCCGATCATGGCCGCCAGCGAGGTGGACTTGCCCGAGCCCGTGCCGCCGACGAACAGCACCATGCCGCGCTTGGTCATCGCCACGTCGCGCAGCACCGGGGGCAGCTTCAGATCCTCGAAGTTCGGGATCGTCGTCGTGATCACGCGCAGCACCGCGCCGACCAGGCCCTGCTGCACGAAGCAGTTGACGCGAAAGCGGCCGATGCCGGCGGGGTTGATGGCGAAGTTGCACTCCTTGGTCGCCTCGAACTCCGCCGCCTGCTTGTCGTTCATGATCGCGCGCGTCAGCATGGCGGTGTGCTGGCCGGTGAGCGCGGTCTGCGACACCGGCGTCATCTTGTTGTCGATCTTCATCGCCGGCGGGAAGCCGGCGGTGATGAAGAGGTCCGAGCCCTTCTTCGCCAGCAGCGCGCGAAGCAGGTCGTAGATGAATTTGGTTGCCTGTTCGCGTTCCATAGCGCCGTATGCCTCCTTCTTACCCCGCGAAGTTGTCCTTGTTGGCCGCCTTGCCGCGCGCTTCGGCCATCGAGATCATATTCCGCTGCACCAGCTCCTGCAGGTTCTGGTCCAGCGTCTGCATGCCGATCTGGCGGCCGGTCTGGATGGCCGAGTACATCTGCGCGATCTTGTTCTCGCGGATCAGGTTGCGGATCGCCGGCGTGCCGATCATGATCTCGTGGGCCGCGCAGCGCCCCGAGCCGTCCTTGGTCTTGAGCAGCGTCTGCGAGATCACCGCGCGGATCGACTCGGAGAGCATGGCGCGCACCATCTCTTTTTCAGCCGCCGGGAACACGTCCACGATCCGGTCGATGGTCTTGGCGGCCGACGACGTGTGCAGCGTGCCGAACACCAGGTGGCCGGTCTCCGCGCCGGACAGGGCAAGGCGGATCGTCTCCAGGTCGCGCATCTCGCCGACCAGGATCACGTCCGGGTCCTCGCGCAGCGCGGAGCGCAGCGCGTTGGAGAACGACAGCGTGTGCGGCCCGACCTCGCGCTGGTTGATGAGGCACTTCTTCGACTCGTGCACGAACTCGATCGGGTCCTCGATGGTGAGGATGTGGCCGTGCTCGTTCTCGTTGATGTGGTTGACCATCGCCGCGAGCGTAGTGCTCTTGCCCGAGCCGGTCGGACCGGTGACCAGCACGATGCCGCGCGGCTGGTCGGCGATGTCGGCGAAGATCTTCGGGCACTTCAGGTCGTCCAGCGACAGGATCTTGGACGGGATGGTCCGCATCACCGCCGCGGCGCCGCGCTGCTGCACGAAGGCGTTGACGCGGAAGCGCGCCAGGTTCGGCACGGCGAACGAGAAGTCGCACTCGAGATTTTCCTCGTAGAACTTCCGCTGCCCGTCGTTCATGATGTCGTAGATCATCGCGTGCACGTCCTTGTGCTCCATCGGCGGCACGTTGATGCGGCGTACGTCGCCATGCACGCGGATCATCGGCGGCAGGCCCGACGACAAGTGCAGGTCCGACGCCTTGTTCTTCACCACGAAGGCGAGCAGCTCGGTGAGATCCATTACAATCCTCCCGGATCGGTGCGAAGGTTTTTTCTTCGCTGGTTCAAGCCATTATGACAACAATTGCAGAAAACCTGCAAGCAGTGAGAGCGCGCATTGGTCGGGCGGCCAAGGCCGCTCGTCGCGATGGCGAGCAAGTGACTTTGTTGGCGGT
>DASQAW010000136.1:0-4884 GCA_035635495.1 Burkholderiales bacterium
GGTGCCCCGCCGGCGAAGGCGAGCCAGCGTTCGGCGCTGGCCACCTTCTGAGAGGCCAGCCAGGCGAGCGCGGTCTCGCGCGGGGGGATCGGGACGGGGATGGCGACGCAACGGCTGCGCACGGTGGGCAGGAGGCGGGCCGGGCGGTGCGAGACCAGGATGAAGATCGCGCCGGCGGGCGGCTCCTCGAGGCCTTTCAGGAGCGCGTTGGCGGCGTTGGGGTACAGGTCCTCGGCCGGATGGATGAGCGCGACGCGCAGGGCGCCCCGATGCGAGCCGACGTTCAGGAACGCAGCGAGCTCACGCACCTGCTCGATGAGGATGAAGAGGCTCGGCTGTTTGGTGCGCCGGGCAGGGGCCTCGCTCCCCTCCTCCTCTTCTGCCGCCACCGGCGGCAGCTTGGCGATTGCCTCGGGCTCCAGGCGCCGGAAATCGGGATGGTTGCCCGCGAGATACCAGCGGCAGCCGTCGCAGCTGCCGCACGGTCGCTTTGCACGATCGGCGTGCTCGCAAAGGAGGAGTTGCGCGACGCGCTCGGCCAGCGCCAGCTTGCCGACGCCGCGCGGGCCGTGCAGCAGCAGGGCGTGCGGCAGGCGCGCGCGCGTTCTCAGCGCATCGAGGATCGGCTGGTTCCAGGGATGCATCAAAGGTCCTGCAGCGCTGACTCGACCTGCTTGCGCACGCTCGCAGCGTCTCTCGATGCGTCGATGAGCCGGATGCGCTGCGGCTCTGCCTTGGCGAGCGCGAGGTAGGCTGCGCGCACGCGCTCGAAGAAGGCGCGGTCCTCGCGCTCGAAGCGATCGAGCGCGCGCCCTGCCCTGGCCAGCCGCTCACTAGCCACTTCGTACGGACAGTCGAAAACCAGCGTGCGGTCCGGCTGCAGGCCGGGATGCGCAGCCTTCGCGAGGGAAGCGATGAACTCCGTGCTCACGCCTTTGCCCGCACCCTGGTAGGCCAAGGTGGCGTCGGTGAAGCGGTCGCAGATGACGAAGCTGCCGGCGGCGAGAGCCGGCTTGATCACGCGCGTCACATGGTCGGTCCGCGCCGCGAAGACGAGCAGCGTCTCCAGGATGGGCGCCATCGGGTGCGCAAGGATCGCCTCGCGCAGCCGCTCGGCGAGATCGGTGCCGCCGGGCTCGCGCGTGACGATGACGTGCTTGCCCTTCGTCCGGATGACATCGGCGATGAATTCGATATGCGTCGACTTGCCCGCGCCGTCGACGCCCTCGAGCGTCAGGAACTTCATCGGCCGCCGCGCAGCTGGTACTTGGTCACCGCGCGATTGTGCTCCTGGATCGAGCGCGAGAAGTGGCTGGTGCCGTCGCCGCGCGAGACGTAGTAGAGCGCATCCGTCTTCATTGGCCGCACGGCGGCGCGTATGGAAGCGAGGCCGGACATGGCGATGGGCGTCGGCGGCAGCCCTGCCCGCGTATACGTGTTGTAAGGCCCGTCCTCCAGCAGGTGGATTTTCTTCAGGTTGCCGTCGAACGTGGCGCCCAGGCCGTAGATGACCGTCGGGTCCGCCTGCAGGCGCATGCCGATGCGCAGGCGGTTCACCAGCACGCCGCCGATCTGCTCGCGCTCGGAGGCGCGCCCGGTCTCCTTCTCGATGATCGACGCCATGATGAGCGCTTCGTACGCCGAGCGGTAAGGCACATTCGGCGCGCGGTTATCCCACTCGGTCTGCAGATGCCGCTGCAGCGCGCGATAGGCCCTGCGCAAGACCGCGAGGTCGCTGGATCCTTTCGCGAACAGGTACGTGTCCGGAAACAACAAGCCCTCCGGATGCGTCTCGGAGGCCTGGATGCGCGTGAGGACCTCCGCATCCTCCAGGCCCGCGGTGTCGTGGCGCAGGTCCGGACTGGCGTCGAGGGCGGCGCGAAACTGGGAGAACGTCCAGCCTTCGATGAGCCGCACCTCGGCCTGCGTCACGTCGCCGCGAGTCAGTTTCTCGAGCAGCTCGCTCGGCGTCGGCGGCTCCGCCAACAGGTAGTTTCCAGCCTTGATGTCGCGCTGGCGGCCGAAGGCGCGCGCGAGCGCCTCGAAGTGGTACGGGCGCACCTTCACGCCCGCGCGCTCGAGCTGCGCCACGGCGGTGCGAAAGCTGGCGCCCGCCGGAATTTCGACTTCGGCCGGGAGCTTCGCGACCTCCAGCGGCGACGCGGCGTACCAGGCGGCGTAGCCGCCGGCACCGAGCACGACGAGAACTACGAGGGCGAGAAGGGTCTTCAGGATTGGCGCGGCTGTAAAATCGCATTCTACGATGCAGCGCGCGCGACTCACCCGCTATGGCCTGCTCTCCGTCACCGGAACGGATGCGCGTGCATTCCTCCACGCGCAGCTCACCAACGACATCGAGAATCTGTCCGCCGATCGCTGGGCGCTCGCCGGCTGGTGTTCAGCGAAAGGAAGGCTGCTCGCAAGCTTTCTTGTCATCCCCTCGCCCGACGGTTTTCGGCTCCAGCTCGCGCGCGACCTCGCCGCGCCGGTGGCGAAGCGCCTCTCGCTGTTCGTGCTGCGTTCGAAGGTGAAGATTTCCGACTTGAGCGACGCCTGGACGCAGCACGGCATCTGGGACGCCGATTGGGAGGCGCGCGACGTGGCGTGGCGCGGCAACGTCGCCACGGTTCGCGTCGGCGAGAGGCGGTTTCTCCAGCTCGGGCCTGAAGGCGAGCTCACGGAGGCGCCGAATGCCGACGAGGTGCAGTGGACGTTGCAGGAAATCCGCGCCGGCCGGCCGCTGATCACGAGCGCCACCCAGGACCAGTTCGTGCCGCAGATGGTCAACTTCGAGGCGCTTGGCGGCGTCGATTTCCAGAAAGGCTGCTATCCCGGCCAGGAGATCGTCGCGCGCGCGCAGTACCGCGGGCAGGTGAAGCGGCGCATGGTGCACGCGCGGGCGCCGGTGGGCGTTGCGCTCCAGCCGGGTCAGGAGTTCAACGGCGGCACCGTCGTCGACGTGGCGCCTGCCGAAGGCGGAGCCGAGCTCCTCGCCGTCCTGCCGATCTGAACTACTACGTCTATTACAAGCTGGACCTTGCGCGCCTCCCTGAAGTGCGCGCCGGCGTCGAGCGCCTGTTCGCGGCGCTCGAGCGCGAGTGCGGCGTGCGCGGCCGCTGGATGCACCGGCGCGACGATCCGGCGACCTACATGGAGGTCTACGAAGGCGTGAAGGACGCGGGCAAGTTCGAAGCGGTGCTCGAGCGCGAGAGCGCGAAACTGGGGCTTCAGCGCCGCACGGAGCGCTTCGTATCTGCCTGATCGTCATCGGCTGGAAGACCCATCCAGCCTATCCGCTGATCGTCGCCGCGAACCGCGACGAGTTCCATGCGCGCCGCGCCGCGCCGGCCGCGTTCTGGCGCGACCGGCCCGAGATCCTCGCCGGCCGCGATCTCGAAGCGATGGGCACCTGGATGGGCGTCAGCCGCGCCGGCAAGTTCGCGGCGGTGACGAACTATCGCGGCGCGCGCGAGCCGTCGGCGGCCGAATCGCGGGGGGCGCTGGTTACGGGGTTTTTGGCGAATGGAGCGACCCCGGCGGCATACATGGCCGAGGTGGCGGCGCGTGCAGCGAATTACAGCGGCTTCAACCTCCTCGCCTGCGACCGCCAGGAGCTCTGGTGGATGTCGAACCGCGACGGCGCGCCGCGGAATCTCGAGCCCGGCTACTACGCTCTCGGCAACCTGCTGCTCGATTCGCCCGATGTGCAGCCGATCAAGCAGCGCTTCGCCGAAACACCGCCGGCGGTCGAAGCCCTGTTCAGCGTGGTGGCGCAGGCAAAGATCGTGAACCCGGAATACGGCACCCGCTGCTCCACGGTGCTCCTCGATAGCGGCAAGGATGTGCGCTACGCCGAGCGCAGCTTCGATGCGACGGGCGCCGAAGGCGCCACCGTGCATTTCCAGCTCTCGGCCTAGATGTTCATATGCCGCCTGATGCGAGCCTCCTCTTCGGCGCGGTATTCGGCGATCCGGCTTCGATCAGCGTCGGCGAGCGCGCGCCGGAGAGCGGCGGCCTCGAGATCCCGGCAGTAAGCCGGCGTTCCGGGCTGTTGCCGCCAGGAGTTGTCCAGATCACCGCCGTCGACAGGGTCGAAGCCCAGATCGTCGACAAGGCGAAGCACCGCTGCCTTCGCATCCAACGAGTCGCCGGCGACCGAGAGAGCGATCCGTCCCGGCGTTCCCCTCGGAACGCCCTCTTCGAGAAGGCTCTTGGCGAAGATGTGGTTGAACGCCTTGATTACGGGACGCCCGAGCTGCCGCGCGACCCATTGGCTGTCGGGCATGCCTCGGTCGATCGCATCGATGCGGCCATCGCGAAGCTCCGGATGATAGTTGCCGATATCGATCACGACGACGCTGTCCGCCACCTTCGCAAACAGTTCCCGTGGAAGATCGGCGACGGCTTTTGTCGGGATCGCGATGAAAACGATTTCTCCGGCTTTGGCGGCGTCGAGAAGGGAAACGGGCGTCGCGCCGGTCTCGGCCGCCAACGCGGTCAGGCTTTCCGGTCCTCTTGAGTTCGCAATCGAGACGTGATGGCCGAGCTTGGCGAGGTGGTGCGCGAGTGTCCTTCCCATCCCCCCAGAGCCGATGATGCCGATTCTCACGCGACCTCCTTGCTCGAACCTTCATGGTACTTATCCATGGCTCAGCCCTCTAGGCGCCGACGCATCACCTGATGATCGATGCCGGCTTCCTGGTAGACCGGACCTTCGGGCTCGAAGCCTTCGGCGCGGTAGAAGCCGAGCGCCTGCACCTGCGCGTTGAGCGCCACCTCCCGGTCGCCGCGCCGGCGCGCGGCTTCGACCAGCGCGCGAAGCAGCGCCCGCCCTGCCCCGCGCCCGCGCCACTCCTTGAGCACGGCCATGCGGCCGATGTGGCC
>DASQAW010000137.1:0-22303 GCA_035635495.1 Burkholderiales bacterium
GTCACCTACTTTTCCAGCGGCGTGCAGTACAGCTTTGCCGGCCCGGCACGCGTCGCGCTCGATAGCGCGGCGGCCAAGGTGATCGAGGGGCGGGCGGCCGAATTCAGGAAGGTGACGCCGGAAAAGGCGATCGGCGGCGGACTGACCACGGAGCAGTGGCGCCGGCTGCAGCAGGCGGTCATCGTCATGCGCGCCGTAAGGCCCAGCTTCTCGGTGGTCGGCCCTGCCGACACCGTCGTCCTCGACCGCACGCCCGAATTCGAATGGACCGCCGCGGCAGGCGCCAAGGGGTACCGCCTGGTCGTGTACGGGCCCGACAACGGCATCGTGTACGAAGGCACGACGCAGCAGAACCTCATGCGCGTCGGCGCGCCGCTGCAGGCCGGTAAGCAATATCGCTGGAAAGTCGATGCCTTGGGCGTGTCGAAGCCGGCGGCGCCGCAAGGCTCCTTCGCGGTCGCCGACGACGCTGCCCGCGACCGGCTGGTGGCGATGAAGAGGTCGGCGGGCGCGGACTTGGGAGCGCGCGCGTTCTATGCGACCAGGCTTGAGGCCGAGGGTTACTCGCACGATGCGCGCGCCGAATGGAAGGCGCTGGCACGCGAGTATCCGAACGAGCCGGAGATCGCGCTTCGCAGCCGCTGAACGGAGCGATAAGAACCCCGGGCGCGTCCCGGGGTTTTTTATTGCCGCCTACTTTATGATCGCGGCGTGGGGAAATCGAAATCCGAACTCAAGTCCCTCGGCCGCTACCAGATCCGCGGCGTGCTGGGCAAGGGGGCGATGGGGCTGGTCTACGACGGCCACGATTCCACGCTCGACCGCCGCGTCGCGATCAAGACCATCCAGACGAGCAACCTCGACGAGGCGACCGCCAAGCACTACGACATGCGGTTCCGGCGCGAGGTGCGCGCGGTCGCGCGGCTCAACCATCCGAACATCGTCCAGGTCTACGACTTCGGCAGCGAAGGCGACCTGGCGTTCATCGTGATGGAGTTCATCGAGGGCCGCGAGCTCAAGGACTACCTCGACGCCAAGGAGCGATTCGACCTCGCCCGGATATTCACGCTGATGGGCGAGCTGCTGGATGCGCTCGACTTCGCGCACCAGGCCGGCGTCATCCATCGCGACGTCAAGCCGGCCAACGTCATGATCAACGCCGCAGGCCGCGCCAAGCTCGCCGACTTCGGTGTGGCGCGGATCACGGACGACCAGGGCGGCGAGGCGACGCGCGTCGGCGCCATGGTCGGCACGCCGTCGCACATGTCGCCGGAGCAGATCCAGGGCCAGCAGATCGACCGGCGAACGGACATCTTCTCGGCCGGCATCGTCTTGTATCAGCTCCTCACGGGCCAGAAGCCGTTCGAGGGGGCCGGCTGGGCGCTCGCGAAAAAGATCGTCCAGGACGACCCCGTCTGGCCCTCGCAGCTCGTGCAGATTCCGCCGACGCTCGACCGCGTCATCGCGCGTGCCCTCGCCAAGCACGCCGACCAGCGCTACCAGACCGCGCGCAGCTTCGCCGATGACCTGAAGCGCGTGCGCGAAGGCAAGGCGCCGGAGGCGGCGGCGAGCAGGCGGTCCGCGGCGAGCCTCGAGGCCGAGAAGGAGTTCTGGGAGGGCGTCAAGGACAGCGACGATCCCGACGAGCTCGAGCTCTACCTGGAGCAGTTCCCGGAGGGGGCATTCGTCGACCAGGCGCGCAAGAAGGTCGCTGAGCTGCGCGCCAAGAAGGGCCAGTAGACCCTAGGCAGCGTTCTGCAGCGCGCGATCGAGTAGCACGCGCTCTTCCGCCGTCGCGTCCCGATGGCGGCTACATACGCGGCATTCCGGTCGCGCGGAGAAGGCACGGACTTGCTGCCCGTCATCGCGCGGCTTTCATCGAGCGAGGCGGCAAGGCGGTTGGGATCGCGCTGCGTCTTTCCGACGGGCCGAGATCGGGCTAGATTGTGGGCGGATGCTGCGCACCAAGAACCCGCGCACCCAGCCGTTCCCCACGATGCCGGTCTTCAACAACTGGGACGTCGTGGCCAAGGCGTGGTATGTCGCGTTGCCTTCACGCGAGCTGCGGCGCGGCGCCGTACGCTCGATGGACTTGTGCGGCCAGTGGGTCGTGCTCTATCGCGGCGACGACCGCAGGGTCCGCGCGCTGGACGGCTATTGCGCGCACATGGGAACGGACCTCGGCATCGGAAGCGTCGTCGGCAACGACATCCGCTGCTTCTTCCATCACTGGCGCTACGACGGCGAAGGGCGCTGCACGCATATCCCCTGCCAGGCGGAGATTCCGTCGGGGGCGAAGCTGCAAGCGTATTGCGTCGAGGAAAAATACGGCTTCATCTGGGTGTATCCGGACCGCAGTGCGCCGTCGGGTGTCGTCGAGCACTCCGAGCTCGCCGGCGAGGAAGTAGTCTGGATGCACGGCGCGCCGTACGAGCGCCGCTGCCACCACCATGTCACGATGATCAACGGCATCGATCCGCAGCATCTGCGCACGGTGCACGGCATCGACATCGCGATGGAAATGGATCTGCACGAAAGCGAAGCGCAAGGCCTTCTGGACATCACGCTGACGGGCGAGCTTCCGGCCGCCCGAGCCGTCGAGCGCGCTGCGCGCTGGCTCCTTGGCCCGCGCTACAGCTACCGCATGCGCTATGCCAACGCCTCGATCGGCTGCTTGACGATGCTGAAGGGCGTGAGCTGGTTCGGCTCAGGGCGTCCGCTACCCGAGCTCTACATGATCTTCGCCTACCGCCCGCTCGCGCGCGGCCGCACGCTGGTGCAGCCGATCTACCTCGCTCGCCGCGGCGCGGGGATCAAGGGATGGCTTGCCGCGCGCTTCCTAATGTGGCTCACCAAGCGCGCCATGCTCGCGCTGCAGGGCGAGGACGGCCTGGTCTACGAGAACATGCGCTTCCAGCCCGGAGCGCTGCTGCCCATGGATGCGCCGGTCGTGAGGTTCATCAGCCACGTGAACCGGCTCGAAGCGTCGAAGTGGTCCGCTCCCTAAAGCTGCTCAGCCTTTTCGTCACGCCCGGGAAAACGAGGTCCGCCCGGCTGTACGCCGGGCTCTCGGACGACAGTTCGCTTTGCCACGAGAAGCGCTATCTCAACCTCGGCTACTGGGCCAACGCGCCGCAGCGCCTGGACGAGGCAGGGGACGACATGGCACGGCTCGTGGCCGATGCCGCCGGTCTGAGCGGCGGCATGGAGGTGCTCGACGTAGGCTTCGGCTTCGCCGACCAGGACATTCTCTGGATGCGCGAGTACCAGCCGGCAACTATCCACGGAGTAAATTCGTCGCGCCTCCAGGTCGACCTCGCGCGCGAGCGCGTTGCAGCATGCGGCCTGGCGTCGCGCATCGTGTTGCGCGAGGGCGATGCAACACGCCTGCGGTATCCGGAGGATTCGTTCGACGCGGTCGTGTCCATGGAGGCGGCGTTCCATTTCTGCAGCCGCGAGGGTTTCCTGCGGGAGGCCCATCGCGTGCTGCGGCCAGGCGGCATTCTCGCCATGACGGACCTGTGCGCGGCCGCCGGGCCGATGGAATGGCCGGCGCGCCTGCAGGCGTGGGTGGGGCGTTCGTTCTGGCAGATTCCGGCGCAGAACATGTACGACGGCCGCGAGTACGAGCGCCGCCTGCGCGCTGCGGGCTTCGGCGAGCCGAAGGTTGGCTCCATCTGGCAGGACGTGTATCCACGCTTCATCGATTTCGCGCGCGCCCGGTTGCGCGATCCGGAACTGCGCCAGCGCATGAATCCCGTGTTCCGCGGTTTTCTGTCGCTCAGCGCGAATGCGCGGAAGCGCGTCCGGCCGACCTTGATGGACTATGTCCTCGTGCAGGCGCGCAAACGCTCAGGCGGCCTGGATCTTCCAGATGCGCACCGCGGCCGACAGGACTAGCTGGCAGGCTAGGCGCGCACGCCGATTCCCGGGCGCGTAGAGCTCGAGCGCCTCGGCTTCGGCCGGTGCCGGCGGCTCGAGCGCCTCGGGACCGATCGGCTCCAATTCGATCAGGCAGGTGCCGCACAACCCGCTGCGGCAGCCGAACAGCACCGGCGAATTCTGCACCGTGAGATGCAGCGGCAGGCTCGCGAGGTCGGGCAGTTCTACTGGCGCGAAGGCGGTCGCCGGAAATTCGATGCGATGGCCGCTCACGACGGCCGGAACGCCGCCAACGCGCGCCTATTGCGCTCCAGATACCCCTCCGCGGAGTTCTGGCGCATCACGCGCATCTCCCGGTTGCGGGAGTCTAGCCAGGTCACCGGCTCGATGAACGCGCGGTAGGAGTCGGCCGCCGTGCCGTGGGTCTTCGCCGCGCTCGCCAGACCCTCGGACTCGGCGGCGAAGCAGGCCTTCATCATGGCGAACGCTTCGTCGCGGTCCATGGCGAAGACCGGCGATCGGAACAGCTTGTAGATCACCGGAAAGGTCGCCGGGTCGTACCAGAAGATGCCGTTCACCACCACCGAGAAGTGGAAGTGGTCCCGCTGGCAGCCGGCGACGCCGCGGTTGACCACCCAGCGCTCGAAAGCGGTCGGCGGCTCGAGCGAACGCGGCACCTCCAGTCCGACGAGGCGCGAGGTGTTGAAATGGAACGACTCGTCCATGAAGTGCCAGTAGCTGATGGCCGAGGGCAGCGGCGCGCGCTCCTGGTCCGGATGATGCATGTAGTAATTCGAGAGCTGGTGCTGGATGAGCTTCCCGTTCAGGGTTCGCAGGCCGCGCACCAGAAGGTACTGGCTGCCGAGAAATGCGTTGCTCGCGGAAAGCAGCATGAACGCCTGGATCTGCAGCCGCCGCCAGAAGGCGCGCGCCGCGCTGGTGTCGGCGAACACCATGGTGTGCTCGTAGAGGCTGCGCATCGGGTAGGTGAACAGCCGCTCGCCGAAAAGGGCGTGCTCGACCTCCTCGCCGACCTTTTTGAAGGCGCTGATGTGGGCGCGCTCCTGCTTGGTCTCGAGGTCGAGGTTGTCGCACACGAGGCGAAAGTCCTCGAGTGAATACAGCCCCGCCGCCGCCACCTGATTGAGGAAGATGGTGGCTATCTCCGCGGAGACGATCTGGGCGTAATACGCCACCCAATAGAGCTGGTTCAGCACTACGCGCTGCGCCGGCGTCGCCTGGTGCCAGACGGGCGTTCCCCACAGCAGCGAGTAGTGCTCCGGGTTCCAGTATTCGTTGCGGCAGTCCTCGTAGCGGAAGCGTTGCGCCGCGTCGTCGATCAGCCTCGTGTGATCCTGCTCGACGTTGCGCCTCAGGTTGAGCTCGAGCTTGCGAGTGGCGCCGCGATCGTCGAGCAAGGTTTTCGTCTGCCGCTGCGCGAGGCCGGTATGCATGAGGTCAACCTACCATGGAAAGAGAAACTGCCGCCACGGCGCGGGCGCGTCGCGCGTGCCGTACTCCGACGGAAACGTGCGCACCGGGCGCGCTGTGCCGAAGAGCCGATCCCAGAGCGCCAGGTTGGCGCCGAAGTTCGATCCTTCGCCCTGCGGACTGTGGTGCGCATGGTGCCAAGCCGGCGTCACCAGCAGCAGCCGGTCAAGGACTCGGGGCGCAAACGCCGCCGGCAGCCTGGAATGGCGCCACAGATCGAGACTCGCCGTTACCGCGACCGCTGCGAAGAACCCCTCCGGTCGGTCGCACAGGAAGCCGAGCACCGGATTGACCAGCAAGTAGACGAACAGGAAATTCACCGCGAGCGAGTTGCGGGAAGCCGCCCACACGTCGAGCGTCGGCGATGCATGGTGGCACTGGTGCAGCGCCCACAACTGCGGCACGCGGTGAAACAGCCGGTGCTGCCAGTAATAGAGAAAATCGACGAAGACGAAATTGAGCAGAAACGCCCCAAGCCAGCCAAGGGGGAGCGATCCTGCGGCGTGCGGCCAGTGCACGGCGAGGATTTCGGTGGCCACCCAATAGCCCAGGAGCGGCACGCCGGCACCCTGTACCGCGAGCCCCGCAAGATTCAGGGCGTGGTCGGGCCGCGCGTAGGTGGTTGTTTGCGAGCGCGCGGGCGCCGCACGCTCGAGCAAGACGAGCACGACAAAGGCGACGAGCGGCAGATACCAGATGGCAGTCAGCGTGCGAGCGCTCCTGCTTGTTGTCCTGGTGGCAGCGGGTTTATTCTAGGGCCGCCGTGTTTCGCGGCGCAACGAGGGGGGAACATGAGAAAGGCCTTTGCTTTTTGTCTTGCGCTCGCGCTGCCGTGCGCCGCCCTGTCGCAGGATAGACCCGGTACCGATCGCAGCAAGGACCACGAAGCGCTGCGCGCGCTGCTCGTTCAGGGGGCCGATGCTCTGAACAAGCGCAATTTCGACGCCATCGCGCCGAACCTGCACCCCAACTTCACCATCATCACGGTAGACAACCGCAAGCACGTCGGCCTGGATGCCTTCAAGAAGTACTACCTCGGTCTGTTCGAGGGGCCCGGCGCCGTGCTCAAGCATTTCGAGACCAAAGTGGTCGCCGACGACGAGACGCGCTTCATCGGCGCGAACACCGGCGTGGTCTACGGCACTTCGCAGGAGACCTTCACCTTCGCCGATGGCGACATGCGTTCGATGCAGACGCGTTGGAGCGCCGTTACGCAGAAGGACAACGACCGCTGGAAGCTCGTCAACGTGCACTTCTCGACCAACGTGCTCGACAACCCCGTTATAGACGGCGTCAAGTCTTTCTACAAGAAGCTGGCCGCCGGCGCCGCCGTGGTCGGGCTCCTCGTCGGCGCGCTGCTTTTTGCGCTGCTGCGCCGTCGCCGCGCCTAGGTTCGCCCGCGGCCCTTAGCGCGCGATGCTCGACCTGCTGCTGAAGGGCGGGCTGGTCTTCGACGGCACAGGCGCTCCTCCCTGGCGGGGCGACGTCGGCATCGCGGCCGGCTTGGTCGCGCAACTCGCCCCGCGGATCCAGGCCGACGCACGAGAGGTGCGCGACGCGGCGGGCTTGTGGGTCACGCCCGGTTTCATCGACATCCACACGCACTACGACGTCGAGGTCGAGATCGCGCCGGGGCTCGCAGAGTCGGTGCGCCATGGCGTCACGTCGGTGGTGATGGGCAACTGCAGTCTTTCGCTCATTGCCGGCTGCCCGCGCGACCTCGCCGATATTTTCCTGCGCGTGGAGAGCATGCCCGCGACGCTCGTGCGCAAGTGGCTCGAGCGCTCGGTGTCGTGGCAATCGCCGCGCGAGTACCTCGAGCATCTGCGCAGCTTGCCGCTCGGCCCCAGCGTCGCGCCGCTCGCCGGTCACAGCGCGCTGCGCGTCGCCGTCATGGGGCTCGAGCGCAGCCTCTTCGCGCATGCGACGGGCGCCGAGCTCGAGCGCATGCGCGCGCTCGCCGAGGCGGCGCTCGACGCCGGCTGCATCGGCATCTCCGTCGACATGGTGCACTGGCACAAGGTAAGCGGCACTTTCGCGGGCCGCTCGGTGCCTTCGCATTACGCCGACGCTCGGGAATACCGCATGCTCGCGCACGTCTGCCGCGAGCGCGACGCGGTGTTCCAGGTGACGCCGAACCCCCGTAACTGGCTTTCGATCGGGCTGATTTTCGCAATGGCGCTCGGCCTCTTTCGCCCGCCCTTGCGCGCCACCGTGCTCTCGGCGCTCGACATGTCGGATGCGCCGCGGCTGTGGCGGCTTTTCCCGTTCGCCGCCTTCCTCGTCAACCGCCTGCTCGGCGGCAACCTGCGCTTCCAGACGCTGGCGGAGCCCTTCGCCATTTACGGCGACGGGCCCCTCACGCCGCTGTTCGAGGAATTCGAGACCGGCGTCGAGCTGAATAGCTGCGTTGACGCGGACGCGCGGCGGGCGCTGTGGGCGAGTTCCGGTTTCAAGGAGCGGTTCCGGCGAGACTGGGAGCGCGATGAGCTACGCACCTTTCATCGCGATCCGGCGCGCATGCACGTGCTCGAGTCACCAGAACCGTCGCAGGCCGGCCGCACTGTGGCCGAGATCGCTCGGGCGCAGGGCGCGGATCCGACCAGCATGTTGATCGATCTGCTTGAGCGGCACGACGAGCGGCTGCGCTGGATGGCCTGCGGCGCCAACGAGCGAGCGTCGATCCGGCAGCGGCTGATGGCGCATCCCCACATCCTTCCGGGCTTCACGGACGCTGGCGCGCATTCGCGCAATCTCGCCTACTTCGACGGCGCCCTGGCCCTGCTGCGCGAGGCGGTGGCGACGGGGTTCATGCCGCCCGAGCGCGCCATCGCACGCGTGACCGGGGAGGCGGCGCGTTGGTTCAACCTCGCGGCGGGCGAGTTGCGCGAAGGCAGGCGCGCCGACCTCGTGCTGCTCGAGCCCTCGGCGCTGCACGAGCCGGTGCCGGCGCCGGTCGAGGTCGCGGATCCGTTGCTCGACGGCGCCCGCCGCATGGTGAAGCGCAGCGCGGACCGCGCTGTGCGCTCGGTCTACATCGCCGGGCGCGAGATGGTGCGCGACGGTGCACCTTTGCCCGCGCTCGGGCGCGAGCCGGCTGGCACGCTGCTCGAGCCGGCCGTCAGGCTGCGCGGCCGCAGCGCCGTGCTCAAGCGCTATCGCAACCGCATCGACGACGACACGCTCGACCATCCTTTCCGCGACTACTGGGACGTGTTCGTCTTCAAGCACCAGCAGCCACGCAACGTCGCCATGCACTGCATCGCCGTGCTCCTCATGTACTGCGCCGTCGGCAGCCTCGTGCTGACCGCGAGCCCGTGGTGGCTGCTGCTCGCGTTATTCTCGCAGGCGTTCGGCTTCGCCGGCCACATGCTCTTCGAGCGCAACCATGTCGACGTGCGCGACGCCGTGTTCAGCTGGCGCGCCTCGTGGTGTCTGAACCGGATGCTCTTCGCGGTCCTGCTCGGCCGCTACTGGGGCGAGGTCGGGCGCGTGCGGCTCTCCTTTGCCGAATACCGCGGAGCGCCGGCATGATCCGCGTGCCGCTCATCACCGCCGCGAATCAGGCGCGCGCGCTGCTGCTCGGCTATTTGGCGTTCTCGCTCGTGTACCTCGGCAGTGGCGGCTTGCATGTCGGCGCGCCGTTAGCTGTCCCCGCCAGCGGCCTTGACGCGGCAATTCCGTACGTTCCCGCGACGATCTGGATCTACCTGACGCAGTTTCTGCTCCTGCCGGGGAGCATCGTCCTTGCGCGCGACGACGACGACCGCAGCCGCGCCTTTTACGCCATGCTCGTCGCGACGGCGCTCGCGGCGGCCGTGTTCGTACTCTGGCCGACGCAGCTCGAGCGTCAGAGTCCGCCCGCGCAAGGATTGATGGGCTTCGCGTGGTCGGCGCTATATTTCAGCGATACGCCGAACAACTGTCTGCCGTCGCTGCACGTCGCACTCGCGGCGCTCGCGGGCTGCGTCCTTTGGCGGAGCGGCTGGCGCCTGACCGCGGTTCTCTGGCCTTCACTGATCGCGCTTTCCACGCTCACCACCAAGCAGCACGTGCTCATCGATGTCGCCGGTGGACTCGCGCTCGCCGCGGTCGCCTGGGTGCTAGTTCCCAAACTCGTTTGCCATGAACGCCCGCAGCCAGCACATAACCCCGGTTGCGCTTGAGGTCGCGGTCCTCGCCGAAACCCAGCGCCGGGAGATGTTCGCGCTGTTCGAGCGTTATTACGAGGGCACGAGTTACGCGCGCTTCGCGTCGGATCTCGCCGACAAGAGCCGCGTGCTCACGCTGCGCGACGAGGGTGGGGCGCTCTGCGGATTCTCGACGCTCGCCGTCTACGAGCGCGTCTTCGCCGGCGAGCGGCTGCGCGTGCTCTTTTCCGGCGACACGGTGGTCGACGAGCGCCATTGGGGCCAGCAGGCGCTGGCCTTCGCGTGGCTGCGCCTCGCGGGCGAAATAAAGTCCGAGCGCCCGCACCTGCCGCTCTACTGGTTCCTCATCTCGAAGGGGCACCGCACCTACCGTTACCTTTCCGCCTTCAGCCGCGAATTTCATCCCGCACCGGGCCGGGCCACTCCGCCGTACGCCGCCCGCCTGATGGCGTTCCTCGCCCGTGACCGATTCGGCGGCGCCTACGACGAGTCGGCCGGTGTGCTGCGCTTCGCGCAGTCGCTCGGGCATCTGCGCGCCAGCTACGCATCAGTGCCGCCGACGCATCTGCGCCTGCCGGAGGTGGCGTTCTTCCTGGAGCGCAATCCCGGCTATGCGCGCGGCGAAGAGCTCGTCTGCCTGTGCGAGCTGAGCAGCCACAATCTGCGGCCCATGGCGCGGCGCGCCTTCCACGCATGAACGCCGAGACGCGGCTCTTCAATCACCCGCAGGCGCTGGCCGAAGGCTGGTACTGGCTATGCCGCTCGAGCGACATCGCGCGCGGCAAGGTGTGCGCCTTGCGGCTGCTCGGCCGCGATCTCGCCGTCTACCGCGGCGCCGACGACCGCGTTGCGGCGCTAGACGCCTATTGCGCGCACATGGGCGCGCATCTCGCCGAAGGGCGCGTGGAGGGCAACGAGGTGCGCTGCTTCTTTCATCACTGGCGCTACGACACAGCGGGACGCTGCACCGACATTCCATGCCTGGAGGGCAAGCCCACCGGGCGTATGCGCGTGCGCGCCTGGCCCACCGCGGAGCGCTACGGCATGGTCTGGCTCTGGACCGGCGAGCGGGCCGCGCACGAGGTGCCCGAAGTGCCCGAGCTCGCTGGCAAGCCCTGCGACACGCTCATCGCGAACCGCTTCAAGAAGCGCTGCCATCCGAGCGTGATGCTGATCAACGCCATCGACGAGCAGCACTTTCGCAGCGTGCATCACCTGCCGGGCTCGATCCTGCGGATGGAAGCGGTTCCTCGGAGCACGGCCAACATCGAGTTCCGCAATGCCGGCCGCGTGCCAACCGGAAGCCGTCTCGGCCGGTTCATCGCGCGCTTCTACAAGGGTCCGCTCACTTACGCGATGAGCTATTGGTACGGTAGCCTCGGCTTCGTCACCTTCGGCCCGGACTTCATGCACCTGCATCTGATGTTCGCACTGCGGCGTAGCGACGACGGCGGTACTGAAGGCCAGGCGATCGCCTTTACGCGCCGGCGGCGCGGCGCGCTGGGATGGCTGGTGAACAGGCTGCTGCTGAAGTTCACGGCAATTGCGGCGCGCTATTTCGCCCACGGCGATACCCGCGTTTTCCAGAGTATCCGCTTCGAACTGCGCAATCCCATCGCAGCCGACCGCGCGGTGGTCGCATTCATCCGTCATCTGGAGGCGCAACCGCCTGCCGCCTGGAACGCACCGGAGAATGAACAAGATCGATCCAAGAGACGGATATGGCTGAGCGCATCGTCCTCGTAACCGGCTGTTCGTCGGGCATCGGACTGGGGGTCGCGCAGCGCCTCCACAGCCGCGGCTGGCACGTAATCGCCGGCCTGCGCGATGCCTCGCGCACGCCGCCGGCGCTCGAATGCGCGCGTCGCATCGCGCTGGATGTCACGCAGCCGGCGCAGGTCGCGCAAGCCGCTGCGGCCATCGAGCGGCTCGATTGCCTGATCAACAACGCCGGCTATGCGTTGACCGGACCGTTCGCTTCCTACACGGCGGAGCAGATGGAGCGTCAGCTGCGCGTGAACCTGCTCGGACCGGCGCTTCTCACCCAGCAGCTGCTGCCAGCGTTGAAGCGCGCCGGCGGCCGCGTCATCAATGTTTCCTCGCTGGCCGGCGAAGCCGGATTGCCGATGATGGCGATGTACTGCGCCGCCAAACACGCGCTTGAAGGCTGGTCGGAATCGCTGCGCCATGAGCTCGCTGCCGCCGGCGTGCAGGTCGCGTTGGTCGAGCCGGGCGGGTTCCGCACCCGCTTCGCCGAGAACATGGAATGGGGCGCGAGGCCGATGGCCCCGGAGAGCGGCGAGGCCCGGCAGCTCGGGCGCTACCGCGCCATGCAGGCGCGGATGCTCGCGCGGCCTGGCAGGATTCCAAACCCCGTGATCGATGCGATCGTGCGCTTGGCGGAGATGAAACGCATGCCGCTGCGCACGCGTGTAGGCTCGGACGCGCGGCTCCTGCGCGGACTCAAGCGCTGGTTGCCCGAGCGCGTCTCGATCGGGTTGATCGGCGCGGCATTCCGCCGCCGGCTTGCATGAGCCATCCCGACGCAGACCGGACGAATGCCATGCGGCGCGCCGCGGAGCGGCTCATGCGCCGTGATGCGCCTCCCGCGAGCTCACCCCAAACGACCGTGCCGTGGGACGCGCAGTTCTTCGGACTGCCGCGCAGCGCCCGCTTTCGCTCGGCGGGGCAAGCGGAGCAGCGTGCCGTGATCGAGGACTGCGCTGCGGAGCTCCTTTCCGAGTCGTGGTTCATCGAGCGCAGCGGCGTCGTCTATTGCGCGCGCATGACGTTCGCCGCCGACGCCGACGACGAGCGGCGTCTTTTCGCCTTGATCGGCGCAGACGAAGCAACCCACTCGGCCTGGCTCGAGCCCTGGATCCGCGACCGTGCGGCGTCGGCGGATCCCTTTAGTCGCTTGATCGCCGGTCTCGTGGACGCGGGTGGCACGCAGCCGCTCGCCTATCTGCTGCAGATCGTGCTCGAGGGATTCGGCATCGCGCACTACGCTAACCTCGCCGCCGGCTGCCGCGATGAAGCGCTCGCCGCGGTGCTCAAGCGCATGGCGCAGGACGAGGCGGCGCATCATGCGGCCGGCCTCGCGGCTTTCAGCGCCGCTCGCCTAGGCGATGCGGAGCGCCGTTTTCTTGCCGACGCGTCCTACGCCTTCCTGCAGATGATCCGCATCGGACCGCAGGCCGTGGTCGGGGCGCTCGATCGCCACGTGGGCATCGGCGGGGAAGCGCTGATCGCAGGCGTCTTCGAGGATCTGGATGCCGGGGCTGCGGCGGACGCAAAGCTCCGGCACTTGCGCCGCCTATTCGCGCAGCCCGGCATGGAATCGCTGGTGGACGAGCTGGAGCAGAAAGGCGCGTTCAGCCCTTGCACGGCGGCGCAATGCGCGGCCGTCTACACCGGCGCGCGCTGATCGGCCGACAACTGCGCGCTGACGCGGCGCGCGTGCTCGAGCGATGAGATCAACGCCCGGTCCTTAATGTCGCCCGCTTTCATGCCGGTCGCGATCAGGGCATCGTGCACGGCGCGCCGAATGTCCGGCCCCCGCGTCGCCTGTACAGGATCGAGCTGACCCAGCAGCCGCGCTTCGCGATAGCGCAGGGCCTGCATCAGCGCGGCGTCCAAAGCAGGCGCGAGCTCCGGCCGCGGATCGTCGGTTAGGAGGCGGTAGTAGGGCCGCCCTCGCTCCGGCAGGATCGGCAGCAGGGTGCAAAAGGCGCCGGGCTGAGCAAGCGCATCGAGCGCTTGCGCAACCAGCGCCTCGTCCAGCTTTTCACCGACGAGATCCGCCACGCCGTCGGCACGGCCGGCAAAGCTGAAAAGGGGCGCGCCGCGATGAAAGCCGCTTACCTGCACACGATCGCCGAGCCGGTAGCGCAGCAGCCCGCCCGCTTGGGACAGCACGACGTCGTACTGTGCATGGAGTTCGGTCTCATGCAGCAGGCGCAACTTTCCGCCACCGGCGTCGAGCTCGAGGAACACCTCGTCCACGAGTGGCGCGCAACCGCCGGCAGCCGTTAGCGGAACGGTCAGCGGCGCCTCGGTCGCGACGAGCCCCTTGCCCTGAAGCTTCGCCTGCGGAAAGAGCTCCGCGAGGCGCGTCGCCGCCGCCGCCGCGGCGCCGTCGCGCCAGCAAGAGATGAGCTGCAGCGCGGGCCACACCTTGGTCCATTGCAGCTCGTCCGCGAGCGCGGCGCGGCGCGCAGGGGGCAGCGCGGGCGCCAGGCGCAGCCTGTGCTCCTCGAAGTGCTCGAGCAGGATAAGGAGATAGCTCGGATTCCAGACCGAAATGATCTCCAGATCCGCGCAGGCGACGAGGGCGCAGGCGAGCGCATCGCGCCACGCCCCAGGACTGCCGCCCGGCGCCAGCCGCGGCGGCATGATCAGGAAGCGACCGATCAGCGCGCGGGACAGCGGGCCGAGGTACTCCCGATCGTCGGCGAAGCCGCCATGGTCCTGCATGGGCGAGGACAGGCTCATGAAAGTTCTGCCGGACCTGGGCTGCAATACCTGCGTGAACAGATCGTGGGCCCAGATGGCGAAGAGCGCGCGAAACGAGGCGAGCATGGCGTCGTTGTAGGGAATACGTTTCGCCCGCCCCCCGCTGCCGGAGGTCGGCTCGTAACACCGCACGCGGCCCGGCGTCAGCACCGCGCCGCCAGAAGCGCGTTGCCGCTCGATCCACGGCTCGAGGGCCGCGTAGTCCACGATCGGTGTGCGCTCACGAAACTCGTCGATGCCCGTCTCGGGACCCAGCCTCAGCGAGCGGCCGTACTCGGTACGCGCCGACCCCGCCAGCAGCCGCTCCAGCACGCGCCGCTGCGCGGCCTGCACGTCGTCGAGGGCTTCAGCAAATGCGCTCGCGCGCCAGGCGGAGGCCATGCGCAGAAGCGCCGCGGCAGCTTTTCCAAAGGACATCAGACTCGCCGTATCCGCCTTCCCACGAAGACATCCGTGCGGCTCGCCAGCGCGACGCCGTCGTCGACGCGCACGCCGGGGCCGAGACGGCAGGCGAAGCCCAGCAGCACACCGTGGCCGATGCGAATCCGGCGGACGTAAAGCACGGTGCGCTCGCCCCGCCGCATGACGACGTGCGCGTAGCAGGCGACAAGGTGCCCGAAGACCACGTCGTTGCCGACTTCGAGGAGGCTGCGATCGCTGATATCGACGCGCGGCGTCCAATGCACCCGCCGGCCTATACGGCTGCCCCAGAGCCGCAGCCACGCGCTGTAGAGCCCCGGGACGAGGCGCAGTGCCGCCTCAAGCGCCGGGAAGGCGTTGTACATGACCTGGAACTGGTGGCCGCCCCACCACGGCGAATACTCGGGCGTGTCCAGGCGCGAGCGGCCTTCGACGAGCGGCCAGAGCCAGTTATGGATGCGGAAGCACGCCAACGGCAGAGCATAGAGCGCGAGGAGCAGCGCCGCCACGCGACCGATGCCCGGCTCGCAGGCGATCGCGAGCGCTGCGCCGAGCACTGCGGCGAGCCAGGCGGGCGGAAACCATGCAAAGAGGCGCGCCCGGAACGTCAAACGTAGAACTCGATCTCTTGGCTGAACGGCGGCAGTGCCAGAGGGTCCTCGCCACGGGCGATGGCGCTGCGGATCGAATCGACCAGGCTGTGGATCAGGTCGGCCGGCGTATCGCGGAACGCCTTGCCGTAGCGGCGGATGACCGCCATTTGCCCGCCGAGAACGTCGATGTCTTGATCGATGATGCGCTGGCCATGCGCGCGCACGAAAGGCGCGGTGAAGGCGTTCAGCACGCCGAAGGCATAGGTCAGGTCCGTATACACAAGTGTTTCCTCGTCGGTGACCGGCACCGCCTGCGACGTGATGCTGAAAGTCTTTGCGCCCATGCGATACACGACCGAGGTGACGTTGGGAGCGAAAAAGCTGTCCGTGTGCTCGATTTCGCGGCCGCGCGGATTGAGGAACCAGGCGTAGGTGCCGAGGTTCGCGCGCTCGTTGCGATACGTGACATGGACCTCGCCCCGCTCGCGCAACACGGTCGCGGTGAGTCTCTCTGTGCGACTCGAGCGGAAGATGCCGCGGTGCACGAACGCCGTATGCGGGATGTCGATGAAATTCTCGACGCAGTTCGCGACGTTGTTCGAGAAGCGGTTCTGCAGCCTGAGCGTGCACCAGCCGCGCTCGCCGAAGTGCGGCATGCGAAACGGTGCGATGGTTTCCGGCGCGTCACGCTTCAGCCGGACGTACACGTAGCCGTCGCGCTCGAGCACCGGCAACGGTGCGCTGCATAGGGCAAGCTTGCGCGTCGCGTCGGCGGCGAGCGAGGGAATCGAGACCACGCGCCCCCGGCCGTCGTAGGTCCATCCGTGATACGGGCAAGACAGGAGGCCGTCGCGCACGACGCCTGCCGAGAGCGGCGCGTTGCGATGCAGGCAGCGGTCGAAGAGCACCGTGGGCTCGCCGTCCGCGCCGCGAAAGCACGCGAGCGTCTGGTTGAGCACGCAGCGCGCGAGGGCGCGATCTTGGGTCAGTGCCCCCGATTCGGCGACGACGTACCAGTAGTCGTCGAACCCCACGCCTAACGCTCCCCCAAGCTCGCATTCTCGAGATCGGTGACGAGCATGTGCCCCGGCGCATGCGTGATGCAGAGCGTGGGCTTCGCCTCCAGCACCACCGACTGCGGCGTGATGCCGCAGGCCCAGAAGAGCGGCAGCTCGTCCTCGCGCACCTCGGTCGGGTCGCCGGCCCACGGCCGCGCCAGATCCTCGATGCCGATCAGGTCCGGCCTGCCGATGTGCACCGGCGCGCCGTGCACGCGCGGATAGCGCGAGGTGATCTCGATCGCGCGGATCGCGGCCGCGGGCTTGAAGGGCCGCATCGATACGACGAGCTTGCCGCGGAAGCGGCCGGCCGGCGCGGTGTCGACATTGGTGCGGTACATCGGCACGTTGGTCCCTTCCTCGACGTAGCGCAGCGGCAGGCCGGCCTTCATCAGCGCTTCCTCGAACGAGAACGAGCAGCCGAGCACGAACGTGACCAGATCGCTGCGCCAGAGATCGCGCAGATCGGTCACTTCCTCGCTCTGCACACCGTCGCGGAACACGCGGTAGCGCGGCACGTCGGTGCGGATGTCGAGATCCTCGCCCAGCTCGGGTAGCCGCGGGTCGCCCGGCTTCGACAGGGCGAGCAGCGGGCAGGGCTTCGGGTTGCGCTCGCAGAAGAGCCGGAACTCCTCGGCGTACTCGCGCGGCAGGATGCAGACGTTCCCCTGCACGTGACCCGGCGCGAGGCCCGCGGTGTGGCCGCGGTGCCGCCCGGCCCGGATCGCGCGTCGCACCTCGCGGGGGTGGTTCATGCGCGGATGATAGCGGTTAAGATAGGTCGCCTGAGGAGGTGGTGGCCAGCATGCGCGAGTACGTCCCGGGCGGCGTCATTCCCGCCGTTCTGCTGCCGTTCCACGACGACCTGTCGATCGACGAAGCTTCCTATCGCGCGCATTTGCGCGACGTGGCGGCGGTCGATGGGCTGTCGGCGATCACCGTCAACGCGCACGCGTCCGAGGTGGCGTCGTGCACTTTCGATGAGCAGCGGCGCGTGCTGGAGATCAGCGGCGAGGAGCTCAAGCTGCCGCTCATCAACGGCGTCTACGCCGACGGCAGCCTTGAGGCGGCGCGGATTGCGAAGATGGCGGAGCGGGGCGGCGCTTCGGCGCTGCTGGTTTTCCCGCCGGCGATCTACGCGTTCGGCCAGCGCCCCGAGATGGCGGTGGCGCACTTCAAGCGCATCGCGGACGCCACGTCGCTGCCGCTGATCCTCTTCCAGTATCCGCTGGCCGGCGGCCAGGGCTACCCGCTTGCGACACTCACCAAGATTCTCGACGAGGTGCCCAGCGTTCGGGCGATTAAGGACTGGTGCGCGAACCCGCAGCTGCATGAGCGGCATGTAAAGCTGCTGCAGTCGCGCGCTAGGCCGGTGAATGTACTGTCGACGCACAGCTCCTGGCTCTTGAGCTCGCTCGTCGTGGGCTGCGCCGGTGTGCTCTCCGGCAGCGGCTCGGTCATCGCCGACCTGCAGGCGCAGCTCTTCCGCGCCGTGCGCGCCGGCAACCTGGCGGAGGCGCAAAGGATCCAGGCGCGCATTACCCCCACGGCGGATGTGTTCTACGCCGAGCCTTGGGTGGACATGCACAACCGCATGAAGGAAGCGCTCGTGCTGCTCGGCAAATTGCCGCGAGCCGTGGTGCGCCCGCCGCTCACGAAGATTTCGCCGCAGGAGATCGAGCGCATCCGCGCCGCATTGGTCGCGGCCGGCTTGCCGGCAGAGAACACATCACAGAGGAGAGTTGCATGAGGAGGAAGTGGCTGGTTGGCGCGGCCATCGCCGCGATGGCGGCGAGTGCGTCCGCGCAGAGCGTGAAGATCGGTGTCGTGACCTTTCTTTCGGGTCCGGCCGCGGCGCCGTTCGGCGTGCCGGCGAAGAACGCCGCCGAGTTCGTGGTCGAGCAGCTGAATGCCGGCAGTGGCCCCGCGCCGTACAGCAAGAAGGGCTTCGGCGGCGCGACGCTCGAGATCGTGATGATCGACGAGGCCGGCAGCACCACCACGCAGGTCACGGAATACAGGAACCTCGTGCAGCGGCACAACGTGGACCTGGTGATCGGCTACGTATCCAGCGGCAACTGCCTCGCCATCGCGCCGGTCGCCGAGGAGCTGAAGAAGCTCACCAACTTCTTCGACTGCGGCACGCCGCGCATCTTCGAGGACGGGTCCTATAACTACGTGTTCCGCACCTCGCCCACCGCGACGATGGATTCGGTGGGCGCCGCGCTCTACGTGAAGGACGCGAAGGGCGACGTGAAGTCGATCGCGGGGCTCAACCAGAACTACGCCTGGGGCCAGGACTCCTGGGCGGACTTCGAGGCGGCGATGAAGGTGCTGGTGCCGAGCATCGAGGTGAAGACCTCGCAGATGCCGAAGCTCTTCGCCGGGCAGTACAACGCGGAGATCTCGGCGCTGCTCTCGGCGAAGCCCGACGTGATCCACTCCAGCTTCTGGAACGGCGACCTCGAGGCGCTGATCCTGCAGGGCGGGCCGCGCGGCCTGATGAAGCAGAGCCTCACCATCCTCACCACCGGCGAGACCGCGATGCACAAGCTGGGCAACCAGATCCCGGACGGCACGGTGCTCGGCGCGCGCGGCCCCTTTGGGCCCTATGCGCCGAACAATCAGTACAACAAGTGGTTCCTCGGCGGCTACGTCAGCAAGTACAAGGAGCAGCCGAACTACGCCTCCTACCAGATGGCGCAGGCCTTCCTCGGCGTGAAGCTGGCCTGGGAGAAGGCGCAGGATGCGGCGAGCGGCAAGCGCCCGACCAACGAACAGGTGGGCGCTGCGCTCAAAGGCTCGACGTTCGAAGGTCCCGGCGGAACCGTGCGCATGGCGATCGGCAAAGGCCACCAGGCGATCATGGAGACCGTGTACGGGCAGACCAGGCTCGAGGGCAGCAAGCTCACGGTGGTCAACGTCAAGCGCTATCCGGCCGAGCAGGTCAACCCGCCGGAGGGCGTGAAGTCGGCCGACTGGATCAAGAGCGGATTCAAGGCCAACTGATTTGATTTGAACCAGCTGCTTTCGGTCGGCGTCGACGGCGCCATCTACTCGGCGTGGCTCTTCACGGCCGCGCTCGGCCTGACGCTGATCTACGGCGTGATGAAGATCGTCAACGTCACGCACGGCAGCTTCTACGCGCTCGGCGCGTACGCGGCGGCTTCGCTCACCGGCGCTTGGCTCGCGCGCGGCTACCCGCCGATGGCGTCCTATGCGGTGCTGCTCGTGGCGGCACTCCTCGTCACGCTGGTGGTGGCGCCGCTCATCGAGCGCGGGATCCTGCGCTTCATGTACGCCAAGGACGAGGTGGTGATCCTGCTCATTACCTACGCGCTCTTCCTCATTCTGGAAGACGTCATCAAGCTGGTGTGGGGCGTCAATCCGTACTTCATCGCCCAGCCGTATGCGCTCCTCGGTAGCTTCACGGTCGGCGGCCTCGCCTATCCGACCTACAACCTGATCCTGATTGCGCTCGCCCTGGTGTCGGGCCTGGGGCTCGCGTGGCTGCTTCATAGCACGCGCGTCGGCAAGCTCCTCCTCGCGGTGATCCACGACCCCGAGGTGAGCCGCGCCATGGGCATCAACGTCGACCGCTATTACCTGTACACGTTCACCTTCGGCTCGCTGCTGGCGGCGCTGGCCGGCGCCTATACCGCACCCACGGTGTCGGTGGTGCCAGGCCTCGGTGTAGAGATCATCGTGCTCTCTTTCGCCGTGGTGGTGATCGGCGGCTTGGGCAGCCTGCCCGGCGCCGCGCTCGGCGCGGTGATCGTCGGCATGGTGCGCTCGCTCTCGGTGCACTACATGCCGCAAGTCGAGCTCTTCGTCATCTACTTCGTGATGGCGATGGTGCTCGCGTTCCGCCCGCGCGGCCTCTTCAGCCTCGCCGAGCCGAGGAAGATTTGAGGCGCGAGCGCACGCCGCTCGTGCTGGGCGGCATTCTCGCGGCCCTCCTCGCCGGCGGCCCCTTCATCCCGCAATGGGCGATCTTCATCATCACCGTCGCCTTCGCCAAGGGACTCGTCGCGCTCGGCCTCATGCTGCTCTTGCGCGCGGGCCTGGTGTCCTTCGGCCAGGCGCTCTACTACTGCCTTGGCGCCTACGCCGCCGGCGCGCTCGGCCGCTTCCTCGGCATCGGCGACGTGTTCGTCCAGATGCTGTGCGGCGCGCTCGCCGCCGGCCTCGCCGCGTTCATCCTCGGCTTCCTGCTGGCCAAGTACCGCGGCATCTTTTTTGGCCTCCTTTCGCTCGCGCTGTCGATGATCCTGTACGGCCTGCTGGTGAAGAACGAGGCGCTCGGCTCGACCGACGGCTTCAACATCCTGCCCTCGACGCTCTTCGGCGTGCGGCCGGGACCCGACTGGGTGCGCTATGCGGTGCTCGCCGCTGCCGCAGTGGTTTCCTTCTTCTTGGCGTTCCTGGTGCATCGCTACCTCGGCACGCCGCTCGGCCGCCTGGCCCCCGCCATCAAGGACAACGAGATCCGCGTCGAGTACATGGGCGCCTCGGCGCGCTACGCGGTGCACGTGAAGTACGTGATCGCCGCCGTGCTCGCCGGGGTCGGCGGCGCGCTCGCCGCGACCACCGTCGGCCACATCGATCCCGACATGGCGTTCTGGACCACCTCGGGCGAATTCATCTTCATCACGATCCTCGCCGGCACCGGCAGCGTGATCGCGCCTTTCGCCGGCGCGCTCCTCTACGAGGCGATCCACACCACCGCGTACGACCTGTCGCCGAACACCTGGCAGCTTTCGCTCGGCGCGGCGCTGCTGGTGATCATCGTCTTCCTGCCCGAAGGTCTGTGGTCATTGTTTGGACGCCGCCATGCCCACCGTTCTTGACGCGCGCGCGCTGTGCAAGAGCTTCGGCGCCGTCACGGCGGCGAAGGACGTGAGCGCCGCGATCGAGAAGGACTCGGTGGTGGGGCTGATCGGCACCAACGGCGCCGGCAAGACCACCTTCATCAACATGATCACCGGCTACGTCAAGCCCGACCGCGGCTCGATCCACTACGAGGGGCGCGACATCACTGCGCTCGTGCCGCGCGAGATCACGCGGCTCGGCATCTGCCGCTCGTTCCAGATCCCGCAGCTCTACAGCTCGCTCAGCGTGTTCGACAACATGATGGTCGGCATCGGCATCGTGCTGGCGAACGCGCGGCTCGCGGGCTATTTCTCGCGCGGCACGCCGCTCGTGCCGGGATACGCCAGGCCCGCCGAAGAAGTGGCCGAGCACCTGCTCGCGCGCTTCGGCCTGCTCGACTACCGCGAGCGCAACGCGCAGGTGCTGCCGGGCGGCGTGCGCAAGCTCCTCGACATCGCGCTCACCATGGTGGCGCGGCCGCGCATCCTCCTGCTCGACGAGCCCACCAGCGGCGTCTCGGCGCAGGAGAAGTTCGGCATCATGCAGATGGTGCTCGAGGCGGTGCGCGCCGAGGGCACTACCGTGCTCTTCGTCGAGCACGACATGGAGGTGGTCAGCCGCTTCGCGCAGCGCGTGATCGCCTTCTACGACGGGCGCGTCATCGCCGACGCGGCGCCGGAAGTCGCCCTCGCGGACCCGGAGGTGAAGAGGAACGTGGTGGGCCGGCGTGCTTAGCGTGCAGAACCTCAGCGTGTCGATCGCCGCCGTGCAGATCCTGCGCGGCGTGTCGCTCGAGCTGCCCACCGGCAGCATGACCGGCCTCATCGGCCGCAATGGCGCCGGCAAGACCACGCTGATGAAAACCATCATGGGCCTGCTGCGGGCGGCCAATGGCGCCATCCGCTTCGAGGAGCACGATCTGCTCGCCCGGCCGACGCACGGCCGCGTGCACCTCGGCATCGGCTACATGCCGGAGGACCGGCGCCTGATCCCGGACCTCACGGTCGAGGAAAACGTGCTGGTGCCCGCATGGGCGGCCGGGCGCCCCGACGCGCGCGACAGGCTGGAGAAGGTCTACGCGCTGATCCCCGAGGTGCGCGAATTCGGTCCGCGCAAGGGGTCGCAGCTATCGGGCGGGCAGCAGAAGCTCGCCGCGCTGGCGCGGGCGCTGATGTGCGGGACGCGCCTCTTGCTGCTCGATGAACCATTCGAGGGCGTGGCGCCGGCGCTGGCGCAGCGGCTGGCAGAAGTCGTCGCCGGCCTGAAGCGCGAAGGGATGTCGGTGTTGCTGACGGAGTCGGACCTGCAGCACTCCGAGCGG
>DASQAW010000138.1:0-8757 GCA_035635495.1 Burkholderiales bacterium
GTTGCCCATCGTGCTGTCGTCCCAGACCTTGGGCGCGCCCTCCTTCGCCGCGTCCTCGACGTGCACCACCGCCGGCAACGGCTCCCAGTCGATCTCCACCTTCTCGGCGGCGACGCGCGCCTGCTCGGGCGTGTCGGCGACGACGAAAGCGATGCGGTCGCCGACGTAGCGCGCCTTCGCCGGCTCGAGCAGCGGCCGGAAGGTGCGATAGCCCTTGGGCCCGCCCATGTCCTCGGGCATGAAGAGCGGCGGGATGCCGCCAAGCTTCTCTTTCTGCGCATCCGCCCCGGTGAGGACCAGATGGACGCCGGGCGATGCCAAGGCGGGTTTCGTATCGATGGAAAGAATCCTGGCGTGCGCGTGCGGCGACATCACCACGGCGCCGTGCAGCATGTGCGGAAGCTGCATGTCGTCCACGTAGCGCGAGCGTCCGGTGAGGAAGCGCTGGTCCTCGACGCGTCGCACGGGCTGCCCGATGCCGAATCTGTTCACTATTTGCTCCCAGTCAATCGGTTCGCCAGCCGCGCGCCTTCCGCCATGGCCTTGAATTTCGCCCACATGACGGTCGGATGCACTTCGGGCTTGTAGCTTGCCTGCGAGGAGAAGCCGCAATCGGCGCTGGCGATCACGCGGTCCGCTCCGACGATGCGCGCGAAGCGCGAGAGGCGCTCGGCGATCAGCTCCGGGTGCTCGACGATGTTGCCGGCGTGCGTGATCACGCCCGGAACCAGGACCTTATCGTCGGGCAGCTTCGCGCCCTCCCAATAGTGATACTCGTGCTCATGCCGGGCGTTCGCCGCCTCGAAGGAGTAGGCGCCGGCGTTCACCTTGAGCATGAAGGGCGCGACTTCGCCGAGGGCGGGATCGTGCACCCGCGGTCCCTCGTTGATGCCGTAGCAGGTATGGAAGCGCACCTTCTCCGTCGGGATGCCGCGCAGCGCATGGTTGATCGCCTCGACGTGGATCTCGGCGAGCCGGCGGCGCTGCCGCTCGTCGAGCGCCGGGTCCGAGAAGAGATCGGTCATGAACGGATCGTCGACCTGCAGATAAAGGCCCGCGTCGACGATCGCCTGGTACTCCTTGCGCATCGCATCGGCGACGGCGAAGAAGAACTCCTCGTCGCTCTGGTAATGCTCGTTGGTGCCGGCGCCGCTCGGCGCCACCGACGGCATGAAGGCCGCGCGTGCTCCGGTGGTGGCCAGCGCGGCCTTGAGGTTGTCGATGTCGCGTCGCAGCGCCTCCTCGCCGCGATAGCTCACCGGCCCGGTGCACACCATCGGCACCACGGGCGCGACCGCGCCGCCGACCATGGCGCGGGCAAAATATTCCTTGTAGTACTCCGGGAACGCCGCCCGCTCGGCGTCGAAGAACGCGACCTTCTTTCCCGGCCGCGGCTCGAAGCCTGACAGTCTTTCTTTCACATAGGTAAAGAATCCCGGCTTGGACTGCTCGCCGTCTGCTACCACGTCGATGCCGACGTCGACCTGCCGGCGCACGCATTCCGCGACGGCGCTGCGCACGCGGCTCTCATACCGCTCGCGGTCGTAGTCCTGGCCGGAGAGCCGCGCTTTCATGAGGTCGAGCAGGTCGTGCGGCCGCGGCAGGCTGCCGACGTGCGTGGTGAGGATTCTTCCGCTCATTGGTTAACCTCTGCTGACCCCCTGATAAGGGGGTCGTGAGCCGAAGGCGAACGGGGGGTTTTGCGGTTCCAAAAATCAACCCCCCCGCTCGCAAGCTCGCTTCCCCCCTTGTCAGGGGGGCATAGAAGTTCGCTCATTTTTTCCTTTGCATCTCTTTCCACGGATCCTTCACCGCCGTCGCGACGGTTTCCAGCTCTACATTGGCGAGCTGGCCGCCCACCTTGCGCACCTCGCGCAGGTATTCGTTCTGCACGATGTCGCGCGTCTCGGGATCGATGGCGATCGGGCCGCGCGGGCTGTCGGGATTGCGGTAGGCCTTGAGCAGCTCCATGGTGCGCTCCGGGTCGATCTTGCCCTTCTGCTCCCTGACGAGCTGGAAGATCGCATCCATCGCGTCCCAGGCGGCGACGGCGGCGAAGTTCGGCGTGCTGGTGGCGCCGTATTCCTTCTTCCATGCCTCGACGAAGCGGCGGTTGGCGGGGCGCTCGCCGGCGGCGGAGTAGTGATGCACGGTGAGCACGCCGAGCGCGACATCGCCCATGTTCGGCAATTCCTCGTCGGTGGTGATGTCGCCCGGCCCGATGAGCTTGATGCCGGCCGCGGCGAGCCCGAGATCGGCGAAGGTCTTCATCACCGAAGTGGACGTCTTCCCGGCGGGGATGAACACCATCAGCGCATCGGGCTTCGCATCCTTGACGCGCTGCAGATAAGGCGCGAAGTCCGGGTTCTGCAGCGGCACGCGTACCGCGCCGACGACCTCACCGCCGCCCGCCTTGAAGCCCTGGGTGAAAGCGGTCTCGGCGTCCTGGCCAGGGGCATAGTCCGAGACCAGCGTATAGGCGCGCTTGAATTTCTTCGCCGCCCACTCGCCGAGCGGCATGCACGACTGCCAGATGGTGAAGGAGAAGCGCGCGATATAGGGCGAGCGCGTGGTGACGATCGAAGTGCCGGCGTTGGTGAGGATCAGCGGGATCTTCGCCTCGGTGGCGACCGGCGCCATCGCCATCGCGTTCGGCGTGAAGGCGACGCCCGCGAGGAGGTGCACGCGATCCCGCACGATCAGCTCCTGCGCGAGCTGGCGCGCCTTGTCCGGGTTAGGCCCGCCGTCGTCGCGGGTCAGGAACTCGAGCTTCACCCCCGGCGGCAGGTCCTTCTCGTGCAGCTTGTGGTAGAGCTTGAACGCCCGGTCGGTCATCTCGCCGAACACCGCCTGCGGACCGGTGTAGGTGTTGACCACGCCGATCTTCACCGTCTGCGCCGCGGCGCCCGTTGTGAGCAGCGATGCGAGCGCCAATGCCGCGATGCGTTTCATGGGACCTCCGTTACTCCATCACCGGCAGAACGAGCGCCGAGGGATATTTCGCGCTGTGCCAGAGCGTGTCCTGGCCGATCTTGTTCGGCTGGTAGTAGTGCGTCCAGAGGACATCCGTGATCGGCGAATCGCCGTTGACGATCTCGAGGCGGATGCGGTTGCCCTTCTTGAACTGGAACGCGTTCGGCTCGATGCTGATGTCGAAGCGATAGACCTCGTTCGGCTTCAGCGCCTCGGGCCGCGTGTGGAGATGGTAGGGCTCCATCTCGGTGCTGTGCTTCTCGTCCAGCGCGCGGTGCGACGCGCGCAGCCAGCCCTTCGTCACCACCTGGGACGCTGGGTTGATCCCCTTCGCGCGCTCCTCGGGCGACTGCGGGTATTGCTCGGAGAGCTTGACGACGAAATCCGTGTCGCGCTGGGTCGAAGACGCGTAGAGCGTGAGCTTGATCGGCCCGGCGATCTCCACGTCCTTCTCCAATGGTGGCGTCGTGAAGGTCAATACACGGCGAGCCGGGTCGAAATTCGGCGGACCCGACGGGCCGAAGCCGACCACGCCGCTCACCCAGCCGGGGTTGGGGTACGCATACATCGTGCTCTCCGCCCCGCCCGCCGGCTTCGCGCTCAACGTTCCATCGTTGAGCGACGTCACGCTGCCGCTCTTGTCGGCGCTCAGATGCCAGGTCCGGTACTGCACGCCCGCGGGCGGCCAGGTGTCCGACGTGCGGAAGACGTTCGCGCCGCGCACGAAGTATTCGACGGGCGGCCGCTGCTCCCAGTTCGTGCTCGCGCCCTTGAGAAAACGGTCATAGAACGGCAGCAGCACCTTCTCGTGCAGCTCGACGCCGTTGAATTCGGCGTTCGCGGCCCACGCGTTCGGTGGCCCGCGCATCTGCAGCTTCCGCGGGCCTTTCGTGCGGCGGAAGCCCTCGATGTTGCCGCGCGTATGAAGATCGACCTTGCCCCAGATGCCGATCGAGTAGAGCGGCACGTTGATCTCGTGCAGGCGCTCGGAGGCGCAGCGCGCGCGCCAGAAGTCGTCGTACGCGGGATGCGCCGTGACCAGCGCGTCGAGATCGGTTTCCTGCACGCGCGGCTCGGCGCCGTTGGCGGGAAAGCGGTTGATGATGCGGTTCTGGTTCCACCAGTAGCCCGGAATGAACTGCCCCGGGATGCCGCCCTGGTAGCACGACGCACGGTAGGGATCGTTCAGGCCGTCGTACGCGCCGAGGCAGGCGAGCGCCGGCGGCTTCATGATCCCCATCCACCACTGCGACATGCAGAAGTAGGACTGGCCGAGGCCGCCGACCTTGCCGTTGGACCACGGCTGCGCGGCGACCCACTGGATCGCGTCGTAGAGATCGTTCTGCTCGTTCGGCCCGAGGAACTCGAACTGGCCGCCCGATCTTCCCGAGCCGCGCACATCCATGTGGACATAGGCGTAGCCCTGCTTGACGTAGAAGTCGATCGGGCCGGTCTCGCGCCACAGGAATTGGGGTCCCGCCGGCAGCGCGTTGTTGTCGTACCGGTAGGGCGATGCGGCGAGCAGGGCTGGGTATTTGCCGCTGCCCTCCGGAGCATAAATCGCAGCGCCGATGCGCGTGCCATCGCGCACGGTGATCGTGACTTCCTTCATCGTCATGTCTGCTCCATGGGTCGGCGGAATCGCGAGAACAGGAATAGCGCGGTGGCGAGCGCCACGCCGGCGACGTTGAACCAGCGGCCGGCGCCGAGGACATTCGCGGGCATGAAGGTGCAGATTCCGGTCACGCAGTAGAGGAGCCGCTCGGCCAGGCCGAGCGGGCGGACAGAATAACCCATCATCGCCGCCGAAATGAACCAGACGCCGCCGATCGCGAGCGCGAAATCGAGGGCGATGACGGCGGGATGGCCCTTCATCAGCAGGGGGAGCGAGAAGACGAACAGGAAGGGAATGACGAACAGCGTCCAGCCGAACGCCATCGCCACCCACCCGGTCCTGTTCGCATCCGCCCCGGCCAGGTTCGCCGCCACGAACGCGGCGATGGCCACCGGCGGCGAGATCATCGAAAGGCACCCGTAATACATGATGAACATGTGCGCGGCCATGGGATCGATCCCCATCTTGACCAGCGCAGGCGCGACCAGGGTGGCGAGCACGATGTACACGCCCACGGTGGGCAGGCCCAGGCCGAGGATGATGTTGGCGATGGCCGACAGGACGAGCAGCGCGATCAGGCTGCCGCCGGCGAGCAGGATCAGCACCAGCGTGAGCGTGAAGCCCACGCCCGAATAGTTGAGCGCGCCGATCATGATGCCGGCCGAGGCGCCGAGCATGAAGAGCTCGAGCACCGAGGTGCCCGCCTCGCGCATCATCACCCAGAGGTCGCGAAAGCCGACGCGCTTGCCCTGGTACGGGATGGCGACGCCGAGGACGAGCACGACGCCGGTGGCGATGAGGCCGGCCATCTCGGGCTCGTAGTTGAGCCCGAAGAGCGCGTACACCAGCGCGACCAGCGGCAGGACGAAGTACCAGCCCTCGCGCAGCACCTGCGACAGCCGCGGAATCTCCTCGCGCGGCATCGGCAGGATCCCGCTGCGGGCGGCTTCCAGGTCGACCTGGATGAAGAGCGCGATGTAGAAGAGTGCCGCCGGGATCACCGCGGCGAGCGCCACCTCGTAGAACGGCACCTGCAGGAACTCCGCCATGATGAACGCGGCGATGCCCATCACCGGCGGCGTGATCTGGCCGGCGGTCGAGGCGCAGGCTTCGATCGCCGCCGCCAGGTGCGGGCGGAAGCCCGCGCGCTTCATCAGCGGGATGGTGACGGTGCCCACCGTCATCACGTTGGAGACGATGTTCCCGGAGATCGAGCCGAACAGCGAAGAGCCGACGATCGCGATCTTCGCCGGCCCGCCGCGGTAGCGGCCCATCAGCGCCATGGCGACGCCGGTGAAGAACTGCGCGCCGCCCGCCTTGAAGAGCGCCTGGCCGAAGAACACGTACACCACGACGACGGTGGCGATGATCTTGATGGCGATCCCGAGGATCGCGCTCGAGTCCCACACCAGGTAGTAGGCAAGGCGCGCCGGCGGGATCGAGCGCGCGGCGAACTCGCCCGGCAGCTCGCCGCCGAAAAGCGCGAGGGCGATGAAGACCAGCGTAGTGATGAAGAGCGCCACGCCTGACGTTCTTCTGAGCCCCTCCAGGAACAACACGAGCAGAACGGCGGCGGCAATGAGCCCATCCCACGGCTGGCGCGAGACCAGCTCCGAGAGGCGCGGGAAGCGCCATGCCAGATACGCGGCGGCGAGAAAGGCGGCGGCCGCGGCGAGGAGGTCGTACCACGGCACGCGATCGCGGCCCTTGGTGCCGTCGGCGGCGACGTGCAGAAAAACGAGCGGCGTCGCGAGCGCCATGAGCGCCGCGAGGTATTGCTCGGTGTAGAGCGAGAGGCCGAGCAGCCGGAAAACGTCTGCCGACAGCGCGAGCGCGCCGGCGGTCAGCGCGACAGCCAGTACAGCGACGAAACCCCTCAGCGGCTCCTCCTCGCGGCGATGCTACGATAATCGCCGAGGAGGTGGACATGCTCAGGTTGATGGCAGCGCTGTGTTTCGCAACCGCGGCACAGGCGCAAACGGTCGGCATCGTCACCACGCCGGCCGGCTCGTTCTCGAACTCGGCCGGCCAGGCGATGGCCAAGGTGCTCGTCGACAAGGCGAAGCTGCGCACGGTGGTGCAGGCGCAGGCGGGCACCGGCTTCGAGGAGGTGGAAAGCGGCGCCGCCGACTTCAACGTCTCGAACTCGTTCGACGGCACGTTCTACACGACCGGCACCGGCGAATACCAGGGCAACGGCGCGAAGCCGGCGATGCGCTACGCCGGCGCGCTGATTCCATACCGCGTCGCCATGCACGTGCGCAACGATGCACCGATCAAGTCGATCGCCGACCTCAAGGGCAAGCGCGTCTCGAGCGACTTCAACGCGCAGAAGACCATCGCGCGCATCATCGAGGCGCACCTGGCCAACGCCGGCCTGGGATGGAAGGACGTGGTCGGCGTGCCGGCGCCGAACGTCGTGCGCCAGGCCGAGGACTTCATGAGCGGCAAGGTCGACGTCATGTTCTTCGCGCTCGGCTCGGCGTCGATCAAGCAGGCGAACGCAGCCGTGGGCGGCGTGCGCGTCCTGGAAGTCGACACCGCGCCGGAGGCGGTGAAGCGCGCGCAGGCGCTGATCCCCGGCGCGTACGTCATGCAGGTGGCGCCGCATCCTTCCGTCGAGGGCGTGACCAAGCCGACCAGCCTGATCGCGTTCGACATGGTGATGATGACCAACGCCAAGGTGAAGGACGACGTCGTCTACCGCGCGGTGAAGGCGCTGCACGAGAACAAGCAGGACCTGGTCGCCACCTTTCCGCCGTTCGCGCTGTTCCAGCCGCAGAACATGGCCAAGCCGCTGCAGGACGTGCCGTTCCATGCCGGCGCGGAGAAGTTCTACCGCGAGGCGGGGCTGCTGAAGTGAAGTACAAGGTGCTGCGCATGGCCCAGCGCCGCGCCGGCGAGTCGCGCGAGGAGTTCGTCCAGCGCTGGCGGTCCGAGCACCCGAAGAAGGCCGTGGTCAGCTTCGCCACCGGCGAGGTCGCCCTCGGCGGCGCCGAGTCGCCCTTCGACGGCATGTCGGCGACCTACTTTCCGAGCGAGCGCGAGGCGCGCGCCGCCGCCGAGCATTTCTCGGGCGACATCGTCATGGCGTGCGACGAGCACGCGATGGGACAGAAGCCGCAGCCGCAGATCAAGCTGAAGATCGTGCGCACGGTGTACCGCCGGCGCGACCTCACTCCCCAGCAGTTCAAGGACTACTGGCTGAAGAACCACTCCAGGCTCGAGGACCGCGTGATCGCCGAATCGCCGGTGCAGAAGATCGTCGCCACCTTCGCCCTGCCGGAGCCGGGGCAGGACCCGGCGTTCGACGGCATGGTCGAGCTCTACTTCGCTTCAGTGGACGACATCCGCGCCATGTTCGCCGGGCCGATCCCGGCCATGATGCGCAAGGACGAGGAAAATTTCGTGCAGATGGACGCGCCCGCGGTCCGCGTCGTCTGCGAAGAACTCGCCTCTAGCTGAAGATATCGCTGAGATCGACAGCGTACGCCGAGCGCGGCAGCGGGCCGTGCTTGCCGTAGAACTCACAGCGCTTCGACTGCGGGTAGACGAGCCACACCTCTTCCGCACCGACGGCCAGGTACGCATCTCGCTTCTCGGCCAGTTCCCTCACCGAGTTCGACGACGAGACGACTTCGATGCACAACTCCGGAGCTCGCATGAAAGGCGATTCCGAGCCATGCGCCGTCATGTAGCCGGGGCTGGCCCATGCGAGATCGGCCACGAACAAGCCGGTTGGCGTTGCGATCGGCGCCTCGGTAATGACATGGCCGCCGAGCACGCCTTTGAGCTTGTACGTGAGATTGGCCTGGACACGGCCGTGGTAGGTGCTGGCCGGGCTCATCACCATCCGGCCCCAGACATCCAGCTCTATCTTCCCCGGCACGTTGGCGAAGCACGGATCGTCGCAAAGCGCGCGATAGCGCATCGCCAGCTCTTCGGTGGAGAGCGGCGCCTCGATGAGTTCCTGCACTTGGCCCATGCGACCCATTTTAGAACTCAACGCGTGCCCAAAGGTGCCGTTGACCTCCCGTGCACTTTGCACGCGCACCTTGCTAGTAGCTGGCGCGACTACCCGGGTAAACGCGTGGCTTTAGCTGTTATCCTTGCGTCCGCATGTTCAAGCTGATCCGAATGAAGAAGCGCGGGGACAAGCTTCCCGCCGA
>DASQAW010000139.1:0-2431 GCA_035635495.1 Burkholderiales bacterium
CCTGCGCCGCGGAGCTGCGACCGGGCGAATGCACCGGCACGTCCTCCGCCGCGGCGGCGTCGGCGAGCTGCCGGTCCAGCGTGATGAGATCGAAACCCGAACGCAGCGCAAGCTCGAGATAGCACGCGTCGTACACGGTGAGACCGCGGCGTTCGGCGAGCGCGCTGAGCGAGCGGATGTCGGGCAACGCGTGTTCCACGCGCAGCACGAGCTGCGCTGCGTTCTCGAGTATTTCCAGCCGCTGCTCGCGCCCCAAGCGCTTCCTGCGTTCGGCGAAAAGCAGCGCGTTAGCGAATTCCAGCCGCCAGACGAAAGGCACCCAGCATTCCTCCGTCTCGAGCAACTCGAATGCCGTATCGGTGAAGGCACTGCGCTCGTCCTTGAGGAACCAGGCGAGCGTGACCGAGCAATCGAAGACGACGGCCATCAGTAGCGGCGCCCGGCCTTGATCAGCTCGGCAATGCTCGCTCCGGGTTTCGCGCCCTTGTCCCAGCCGGCGCGCTTGCGCTTGATTTCCTCGATCAGCGCCCGCCGGCGTGCGCGCTCGGCCTCGTCGATCGCCGCGGGCACCAGCTTGGCCACCGCCTTGCCATGCCGCGTGATGGTCACGGTTTCGCCGGCTTCGACCTTGTCGAGCAGCTCGGCAAGCTTGGTCTTGGCCTCGAAGGATCCCACGGTAATCATCAGCGCTCCAACTAGACAACCAGTTGACAGTATACCCGCCTGCGGCGCCCCATGGACTAGCATTCGCCGCGCAAAGGGAAAACGATGACCCCTGAAGCCCGCCAACGGTTGAAGCAAGTCTCCACGGCCACGCTCACCACCGTGCTCTTCAAGCGGGGGCTGCGCAACGTGTTCATCCAGGGCATTTTCCTGCTGAACCGCGCGGCGCCGCGCATGGTCGGCGAAGCGTACACGCTGCGCTACATCCCGGCGCGCGAGGACCTCGACCAGCTCGGCGCGTTCGAGGGCCGCGGGCACCCGCAGCGCGAGGCGATCGAGGCGTGCCCGCCGGGCCACGTGCTGGTGATGGACGCGCGGCGCGATGCGAGCGCCGCTACCGGCGGCGATATTCTGATGACGCGGCTCATGGTGCGCGGCGCCGCCGGCATCGTCACCGACGGCGGGCTGCGCGATTCGCCGACCATCGAGAAGCTCGACTTCCCGGTGTACTGCGCGGCGCGCTCGGCGCCGCTCAACCTCGTGCGGCACCACGCGATCGACCTGCAGGTGCCGATCGGCTGCGGCGGCGTCGCCGTCTATCCGGGTGACGTCGTGGTCGGCGACGGCGAAGGCGCGGTGGTCATCCCGGCCAAGATGGTTGACGAAGTTGCAAAGGAGGCTGAATCGCAGACCCAGTTCGAGGACTGGGTGGAGATGAAGGTGAAGGAGGGGCGCGGCATCTTCGGCCTCTATCCGCCCAACGCGGAGACCAAGGCCGAGTTCGAAGCCTGGAAGGCCAAGAAGTAATTCGGGGCTTCAATAATTACGACCCTGACCCCGAATTATTTGTCGCGAATTATTTGTCGGTTATCATACAAGTGACCCCTTAGAGGAGGAGTTCATTTCCATGTTGCTTCGATTGCTGACTGCAGCAGCGCTGTGCGTTGCTTTTTTTGCGCCGCCGGCGGCCGCGCAGGAAACGCTGGTGGTGTACTGGACCAAGGGGTTCTATCCGCAGGAGGACAAGGCCCTCGACGACATGATCGACAAGTTCCAGAAGAAGACCGGCGTGAAGGTGGAGCTGTCGCGCTATTCGCCGCAGGAGTCGGTGCCGAAAGCGGTGGCGGCGCTCGACTCGGGCTCGCCGCCCGACGTGGCGTACGGCGACGTGTTCGATTTCCAGGTGGCGGGCAAGTGGGCCTTCGAGGGCCAGCTCGAGGATCTCTCGGACATCCTCACGCCGATGAAGGGCAACTTCCTGCCCAATACGCTGGAAACCGCGTACCTGCTGAACAACAAGACCGGCAAGCGCGCCTACTACGCCTTCCCGACCAAGCGCCAGACGATGCACATCCAGTACTGGAAGGACATGCTGGCCGAGGCAGGCTACAAGGAGTCCGACCTGCCCAAGACCTGGAAGGCGTACTGGGACTTCTGGTGCGACAAGGCGCAGGCGGGCTATCGCAAGAAGACCGGCAAGCGCATCTACTCGGTCGGCAGCCCGATGGGCGTCGACTCGAGCGACTCGTTCTTCTCCTATCTCACGTTCATGGACGCGTACAACGTAAAGCTGGTCGACGACAACGGCAAGCTGATGGTCGACCGCCCCGAGGTGAAGAAAGGCCTGGTCGCCTCGATGCACGACTACGTCGACACGATCGGCAAGGGCTGCACGCCGCCCTCCGCCGTCAACTGGAAGGACCCCGACAACAACGTCAACTTCCACAACAAGCAGATCATGATGACGCACAACGCGACCATCTCGATC
>DASQAW010000140.1:0-2163 GCA_035635495.1 Burkholderiales bacterium
ATCAATGAAGGTTTACGGCAGCTTTCCTGGCGTGCGCATGCGACGGATGCGGCGCGCCGAATTCTCGCGGCGGCTCATGCGTGAGACCGTTCTTACCGCGGACGATTTCATCTACCCGGTGTTCATCATCGAGGGGAAAGGCCGCACGCAGAAAGTGGATTCGATGCCCGGCATCGAGCGGGTGACGGTCGATCGCCTGATGCCGGTGGCCGAGCAGTGTTTAAAACTCGAGATCCCGGCGATCGCGCTCTTTCCCGCGATCGACGGCCGGCTCAAAACCCCCGACGGGCGCGAGTCCTTCAACGCGAAAGGACTGATCCCGCGCGCGGTGGCGGCGCTGAAGAAGCGCTTCCCGGAGCTCGGCGTCATGACCGATGTCGCGCTGGACCCCTATACCTCGCATGGCCAGGATGGCGTGATCGACGACTCGGGCTACATCCTCAACGACGAGACGCTCGACATTCTGGTGAAGCAGGCCCTGGTGCAGGCGGCCGCCGGCGTCGATATCGTGGCGCCTTCCGACATGATGGACGGCCGCATCGGCCGCATCCGCGCCGCGCTCGAGAAGGCCGGCCACATCCACACGCGCATCATGGCCTACTCGGCGAAATACGCGTCGGGCTTCTACGGCCCGTTCCGCGACGCGGTCGGCTCCGCCAAATTCCTCGGCAAGAGCGACAAGAAAAGCTACCAGATGGATCCGGCCAACACCGACGAGGCGCTCTGGGAGGTCGGCCTCGATCTCGCCGAAGGCGCCGACATGGTGATGGTGAAGCCGGGGCTGCCCTACCTCGATATCGTGCGCCGGGTGAAGGACCAATTCCGCGCGCCGACCTTCGTCTACCAGGTCTCCGGCGAATACTCGATGCTGCGCGCCGCGATCGCGAATGGCTGGCTGCCGGAGTCCTGCATCGTGGAGGCGCTGCTCGCCTTCAAGCGCGCCGGCGCCGACGGCATCCTCACCTACTTCGCCCTCGACGCCGCCAAGGCGCTACGCAAGCGCTAGGCGAACGCCGTGCGCTTCGCAAGCCCGCCGCAATCCGCGGAGACGAAGCACCGCGCTCGCTGACCATTCGATCGACGGCGGCAGTCCAGCCATGGGTTTCTTCGCCGGCAGCGAAACCTGCATCAGCTCGGCGGCGCCGTTCGCGTGCTTCTGCCATTCCGGCCGCCACACCAGCTCGCGCGTAAGGTGCTGGCAGATGAAGACCTGCGGTGCGCCCTCGATCTGCACCAGGCGAAACCGCGCTACGCCGCCTTCGACAGGACGCGCGAGATCGATCGGCGGCTTCGCGCCAACGCCTTTGAAATCGCGATACGCGGCGTCGGCGTCATCGGTCGAGAGCGCGATCGCCGCCAGCCCTTCGCCGAAGGCGCGGTAGTACTCGAGCCACGGATGCGATACCGGCGCGGCGAGGAGCTCGATATAGGTCGAGCCGAGCATGATGCAGTGATTCTGCGAGCCGATGCTGTGGTGCCCGCGCGGCGTGAGGGTAAAGCCGAGCGCGCGGAAGCTGGCGGCCGCGGCGTCGAGGTCGCGCACGGCGACGACCGCGTGGTCAATGCCGGGCAGCGGCAAGCGTCTTGAGGAAGCGCTCGGGCGGCTGGTAGCCGATCACGCGCAGGCCGGGGATCTCGCGCCCCTGCGCGTCGAAGAAGATGATGCCGGGCGGCCCGAACAGCGAGAAGCGCTTGAGCAGCGCGCGGTCCGCGTCGTTCGCGGCGGTGACGTCCGCCTGCAAGAGCAGCATGCGATCGAGCTCGGCGCGCACGCGCGGATCGGAGAGCGTGAGCTTTTCCATCTCCTTGCAGGACACGCACCAGTCCGCGTAGAAGTCGAGCATCACCGGTCGCCCCGGCGCAGCGAGGCGCTGCTCGAGGTCCGCCACCGACGCGACGCGGATCCACGCGGTGCGGCTTCCGCTCTCGCGAGCCGTGAAGGCGCTTACCAGCAGCGCCACGCCGACCAGCAGCGCGACAGCGCCGACTGCCTGCCACCACCGCGAGCGTGTCCGCAGCACGCCGAGGTAGATCGCCGAGCCGACGATCAGCGCGCCCCAGGCGAGACTCTCGACCATGGAGGAAAGAAGCGGCGTGATGATCCATAGCGCGACGGCGAGCAGCAGCACGCCGAAGAACTTGCGCACCGCCACCATCCACGCG
>DASQAW010000141.1:0-12638 GCA_035635495.1 Burkholderiales bacterium
GTGGTCTACTTCCGCGTCGTCGACCCGCAGCTCGCGATCATCCAGGTGGCGAACTTCAACGAGGCGACCAGCCAGCTCGCGCAGACCACGTTGCGCGCGATCCTCGGCAAGCACGAGCTCGACAATCTCCTCGCCGAGCGCGAGAAGCTGAACCAGGACATCCAGACGGTGCTCGACCACCAGACCGATGCCTGGGGCATCAAGGTGTCCAACGTCGAGATCAAGCACGTCGACATCAACGAGACGATGATCCGCGCCATCGCGCGCCAGGCCGAGGCCGAGCGCGAGCGCCGCGCGAAGGTGATCCACGCCGAAGGCGAGCTGCAGGCTTCGGAGAAGTTGCTCGCCGCCGCCGAGATGCTGGCGAAGAAGAGCGAAGCGATGCAGCTCCGCTACCTGCAGACGCTCACGCAGATCGCCGGCGACAAGGCCTCGACCATCGTCTTCCCGGTGCCCATGGACGTGCTCGGGCCGCTGCTCGGCAAGAAATCGGGGTCGGGATCGTAATTATTCGGTGAAAGCCAGACGGGCCGACGGCCCGCCTGGCTGTGCGACGTGCTGCTATTACTTCGAGTAGCCGGAGCCGCTCCCGGTCGAGGAGCCGGTGCTGCTGCCCGTGCTACCGCCGGTAGTCGCGCCCGACGAGCTGCTGCCGCCGGGGTTGCCGCTGCCCATGCTGCTGCCCGAGGTGCCCGAGGTCGTGCTGCCCGCGCCGCTCGTCGAGCTGCCGTACTGCTTCTGGCACTTGTCGCGCTCGAGGCCGGTCAGGCCGATGCACTGGCTCGGAAGCGGCGAGCTTCCTGCCGCGCTGCCCGACGCGCCACTGTCGCTCGTCGTGCCGCCCGAGATGCTGGAGCCGGTCGTGCCGCCGGCCGACGCGCCGGTGCTCGACGAGCCGCTGGCGCCCGCGCTGCCGGCGCTCGTGCCGCCCGCGCTGCCGGCGCCCGACTGGGCCCACGACGCGCTCGCCACGCCGACCAGCGCTGCCGCCACTGCTGCTGCGATTGTCTTGACCATCACGTTTGAATCTCCATGGAGTGTTGAAGAGGTACTGCACGCGAAGCGTTGCAAGAGCGGTGCCTGCCCTGGTGCAGTTTCGACGATACTGTCTCCTCCAGGAGTCACTCATGACCGAACGTCCACGCATTGCCTGTCTGCCCAACGGCCCTTACTACTTGCTCAACGACATGCAAGCTTCGCCGGTGCCGAACCTGGTGCGCTCCTCGGGCGACGCCTGCTCGACCGTACGCGGCATCGCGCTCTGCCGCTGCGGCGCCTCGAAGAACAAGCCGTTCTGCGACGGCACGCACAGCGCGATCGGCTTCTCCGATCGCAAGCTTGCCGACAACAGGGCGAACAAGCGCGATGCGTACCGCGGCAAGCGCATCACCATCTTCGACAACCGGGCGATCTGCGCGCACGCCGGCTATTGCAGCGATGGACTGAAATCGGTGTTCCGCTACGGCGTCGAGCCCTGGATCGATCCCGACGGCGCGGCCGTGCAGGAAGTCATTGAAACGATCCGGAGGTGTCCGTCTGGCGCGCTCAGCTACGCCATCGACGGCGTCGAGGCGGCGCCGCCGGAGCGGGCGCCCAAGGTGGTCGTCACCGACAACGGTCCGTACTCGGTCTCGGGCGGGATCGAGCTGATGAACGTCGAGTTCGGCGACGGCGCCTCGCGCGAGCATTACACGCTCTGCCGCTGCGGCGCCTCAGCCAACAAGCCGTTCTGCGACGGCAGCCACTGGCGCATCGAGTTCCGCGACCCTTGACGCGTTCGTAGCGGGGCCTTTTAGCCGTGAGCGCAATACAGCTTCCCTGGATTGAGCCAGGAGCGCCACGGGGAGCCCCGCTTCTGCTGTGACGTCGCCCGGCGGCGGCGGCGCGGTTCTTGCTGGAGCAGTGCCGTGCTCAAGACCGCCTTACCCTGGATGCTCGCGCTTGCGTGGGCGGCGACCCCCCACGCACAGCCCGAGCCCGAGAAGGAAACCGCGCCGCAGCCGTCGGCGGCCGCCGGCGGCAGCGCGTCCGCGGACCGGGATGAAGCGGAGTCGAGGCGGCTTTTCAGCGAGCTCGACCGCAACGGCGACGGCTACCTGACCCGGGACGAGCTCTGGAGCGATCGCGGCCGGCAGGGCAACTGGGCGGCGGTCGATCGCAACCGCGACGGACGCATCTCGCCCGACGAGTTCACCGTACTTCGCTCGAGATGACCGAGATCCTCGACGCGCGCGCCGCGGTCGAGCGGATCCTCGACGAGTGCGCGCTGCCGGCCTACCTCTTTACCGTGGAGCCGAAGACCAGCGGCTGGACGCTGACCATCGATTGCCCCGTCGACGGCGCGTGGCGAAACGTCGTGCTGCCGGTGGACGGCTCGGAGCTGCGCGCCAGCCTGCACGACGCGGCGCTGCGCCAGAAGCTGCGCCGCGAGTGGCAACCTCACCTGGCCGGCGGCTTGCCGTAATTCTCGCTGAGGTAGGTCGCGATGGCGTCGACGTCTTCCTTCGCGATCGGCGCGCCGAAGGCGTTGATCATCTTGTTGACCGACGCGGTCCAGCCGGCCTTGTCGAGGAAGCGCGAGTTCATCTGGATGTAATCCAGGCTGTGGCAGGCGAGGCATTGCATCGCCTTGTCGCGGCCCGGCGCGTCCTTTAGCACCACCTTTTCTTCCTGTGCCAGCGCCGTTCCGGCGGCCAGCATGAGCACCATCGCGAGGGCGCGCATTACGCCACCTCCACGTAGAGACGCTGGATCACGTTGTGGTGATAGCCGGCGGGGTTGTGGATCAGCTCGTTGACCTGCGTCTCGCCCGAAGCACTGGTGGCGCGCGCCATCACCACGTAGCCGCCGCTTTCGCGCGTCGGCATGCTGAGCGCGAACTCGCGGAAGGAGAAGCGTCCCAGGTCTTTGCCCAGCCGCGCGGGCGCCCAGCTCGTGCCGTCGGTGCTCACCTCGACCTTGGCGATGCCCGCGCCGCCGTCCCAGGCGATGCCGCGGATCTCGAGCGGCCTGCCGCGCGGCACGCGCTGGCCGGACTTGAGCGAGGTGATGAGCGAGTTCACCACCATGGTCGTGATCGGCTCGTTCGCCTCGGTCACCTGCGACTTGAAGCTCGGCGTCTTGAAGCGCCCGCGCGGCAGGCGGTAGGCCGCGCTCATCCAGAAGTTCTTCTCGGGCTTTGCCACCACCTTGATGCTGGTCAGCCCCTTGACCCAATAGGTTCCGGTCCAGCCGGGCACCACCACCCGCGCCGGGAAGCCGTTCCAGTGCGGCAGCGCGAGCCCGTTCATCTCGAAGGCGATGAGCGTGTTCTCGTCGAGCGCCACCTCGACCGGGATCGATTTGACGAAGTCGGGCGTCTTGTCGAGCGCGGGATGGTCGGCGCCGTCGAACACCACCTCGAGCGCGTCGCTCTTCACGCCCGCCTTCTGCAGCACGTCCTTCAGCCTCACGCCGCGCCACACCGCGTTGCCCATCGCGCCGACGCCCCACTCGACGCCGGTGACGTGCGGCTCGAACAAGCCGCGCCGGTTGCCCGAGCACAGGCAAACGGCGCTCACCTGCGCCGGCTTGAATTCCTTGCGCAGGTCGTCCATCGTCAGCTTGAGCTCGCGCCCGGCGCTTTCGCCGCCGACGCTGAGCGACCACTCCTTCAGGTTGATCTGCGGTATGCCGGCGAGGTGCCAGCGTACGAAGAACGCGCGGTTCGGCGTGTACGGCGTGCGGAAATATTCGACCGGCGTCTCGTAGTTCGGCGGGCGGAAGGTCTTCTTGATGAGCGGCGCCTTGCCGGCGAGCGCGTGCAGGACCTGCTCCTCGAGCGTGCCGTCGGGCAGCTCGGTAAAGCCGAGCTCGGCCATGCTGCCGACCGCGCCGAGCGCCTCGCGCAAGCCGAGCATGCCGAGCGCCCCGGCGGTTCCTTTCAGAATGGTGCGGCGATCCATGTTGCCTCCTCACTCCGCGGTGGCGCCGGTGCGGCGCACCGTCGCGGCGTTCTTGACCGTATCGGCGCGGATTATCGCCGCCATCTCCCCCGGCGTCATCGACGCGGGCTCGAAGCCGAAGAGCTTCATGCGCTCGAGCACCTCGGCGTCGGCCAGCACGCGGTTTACGTCGGCGTTGATCTTGCGCACCACCTCGTCGGGCGTGCCGCTCGGCGCGACCAGGCCTATCCACGAGTCGATCTCGAAGCCTTGCGGGCCTCCGGCCTCTTCCACCGTGGGCACATCGGGAGCGCTGGCCACGCGCTTCTTTGCCGCCACGGCGATGGGCTTGATGCGGCCGGCCTTGATGAGCGGCAGCGCCGAGCCGATGGTGGAGAACGCCCAGTGGATGTCGCCGTTGGCGATGCCGATATACATCTGCGATTGGTCCTTGTACGGCACGTGGACCATCCTGGTGCCGGTGAGGTACTCGAACTCGGCGGCGCCGAGGTGCGAGGGGCTGCCGACGTAGGAGGAGCTGTAGATGATCCCGCCGGGATTGGCCTTCGCCGCGGCGATCAGCGCCGGCACGGTCTGGTAGGGACCGTTGGTCGCCACGGTGACGAAGAACCAGGCGTAGAGCGTCATCGCCACGGGCACGAAATCGGCCTGCGGGTCGTACGGCAGCTTCTTGTACAGCGACGGATTGATGGTCATGTGCGAGTTCGCCACGGCGAGCAGCTCGTGCCCGTCCCGCGCCGCGTTCTTCATCGCCTCGATGGCGATGAAGCCGCTCGCGCCGGGGCGGTTCTCGACCACCACCTGGCGTCCCCACGCTCTCGAGAGCTTCTCGGCGACGAGGCGCATGAAGATCGACGGCGCCACCCCGCTGGAGTGCGGCATGGTGATCTTCACCGGGCGCGAGGGGAATCCCTGCGCGCCGGCGCACGCGGCGGCTGCGGCGAGCGCGAAACCGAATGCGAGGCGGGCGATCAAGCGACCGTAAAATAGCACCTACAAAGGAGCCCCCGATGAGTTCCGTCGCCGCCACGAACCAGGACCGAGCCGCCGCGCTGGACGCGCTGCACGACGATATCGAGCGCAAGCACATGTTCCCGTTCTGGGCGGTCAGCGCCGGCGGGCATGACGAAGTGAAGCGGCTGATGGGCGCCGCGCCGCGCGCCGTGCCGTTCCTGTGGTCCTACGCCGAGGTGATCCAGCCGATCCTGGTCAAGGCGGCCAAGCTCGTCACCACCGTCGAGTCGGAGCGGCGCTCGCTGATCCTGGTCAACCCCGGCCTCGCTCCCCGGCGCGCCACCGTCACCACCATGTATACGGCGTACCGGCTCAACTCGCCCAACGAGGTCATGCCGCCGCACCGCCATTCGCCGAGCGCGATCCGTTTCGGCCTGACCGGCAAGCAGAACTTCACCGGCGTGGAGGGCGAGGACATGGTGTTTGGCCCGGGCGACCTCGTCCTTACGCCGCAGGATGCGTGGCACAACCACGGCTGCGTCGGCGACGAGCCGGCGGTGAACCTTTCGGTGCTGGACCTGCCGCTGGTCGAGAACCTGAACGCGGTCTTCTTCGAGCACGATTACAAGGAGGACGGGCAGGTGAAGAACAGGCAGAGCGCGCGCGTGACGCCGGATTACTCCGGGCGCATCTACGGCACGGGCGGCTATCTGCCGCGCTTCGTCAAGCACGAGCGCAGCCCGCATTCGTCGCCGATGTACTGCTACCGCTGGGAGCCGCTGCGCGAGCTTTTGGAAAGACATGAAGACTGGGACGGTGATCCCTACGACGCGCTCAGCGTCGAGTATGTCGACCCGGTGAACGGCGGCCCGATCTTCAAGACGATGACCTTCTTCGCGCAGATGCTGCGCCCCGGCGAGCGCACGCGCGCGCAGCGCCAGACGGCCAGCCTGCTGGTTACACCTTTCGAGGGTGGCGGCATGGGCCACAGCCTCATCGGCGGCAAACGCTACGACTGGCAGAGCTTCGATACGCTCGCCATCCCCGCGGGCGAGTGGTACGAGCACGTCAACAGCTCTAAGTCGCCGATCGTCCTCTTCGTCGCGAGCGACGAGCCGGCGCTGCGCGCCTTCGGCCTCCACAAGAAGTGGGGCCGCACGGCCGCTGGAGATGTTGAGCAGCTAACCTAAAAATAGGGACTGTCCCTATTTTTCCGAGAATGAACGCCCGCAATACCAAGCTCGTATCCCACCTAGATATCGCCGGAGGCGGCCAGGTCTGGGTCGACGGCCACACGCTCTACGTCGGCCACATGCGCAACCCGAACGGCACCTCCATATTGGATGTGTCCGACCCGCGCCATCCGAAGCTGCTCGCCACCGTACCGATGCCCGAAGGCTGGCACTCGCACAAGGTGCGCGTGGCGAACGGCGTGATGATCGTGAACCACGAGCGCTTCGGGCAGGGCACGCCGGATTTCGGTGGCGGCCTTGGCATCTACGATGTCTCGAGCCCGGCGAAGCCGAAGCAGCTCGCCAAATGGAAGACCGCGGGCAAGGGCGTCCACCGCTATTCGTTCGATGGCCGCTACGCATATATCTCGCCGACTGTCGAAGGCTACGTCGGCAATATCTGCATGATCCTCGACCTTGCCGATCCGTCGCGCCCAATCGAAGTCAGCAGGTGGTGGATTCCCGGCCAGTGGGCCGCCGGCGGCGAGCCCTATCCGTGGGCCGAGTACGCCGAGCCGCGCTGCCACCATCCGCTGCGCCTCGGCGACCGGCTCTATGTGAGCTACTGGCACCACGGCATCTTCATCCTCGACATCGGCGACCTGTCGAAGCCGAAGCTCGTCGCCGAGGGTGTGAAGAGCCGCGCGTTCCCCCATCCGACGCACACCTGCCTGCCGCTGCCGCAGAAGCTGAAAGGCCGCTCGGTGATGATCGTCGCCGACGAGGATGTGGCGAAGCGCTCGCCCGCCGCGCCGGCCTTCACCTGGGTCTACGACATCACCGACGAGCGTCATCCGATCCCCATCAGCACCTTCCAGGTGCCCGAGGCCGACCACGACGGCTCGCCGCAGCAGGCGATGACCGGGTGCCATCAGCCGTCCGAGCGGCTGAACGGCGACAACGTGATCCCGTTCGCCTGGTTCGCGCAGGGGCTGCGCCTGATCGACGTCTCGGATCCGTTCCGGCCCGCCGAGGTCGGCCACTACCTGCCCGATGTGCCGCCGAACTGCGAGCGCGTCTCGTCCAACGACGTCACCATCGACTCGCGCGGCCTTTTCTATCTCGTCGACCGCCAGCGCGGCATCGACATCGTGGAGCGGACATGACGCGCCAGACGTACGGTAAGAAAAACCCGAATCTGCCTTTCCACCCCGCGGTCCGCGCCGGCGATTTCATCTTCATCTCGGGCCAGGTGCCGAAAGACGAGAACGGCAACATGTTCTCGGGCACGATCGAGGAGGAGACCCGCTGGTGCATCGAGGCCGTGCGCCGCGCGCTGAAGGAGGCGGGCGCAGATCTGGAGGACGTGGTGAAGGCCACCGTGTACCTCGAGGACGCGCGCGACTTCGGTCGCTACAACGGCGTCTTCGCCAAGCATTTCCCCAACGCCGCGCTCGCGCGAACCACCGTGGAAGCGCGCGCCGTGATCAACACCAAGATCGAGATTGACGCGATCGCTTACAAACCGGAGAAGAAATGAAACTGCTGGGCAGGAAGACGTCGGGCAACGTGCAGAAGGTCCTCTTTCTCCTGGAGGAGCTGAAGCTGCCCTATGAGCGCGAGGATTACGGACGGCAATTCAACAACACGCAGACGCCGGAGTACCTCTCCCAGAACCCGAATGCCAAGGTGCCGACGCTGGTCGACGGAGAGGTCATCATCTGGGAGTCGAACACCATCCTGCGCTACCTGGCCAACAAGGCGAAGAGCGATCTCTATCCCACCGATCCGGCCCGGCGCACGCACGTCGAGCGCTGGATGGACTGGCAGCTCGCCTCGCTCAACAATCCCTACCTCGCGATGTTCCGCGAGGCGAAGCTCGAGCCGGCGAAACGCAGCGCCGACTTCGCCGCCCAGCAGAAGGACTTCGGCGCGCAGCTCTCCATATTGGATAAGGCGATGGGCAAGTGGGTGGCCGGCGACAAGATGACCATCGCCGACATCTGCCTCGGGCCGATCGCCTATCGCTGCCTGCGCTTCGGTGTCGAGCTGCCGCAGCTGCCCAATCTCAAGCGCTGGGACGAAGCCATCTCCTCGCGCGAGGCGTTCAAGAAAGCAACCGCCGCCTAGGAATTCGGGGTCAGGGTCGTAATTATTCTGCAGTGGATAGTTGAGCCACCCAGCGTACGACTATGTGGTCATCGGCGCCGGCTCGGCGGGCTGCGTGCTCGCCAGCCGGCTGACCGAGGATCCCGACGTGCGGGTGCTGCTGCTCGAGGCGGGCGGCTGGGATCGCGACCCCTGGCTGCGCATCCCGCTCGCGTGGGGGCGCCTTCTCACTCACCGGCTGCACGATTGGGGCTACTTCGCCGAGCCCGAGGCGAACGTCGGCGGCCGTGCGGTCGAGTGCGCGCGCGGCAAGGTGGTCGGCGGCTCTTCCTCCATCAACGCCATGGCCTACGTGCGCGGGCATCGCAGCGATTACGACCGCTGGGCGGCGGCGGGCCTGCGGAAATGGTCGTATGCGCAAGCGTTGCCGTACTTCCGCAGGCAGGAGTCGTGGGAGGACGGCGCGAGTACGTACCGCGGCGGCGACGGGCCGCTCGGCGTGCAGCGCTCGCGCTACGTGGATCCGCTGTTCGATGCGTGGATGGAAGCGGGCCGCGCCGCGGGCCATCCGGTGACCGACGATTACAACGGCGCCGAGCAGCACGGCTTCGCGCAGATGCAATGCACGATCCGCGGCGGCCGGCGCTGCAGCGCGGCCGACGCCTATCTGCGGCCGGCGCTCGGCCGGCGGAATCTGCGCGTGGAGGTGAACGCGCTCGCGACGCGCATCGTGGTGGAGAACGGCCGCGCCGCGGGTGTGGAATACGTCGTGGCGGGAAAAAAGCAGCAGGCGCGCGCCGAGCGCGAGGTGCTGCTTGCGGGCGGCGTGATCAACTCGCCGCAGGTCCTCATGCTCTCGGGCATCGGCGACCCCGACCATCTCCGCGAGCACGGCATCAAGGTGCAGGCCGCCGCGCGCGGCGTCGGCCGGAACCTCCAGGACCACGTCATGGCGCCGCTCGCCTATCGACGCCGCGAGCCCGGGCCGTTCCACCATCACATGCGCCTCGATCGCATCGCGCTGGAGCTCGCGAAGTGCTACTTCCTCGGCAAGGGCTTCGCCACCGACCTGCCCGGACCGATCGTCGCTTTCCTCAAGACCGATCCTTCATTGCCCGCGCCGGACATCCAGCTCCTCTTCCAGGGCGCGCCGCTCGCCGCCGGGCCTTATCTCACCGAGCCCTTCGTCGATGGCTTCGCCTGCGTCGTCGTGCTGCTGCGGCCGGAAAGCCGCGGCCGCGTCGAGCTCGCTTCCGCCGATCCGGCCGCCGCGCCGCGCATCCGCCAGAATTTTCTTTCCTCGCCGAACGACTGGGCCAAGCTCCGCGCGGGGGTGAGGCTCGCGCGCGCGGTATCTCGTCAGGCTCAATTGGGCAAATACATTGCGCAGGAGCTGGGCGGTGCAAAGGAGTCCGACGCGGAGATCGACGCGCACGTGCGCGCCGCCTCGATCACGGTGCATCATCCGCTCGGGACCTGCCGGATGGGCGACGTGGTCGACGAGGAGCTGCGAGTGAAAGGCGTGCAGGCGCTGCGCGTGGTGGACGCATCGGCGATGCCCGACCTCGTCGGCGGCAACATCAACGCGCCGATCATGATGATCGCGGAGAAGGCCGCCGACCTGATCCGCGGCAGGAAGCCACTTGAACCGGTTCATTGACGCGCTCGAGAAGCTGCTCGGCGTGGCGCTGATCGCCGCCGTGGTATTCAACTTCGTCAACGTCGTGGGCCGCTACATCCTCGGCCAGACCTTCATCGCCGCCGACGAGGTCCAGATATACATAATGGTGTACATCGCCTTCCTCGGGGCGGCGGTGGCCACCTGGCGCAGGCTGCACCTGCGCATGGACGTGCTGGTGCAGCAGTTGCCACGCCGCATCCAGGCGGCGCTGGCCGTGGTCGAGCTCGTGCTGATCGTCGTCCTGGCGGCTTTCGTGCTCTACGTGTCGTCGGGGTATGTGAAGCAGATGGCGGGCCTCGACGCGCGCAGCCAGAACGCGGGCATCCCGATGTGGATCCCGCACAGCGCCATCGTGATGGGATTCGGGCTCATCGCCGTGCTGGCGGTGCTGCAGATCGTTCAACTCTTCAGAAAGGGAGACGCACCATGATTCGCCTGGCAGCTTTCGCGCTCGCGGCAGTAGTGGGTACGGCGAGCGCGCAGCAGTTCACCATGAAGCTCTCGACCTCCACGAGCGGCGATGCGCTCGTGGAGTGGCTCAATACCTTCAAGCAGGGCGTAGAGGCGAGCTCCGGAGGCAAGATCAAGGCCGAGGTCTATCCGGCGAGCCAGCTCGGCTCGATCCCGCGCACCATCGAGGGCGTGGCGCTCGGCACCATCGAAATGTCGTTCAACGCGTCGGGGTTCTATGAGCCCCTGGAGCCGCGCTTCGCGGTGCTCGCCGCGCCCGGCCTTTTCGATGGGCTCGAGCACGGCTTCAGGGTGCTGCACGACCCGGCGATCCAGCAGCGCATCGGCACGTTCGGCGCCGCCAAAGGCGTCGAGGCGCTCTCGATCGTCATTCCGAGCCAGTACGTGATCGTGTCGCACAAGCCGATCCACACGCTCGCCGACTTCAAGGGCCAGAAGATCCGCGTGCCGGGCTCGCCGCTGCAGATCGAGCCGCTCAAGCGCTTCGGCGCCTCGCCGCTGTCGATGCCGTTCGGCGAGGTGCTGCCGGCGCTGCAGAACCGCACGATCGACGGCGTCTGGGCCGGAACCACGCTCTTCACCGCGCTCAAGTTCTACGACATCGCCAAGACCATGACCTACCTGCCATCGCACTGGGCGGCGACGGTGCCGCTGGTGAGCCGCAACTTCATCCAGTCGCTCGGCCCCGACCTCGAGAAGGTGGTGCGCAGCGAAGCGCGCAAGGCCGACGAGCACGTGCTGGGGTGGGCGGCCAAGGACATCAAGCGCTCGGAGAAGATCTGGGCCGAGAACGGGGGCAAGGAGATCCAGCTGCCGGCTGCTGAGCAGAAGCGCTTCCTCGACGAGTCGATCGCCGCGGCGACGCCGATCCTCACCGCGACGCCCCAGGGCAGGGAGGACTACGAGGCCTTCGCCGCGGCGGCGCGGAAATACCGCAAATAATGGAGAAGTTCCTGCGCGCGTTGCCGAAGGTGGAGCTGCATTGCCACCTGCTCGGCACCGTGCGCGCCGGCACGTTCATCGACTTCGCGCGCAAGGCGGGCGCGCCGATTCCGCGCGAGGACATCGAGGCGTTCTACATCCGCAGCGAGAAGCCGGTGGGCGTGCTGAAGGCGTTGCGGACGCTGGACCAGGTCATCCAGCAGCCGGATGACCTCTACCGCATGACGCGGGAGTATCTCGAGGACGCCGCCGCGCACGGCGTGCGCTATGCCGAGTTCTTCTGGAACCCGACCGGCACGGCGCGCGTGTCGCGCATTCCGTACCCGAAGGCGCGCGATGCCATCGTGCGCGCGATCGGCGATGCGAAAGGGATCATCGGGCGGCTGATTCCGGCGATCGACCGCGAGGCGACGCCCGCGGACGCGGTGGAAATGATGCAGTGGGTCATCGCGCACCGGGCGCCGGAGGTCGTCGGCGTCGGCATCGACTACAGCGAGGTGGACCGGCCGCCGGAGATATTCGCGGACGCCTACCGGCTAGCCGCGAAAGCAGGGCTGAAGCGCACGGCGCACGCCGGCGAATTCGGCTGTCCGTGGACCAACGTGAAGAACGCGATCGAGGTGCTCGGCGTCGATCGCGTCGACCATGGCTACACGGTGCTCGACAATCCCGACTATGCGCGCCGCTGCGCCGAGTCCGGGATCGTGTTCACGGTGGTGCCGACCAATTCGTACTACCTGCGCACGCTGCCGAAGGAGCGGTGGGCGCTCGACCACCCGATCCGCCACATGCCGAAGCGCGGCATCCGCGTGCATCCGAACACCGATGACCCGACTTTCCACAACGTGACGCCGACGCTCGCCTGGCAGATGATGGTGCGCGACTTCGGCTTCGGCCTCGACGACCTGCGCGCCTTCATGCTGAACGGGCTCGACGCGGCGTGGATCGACGACGCCACGCGGCGCCGCTGGCGGACCGAGTGGAGCGCGGAATTCGACACTTTGCGGAGGAACGTGCAATGACCCGTCGTCTGCTCATGACCCTCGCGCTGTGCGCGCCGTTGGTGGCGGGAGCACAGAGCTGGCCAACGGTTCGCCCCATCACGCTGATTGTGCCTTTTACACCGGGCGGCAACGTCGACTTCGCCGGGCGCGTGTTCGCGACGCGGCTGCAGGAGAAGCTCAAGCAGAGCGTGATCGTCGAGAACGTCGCCTGGATCGCGCGCTGCACGCCGACGATGCCGCCCGCGCCGGCGACATTCTCGACGATCACGCTCTGCTTGAGCCTCTCCTGCAGCCGCGTCGCGAATACGCGCCCGGCGAAGTCGACGTTGCCCCCCGGCGTGAACGGCACGATCAGCGTGAT
>DASQAW010000142.1:0-1543 GCA_035635495.1 Burkholderiales bacterium
ATGGAAAGAGTGACCGGCATCGGCGGCTTCTTCTTCCGCGCGCGACCCGAGCGCGCTCAAGGCGTGGTACCGCAACCACCTCGGCATCGACCTCACGCCGACGAGCTACGACCAGCAGCCCTGGCGCCAGGAAGCCGGCCCGACGGTGTTCGAGCCCTTCGCGGCCGATACCGACTACTTCGGCCGCAAGGAGCAGACGTGGATGCTCAACTTCCGCGTGCGCAATCTGAACGCCATGGTCGAGCAGCTGCGCAAGGCGGGCATCGCGGTCGAGGTCGACAAGGAGACGTATCCCAACGGCCGCTTCGCCCGCGTGCAGGACCCCGATGGAAATCCGATCCAGCTCTGGCAACCGGCCTAGAATGGCTCGCCCGCTCATCTACGGGCGGGGACAAAGGGGAGGATTGCATGAGCCAGGCAGCCGGTATCGTTGCGTTCGTCATGGCAGCGGCCTTCGCCACCGCCGCGATCGCGCAGGACAAGAAAGCCGAGAAGAAGGCGCCGGTACGCGCCATGAAGGTACTGCTCGACAACGACAAGGTCCGCGTCACCGAGTCAGTGTTCAAGCCGGGCGAGGAAAACCCGATGGAGCCTCGCGGCTACCGCATCGGCCGCGTGCTCAAGGGCAGCACTACCGTTGAACGCCGGCACTCGAACGGCAAGGTGGAGAAGATCGAGTGGAAAGAAGGCGGCATCTACGAGTCGGGCCCGGACAACGCCTCGGCGAAGAACGTCGGCAAGGGCGAGGTGGTGCTCTATACGGTGACCATCAAGCAGGCCAAATAGCCAGACCGGGACAGGCCGCGAAAACGTGGCCTGTCCCTGTTTTATACTGGGTGCATGGCGAAGCTGCGGCACATCGCGGTGGTGGTGAAGGATCTCGAGAAGGCCGCCCAGTTCTACGAGAAGGTGTTCGACCTCAAGCGCGTCGGCGAGGAGCACCTCGAGATGGGCTCGGGGATCTACCTCAGCGACGGCGTGATCAACCTCGCGCTGCTGAAATACAAGGGTGAGGCAGGCTCCGGGCTGAAGGACGCCGCCCATTTCGTCGGCGCGCATCACTTCGGTTTCCAGGTCGATGATCTCGAGGCCGCGAAGAAGAAGATCGAGGCCGCCGGCGGCAAGTTTTTCTTCACGCTGGGCAAGTCGAAGGAAGAGGCGAACTTCGAGGTGAAGTACAAGGACCCCGACGGCGTGATCTTCGATATTTCCGAGAAGGGCTGGCTCGGCGGCTCTAAGTAGTGCCGGTCGGAACGTGGCGCGCCGTGCGCGTGCGCTGCGCGGTGAGCCAGCGCGAGCGGCCGGCGATCGAATAGAACAGCGTGCGCAGCGGCGCCGGCCAGAAGGTCGGCATGCCGTAGAGCCGCGAGATCCACTGGGTGTGGTTGGTGAGCGGGCGCTCGGCGCGCTCCCATGCTTCGAGCTGGGCTGGGACATCCGCGCCGCGGTCGAGAAACACCGCGAGCGAAAGCGCGTTCATCATCGCGCAGCCCGCGCCCTGCCCGATGTTCGGCGGGATGGCGTGCGCGGCGTCGCCGATCAC
>DASQAW010000143.1:0-4621 GCA_035635495.1 Burkholderiales bacterium
TAGCTTTGCCTCCGCTATCTCACGTTGACCAAGCCGCAATGCCACATACCCCGATAAGTACGACCTTATTGGAGATTGATTAGTGCCAAAGCCCCACAGAGTGCCCATTTGCTCTGAGTCGGTAAGAAGGATACGTAGAACCTCCTTCTTGTCTCGTAAGCGCTCAAACCAGCGCGTAGCTTGACGCAGTTGTCGGTCTACATCTCTCATGCACCAACCCAAATTGCGACCATCCCCATCCACAAGCCAGATATCAGAGTGCTTGTGAGCCTGCGATATTGTGCGCGTCAGCCGGCCGCGAAACTGGCACGCGCTCTCCTCTGGTACTTGTTTGCCGTCCTTCACCTTTGGTGGCCATCGCGGAGGGACGTATAGGAGGAACGAGCCTAAGTTGACCGCGAAGGAGAAGGTCGTGATGCCGAGGACATCGGCGTTGTATCGATTGAATGACTGAAAGTTAACGACCTCGACTTGCTCCTCTGTGTACCGCCACGCCGTGCGAGGCGTGAATTTGGAGAAGCTCGCTTCCTTTAGAGTTGACCAAATCGACCGGCGGATCGCCTTGTTGACAACCTTACTGTCCATGTCCTCTAACTCACAGGTTGACTGTCAGTCGAAAAATGTCTAGCTGCCAGTCTGCCCAAAAAGTTACTGGGCGGTGTAATCGAGGAATTTCTCGGGCTTCACCCGGATGGCGGCGCCGGTGGGGCAGGCGCGGACGCAGGCGGGGCCGCCGGAGAGGTCGCGGCACATGTCGCACTTCACCGCTTTCTTCGGCTGGTCGTCGTCGACCTTGAGCTGCTGGCGGCCGGGCTCGGCGGTGAGGCCGGTGAGGAGCCAGGCCCAGAGGCTGGCGCCGCGCTTCTCGCCGAGCGGCGCGAGCTGGATCACGCCGTAGGGGCAGTTCTTCTCGCAGTTGCCGCAGCCGATGCAGGTGTCCTGGATGTAGACCTCGCCGCTCGGGTTGCGGTGGATCGCGTCCGGCGGGCAGTCGGTCATGCACTTCGGGTTCTCGCAGTGGCGGCACGAGGTAGGCACGTGGATGTTGGCGTAGGTCGGGCCGGCCTGGCGGTCGAGGCGCGAGGTGCCGCCGTGGGTGTCGGCGCAGGCTTTCTCGCACTGGTCGCAGCGGATGCACAGGCTCTCGTCGATCAGCAGGACGTCCGTCGCCTCGCCGAGGCCCTGGCTGATGAGGAAGCTGACCAGGTTGCCCGGATCGGGCTCGGCCTCGCGGCGCACGTTCTTGGTCAGCCGCTGCAGCACCTGCGCCTCCATGCCGCCGCGCAGCGCGGCGTTGCGCTCGAGGACCTGCTGGAAGCTGCGCGCCGGGAGCACGATGGTCTCGGTGGTCACGGCAGCGCGCACCGTGGCCATGCGCTGCGCCTGCGAGAGCAGCGCCATCTCGCCGACGTAGTTGCCGGCGGCGACGTAGGACAGCACGATCTCCTTGCCGCCGATGATGCGCGAGATCGTCACCGAGCCGCGCCGGATCAGGTAGAGCCCGTCGGGCTCGTCGCCCTCGCTGAAGAGCGTCTCGCCCGCGGGGAAGCTCTTCACCACGGCGTCGCGCACCATCTCTTCCAGGTCGGCGTCGGCGATCCCCGGCGCGATGTAGTGCTGCACGGCACGGCGCAGGGAGGCCTGGTCGATCTTGCGCCGGACGGACTCGACGTTGCCCATGAGGCGCAGCATCGAGCGGCGTGGCGACTCGATGAGGATGCAGCTCGCGCCAGCGCGGACGGTGCTCGAGCGACGCCGGCCGGAGAGAAGGCCGAGCTCGCCGAAGAACTCGCCGCGGCCGATCAGGAGCTCGCGCTTCTTGCCGTTGTCGTCGATCTCCAGCAGCACCTCGCCCTCGAGGATCGAGCAGAAGGTGGAGGAGTAGTCGCCCCTGCGGAAGATCACCTCGCCGGCTTTTGGCGCCCGCACCTCGCTCTCCAGCATGAACTCGCGCAGCTGCAGCGTGCTCATGTCGGCGAACAGCGGCACCTGCCGCTGCACCAGCGCGAGGGCGCGCGACACGCCGCCGTCGCGCGGGAACTGGGCGAGCTTCTTCTTCAGCAGCGGCTCGTCGGCGGGCTTCAGCGGGTTGCCGAGGATGTACTCGACCACCTCGTAGCCCTGGTTCATGCACTGCTTGATCAGCGGGTAGCCGGCGAGCGCGCCGATGACGTAGAGGCCGGGCACGTTCGACTCGTAGGTGACCGAGACCCGCGGCACGGCGCCGGGATCGGCGCTCGGGAACTCGATGCCAAAGCTCTCGAGCACCTTGCGCGGCGGGATGGCGCCGAGGCGCGCGATGACGCGATGGCAGCCGATCGCCTCCTCGCCCTGCGGCGTGCGCACCACGAGCCGGAGCGGCAAGCCGTTGGCCGGCGCTTCTTCGACGCGCAGCGGCGCGGTGCCATAGCGGCAGTCGATGCGGCCCGCGGCGATCGCCGCCAGCACCGCATCGAGGTTGCCCTGCTTCGCGCGCGCGAACTCGCCGCCGCGGTTGATCATGATCACCTTGCTCGCCTGCGCGAGCGCGCTCGCGTTCTCGATGGCGGCGTCGCCCGCGCCGACCACCGCGACGGTCTCGCCGGCATAGGCGGCGGGATCGTCGAGCTGGTACTGCACCCGGTCGAGGTCGTCGCCCGGCACGCCGAGCTTGCGGAGATTTCCCTGCAGGCCGATGCACAGCACGACGTGCTCGGCGTGCCAGATCTCTCCCGCGGCGGTCACCACCTCGAAGGCGCCCTTGCTGCCGCGGATGGCACTCACCGCGGAGCGATGGCGCAGGTTGATCGCACGCTTCGAGATTTCGTCTGACCAGGTCGAGAGCACGGCTTCGCGCCGGCCGGCGGCAAAGGCGAGGTCGCTGCGCAGCGGCAGCACCGCCGGCTCCGCCATCACGTGCTTGCCCTTCTGGTAGCGGAAGATGGTGTTGCAGGGCTGCGCCTCGGCCTCGAGCAGGACATGCGTGACGCCGTGGAACGCTGCCCGCGCCGCGCACGAGAGGCCCGCCGGACCCGAGCCCACCACCGCGATGCGGACCTTGTTCGTCATCGTGCCTTTTGCCTTTCGATCCCGGCGCGCAGCTCGCGCAGCGCTTGGGTGTACTTTGTTGGATGGTAATCCTCGTCGTTCGCCACTGCGGCCAATAGCTGGCTCATCGCCGGCTTGAGCGCCTCGGCGCGCAGCAGCCCGCGGCGCGACATCAGGTCGGCGAGCGCCTGCAGCGCCATGGTCGCCTGCTCGGCGCCCTGGTAGTCGCTGTATTCGCCGGCGAGCCCGTCGTCGATCAGCGCGAACAGCACCGCGCGCAGGTCCGCGGCGGAGAACCGGTACGCATTCGTCGCCTGCACCAGTTCCTGCAACGACTGGCGCACGCGTCGCGCCTGGGCGAGGGCATCGTCGCCGCCGGCGATGGCCGTGTGCAGTTGCGCGATGTCGCGCGCGAGCGCCTCGGCGCGAGCCGGAGTCACCCGCCGCGCGATGTGGCGCACCATGAGCAGGCTCGAGTCGTTCAGGCGCACCGCGCCCGGCGCGAGCCCGAGGCGGGTGCCGGCGGCGCGCTTCTGCGACATGGCGTGGTGGCAGGCATGGCAGTCGAACACCACGAGCTCCGGGAAGAGGCCGTCGCGCCCGCGCTTCGGATCGAGCAGTATGTCGAGCTGCTCCTCGGCGGCAAGCACCTGCCCGATCGCCCAGAGGTGCGCGCCGTCCTCGCCGTTGCGGGCGTAATGGTGCGGCTGCAGGTGGCTGAAGGTATCGATCTCGAAGCTGAGGCGCGGATGCCCGGCGGCCATCATCCGGTGCGTCACCAGCTTCTGCGTGTTGCCGACGTGGCAGCTCACGCAGAGACGGCCGCGCGCCAGCGGCTCGCCGGTTGGATACATGCCGTGGGCGATGTTTGCCCGCCGGGTGGCGCCCGGTTCGACGTGGCTTTTGATCCAGCGCTCGCTCGGGCCATGGCAGGCCTCGCAGCCGATGCCGTCCGACTGGACGAAGCCGCGCGCGCGGCGCTCGGGGCCTGGGTTGTGCGCGTGGCAGTCGAGGCACACGTCCGACTGATGCGCCGGCGCCTTGAGACCCAGCTTGCGCGCGATCTCGGCGGAGCGCTCGGTGAGGAGCGTGTCGTAGGCGCGCGCATGCCGGTCGGTCCGCGACCAAGTCACGTACTCGTTCTGCTGCACGCGCGCGTTCTGCCAGGGCTCGACCGAGCCGTGGCACAGGCTGCTGGCGCAGCTCGCGACGCCGAGCGAACGGTCGCGCGAATAGTGCGGCAGCACCGGCTGCGCGAGCGCAGGCGCCAAGGCGCAGACGAGAAGCAGCGCGGCTAGCGCACGGTCCACGGCGTGAGGTCCGGTTTGAGGTACAGGCGGCGCTGCTCCTCGAGGTTGAAGGGTCGCGAGCCCAGGCGTCCGAACACCGCGATCTGGCCGCCGGTTTCATCCACGGCGCGGTCGCGATCCAGGCCGCGCGAGAGCGCGAGCGCGGCGCTGCGCGTCTTCTTCCACGCGATGAGCCGCGGCTTCGGCTCGGGGCTGAAGCCGTAGAGCTTCGGCTGCGTATCGGGCGCGGTGAGCTGGATCACTTTCAAGCCGTTGCGGCCATCCGCCACGTAGGCGAACAGCGA
>DASQAW010000144.1:0-1912 GCA_035635495.1 Burkholderiales bacterium
GCCACCGCCCTCCACGATCGCCCGAACCTTATGCACGCACCCGCGCCGCGCGACACCGACGTGCGGCGCGAGGCCGAGGAGGAGCTGAGGCGCCTTGCGGCGGAGCGCGGCGAGCCGCCCGAGGAGGGCGCCGAGCCGACGCTGATCATCGACCGCGAAGAGTCCGCGGGGCGGAGCGAACCCGAGGAGATCGCGCAGATTCTAAAAGGCGTGGAGCGGACCACCTCGCGCATCTGGGTGGTGACGCGCGAGCTGCGCGTGCTCGCGCTCGCCGGCAGCCTGCGGCGCGAGGGGAGCGGCGCCGAAGAGACCCTCACGCAGCGCGTGCTCGGGCTCCTGATCCCGCGCCCGAACGAGGACTTCGACGACGCCATCGCCGACGACGCGCTCGCCACCGGCCGCGAGATCGCCGGCGCCCTGCAGGGCCGGCCGGGGTTCCGCCTGCGCAATACGCCCGACGGGCGCGCCGTGGTGATCTCGGCCGCGCACCCCATATGGAACGGCGATGAAGTCGCGGGCGCGGTCGTCGTCGAGGAGAGCACCAATCCGATCCTCTCGGTGCGCAGCCAGGCGCTGGAGCGCCTGCTCGTTCTGACGCTCGCCGCGTTCGCGGTGGCCGCGGGCGTGCTGATCTGGTTCGCCACACGCATCTCCACGCGCATCCGGCGGCTGCGCGACGAGGCCGAAACGGCGATCGACGCGCAAGGGCGGCTCGCGCATCCGCATTCACGCCTGCTCACCGCGCAGAACGCGGGCGACGAGATCGGCGATCTCTCGCGCAGCTTCTCGGCGATGCTCGGCAAGCTCTCGCAGCACCACGCCTACCTGGAGAGCCTGGCGAGCCGTCTCTCGCACGAGCTGCGCACCCCGATCGCGGTGGTGCGCTCGTCGCTCGAGAACCTGAAGCTCGCGCCGGCCGACGCGCGCGTCTACATCGAGCGCGCGGAAGAAGGCCTGAAGCGCCTCGGCACGATCCTCACGCGCATGAGCGAGGCGACGCGCCTGGAGCAGGGATTGAATGCGCTCGAGCGCGAGCGCTTCGACCTCGCCGCGGTCGTCTCGGGCTGCGTCGAAGGCTACCGCCTCGCCTACCCGCACCAGCCCTTCGATCTCGCGCTCCCGCAAAAAAAGGCGCCGGTGGAGGGATCGCCCGACCTCGCCGCGCAGCTGCTCGACAAGCTCGTCGCGAACGCGGTGGATTTCTCCCGCCCGGGGCAGGCCGTCCGCATCTCGCTCTCCGTCGAAAACGGCGTGGCCGAGCTCGGTGTCGAGAACCAGGGGCCGCCGCTGCCCGAAGAGATGCGCGGAAAACTGTTCGAATCGATGGTGTCGGTGCGCGGCGAGCGCGCGCGCGAAGGACAGAGCGGCGAGCCGCACCTGGGCCTCGGGCTCTACGTCGCGCGTCTTATCGCCGAATTCCACGGAGGCACGATCGCCGCGAGGAACCTCGCTTCGGGCGGCGGCGTCGCGGTGAGCGCAACGTTCCGGTCCGCTTGAGCTGGGCCGACCGGCGGCTACTTGCCCCTGCCGTGTCCCGACACTTCCGCGCCCGCCCCGGGCGGCAGCGCGGCGTGGAAGAAGAGCGACGCCGCGGAGAGCAGCGCCACCGCGCCGAAGGCCGGCGCGAAATCGGCGGTGACGATATCGGCGTGCCCCTGCGCAAGGCTGGAAATCTGCAGCGCGTAGGCGCCGAACGCCACGCCGAGGCTCTGCGCGAGGCGCTGCGCCATGCTGGCGATGCTGGATGCCTGGCTCATGGTCTCGCGCGTCACCTCCGCGAACGAGACAGCCTGCAGGGCGGTGAATTGCAGCGAGCGCAGGCAGCCGGAGGCGAGCAGCACCAGGAAGATCACGAGGTGCGGCGTCGCGGCGGTGAACAGGCCGAATACGCCGATGGCGGCGGATGCGACCA
>DASQAW010000145.1:0-5068 GCA_035635495.1 Burkholderiales bacterium
CCGCAGACGGAGACTGAAAAAGCGCTCGCCGCCATCTGGGCCGATTTGCTGAAGGTGGAGAGCGTCGGCCTTCACGAGGATTTCTTCGATCTGGGTGGCCATTCCCTGCTGGCGATCCGGTCCATCGCGCGCATCCGGGACACGTTCGAGGTTGACCTGCAGCTGCGCAATCTGTTCGCGTGCCCGACGGTGGCGGGATTGGCGGCGGTCATCGACGGATTGAAATGGCTGGCGAAGCCCAAGGCGCCGCTCGACGGCGCGGGGCGTCGAGAGGAGTTGGTACTTTGAGGGTGTCTGACTTCCTCGCCGAGCTGAACCGCAAGGACATTCAGGTCTGGGGCGACGGCGAGCGGCTGAGGTGCAACGCTCCCGAGGGCGCGCTGACGCCGGATCTGCGCGATCAGCTCCGCGACCGCAAGCGCGAGATTCTGGAGTTTCTGCGAACCGCCGAGGCGGTCGCCCGGCAGCAGCCGGCCATCGTGCCGCTGCAGCCGCGAGGCGCGCGAACGCCCGTCTACGGCGTGCCCGGACATCCCGGCGACGTCTTCTGCTTCTCCGACCTCGTGAAGCGGCTGGGCGACGATCAGCCCTTCTACGGGCTGGAACCCCCCGGCCTCGACGGCCGGAGGGAGCCGATGGATCGCGTCGACGACATCGCCTCGTATTTCGCCGACCAGATCCAAGCCTTCCAGCCGGAAGGCCCGTACATCATCGCCGGCTATTGCTCGGGCGGCGCGACCGCCTTCGAGCTGGCGCGGCGGCTCGTGCAGCGAGGGTCGACGGTCCCGCTTCTGGCCATGTTTGGAACCCCCCATCCCTCCGCGTTCCGGCCGCTGCCTAGACTGGCGTTCAACCTGCAGTACTGGGCCGGGCGCGTCCTCCTGCATGGCCGAGAAATCGCGAAAATGCCGTCTTTCGAGGCGCGCCGGAGGTACCTCGGCGACCGGTTTTGGGCCCGCCTGAAGGCGGTGAACGAGGCCAAGGGCCCCCCGACTCCGGATCCGGTCCTGGCCCGGCGCGCCAGGCTCTCGAGCGCGGCCATCACGGCGGTGCGCCGTTATGTTCCCCTCCGGTATTCCGGACGAGTGTGCCTCTACCTGCCGAACAAGGCGTGGCTCCGATCCGGCACCGCGCCCCTGCGCTGGAGATCGGCGGCGCCGAACTCCGAGACCTATTTCGGACCGGATGCCTGCAACGGCCTCCTCATGCTTCTCGAGCCCGACGCGCCGGCCTTCGCAGAACTCTTCAGACAGAGCCTCGCGAAGGAGCCGGTGCCGGAAGCGGTTTACGAGATGAACTCGCCGAACCACTCGTCGCCCACGGCCCGGCCGCTTGCCGCCCGCTCGACCTGACGGCGAGTCCAACCTCGATAGCACTTCAACCACTCCCCGCGCGACACGTTCAACGCATCCCGTTTCTGGGCCAGCGCTTCGGCGACATCGACGCGCCGCCTGTTTCTGGGAAGTTCCGCAGCGCTTCCGGGAATACTGTTTTTTAAAAAATTCCGCGTACCGCTCGTCGATCACGTCGTCGTCGTCGCGGCGGCCGCGCTGCCGGACGGAACGCGCTTCGCGCCGCTCGGCAAGAAGCTCGCGCTGCGCCACACGGCGATGGGTCGCCTCGAGGACCAGCTCTTCGAACGGCCGAAGAGCGGCTTCGTGCTCCCCATCGAGCGATGGATGCGCGAAGGGCTGCTCGGCGCGCTCTGGCGGGACGTCTCCGCGGAGCGGCCCGCCGTCTACTTCACGCGCGTGCGGGCTCCCTTCGTCCTGCTCGAGTGGGCACGCCAGCACGACGTGCGCCTCTGAGCGGCCGACCTCGCCGGTTGCCATTCGACAGCATTAGCTCCTAAGAGTCCTGGGCTCGTAAGAGTCCTTTCTCGCCAGTGGCCGCCAACGTATATCTGTCGGGTGAATTCTGCGCACCCGCTGTTCGGGGCTATCGGTATTTCGTCGGTAGGTCGCAATGCATAGTGAGGCCTTATCGTCGAGAGGCGCCGCGCCGCCAGACTTTGAGCGCGACGTGCACTGCCTGCTCGGACTGCCGATCGACGCGATCGACCTCGCCGGAGCCGAACGGCGTGTCCGCGCCGCGGCGGCGGCGCGCAGGCCCTGCTTCATGTCAACGCCGAACGTCAACTTCGTCATCCAGAGCCGCTCCGACGACGCGTTTCGCAACGCCGTCCTGCACAGCGACTTGAGCCTGGCCGACGGCATGCCCCTCGTGTGGCTCGCGCGCCTGATCGGCATCCCGATCCGCGAGCGCGTCGCCGGCGCGAACCTCTTCGAGGCGCTGCGCGGCGGCGAGGGCGGCCCGCTTGCGGTCTATTTCTTCGGCGGCCCCGACGGCGTGGCCGAGAAGGCGGGGCGGCGGCTCGCGCGCGGCGGGCAGGGGCTCGTGTGCGTCGGCTACGACTCGCCGGGATTCGGGTCGGTCGAGGAGATGAGCGGCGAGGAGACGATCCGCCGCATCAACGCGTCCAACGCCGACTTGCTGGTGGTATCGCTGGGCGCACGCAAGGGCCAGGCCTGGATCGAGCGCAACCGCCCGCGCCTCAACGTGCCGGTGGTCAGCCACCTCGGCGCGGTGGTCGACTTCGGCGCCGGCACCGTGCGTCGCGCGCCCGCCTGGATGCAGCGTGCCGGCCTCGAATGGCTGTGGCGCATCAAGGAGCAGCCCGCGCTATCGCGGCGCTATCTGAACGACGGAATCGCGCTCGCCGCGCTGCTCGTGACGCGCGTGCTGCCGTACGTGTGGTACGCGTGGCGGCACGCCGCCGGCTCGGCCGACGAGGGCTACGTCGAGGCGGGGGAGGGTGAGCGCGAGTACACGATCGCCCTGCGCGGCGCCTGGACGCGCGCCAACCTCACGCGGCTGCGCCGCTGCTTCGCGGCCGCGGCACAGTCCGGCAAAGACGTGCGGCTCGACATGACGGCGGTCAGCCACGTCGACAGCGCCTTCGTCGGGCTGATGATGCTCCTGCTCGGCTACCTCCAGCAGCGCGGCCGGCGTCTCGCGATCCTCCCCGTGCCTCGCCCGGTGCGGCGCGTGATCGAGTACTGCTGCGCCGAGTTCCTGTGCCATGCATGAGCTCGTCGTGCACCCGCTCGACATCGACGCCGGGCCCCTGGCGGGGTTGCTCTCCGCCGATGAAAGAGAGCGGGCCTGGCGCTTCGCCTTCGAGCGCGACCGCCGCCGCTATATCGTCGCGCGTGCGCGGCTGCGCCAGCTTCTGGGCGAGCGGCTCGGTGCCGCGCCAGAATCGTTGCAATTCGTCTACAAGCCGCATGGCAAGCCGGCGCTCGCCCGCTGCCCGGGGCAGCGCGACCTGCGCTTCAACGTCTCGCACTGCGGCGAGGTCGCCGCCTACGCCTTCGCCGAGGGGCGCGAGGTGGGCGTAGACATCGAAGAGATCCGCGAGCTCCCCGACGCCGAGGACATCGCGATGCGGTTCTTCTCGCGCCGCGAGCGCGCCGCCTACATGCGCCTGCCGGTGCGTGAGCGGCCGCAAGGCTTCTTCAACTGCTGGACGCGCAAGGAGGCCTTCATCAAGGCGCTCGGCAGCGGCCTTTCTTGTCCGCTCGACAGCTTCGATGTGTCGTTCGCGCCGGGCCGGCCGGCGCGGATCCTGCGCGTCGGGCGCGTCGGGCGTGTCGCCGCGTCGCGCTGCGGCTGGACGCTGCGCAGCTTCGTTCCCGGGCCGGGCCTGGTCGGCGCCGTCGCGCTGCAAACCTGAACGAAAGAGCTGGAGATCGGGGTCCGCTCCGCGCCGTATCTCGCCGACCACGTCTTCCACGACATGGTCGTGCTGCCGGGTTCGCTGTACGTCGAGTGGGTGCTGCGCACCGAAGGCGCGCGCCGCCTGGCGAGCGCCGATACGTAGGTGAGCACGGGTGAGCGGGCCGAGGAGGCGATGGCGCAGCTTCGCGCCCGGCAGCCCTCTGCCGAGGTGCTGGTGTGCGGGCACACGCATCACGCAGCGCTGTTCACGCGCGAAGGCGGATGTCAACTGGTGAATGGACCAGCGAATGCGGGCTGCCTGCCTGCGGTCATTGTCTGATCAACCCCGGCGCGGTCGGCCAGGCGCGCGGCGCGGCCCCGCTCGCTTCTTACGACTACCGCACGACGCTTCGCAAGCTGCGGGGAGCGAAGCCCGTCGCGCAGGTCGTGCTCCAGCCTCCGCAAGGCGTATGGCGCCGAGTGGAGCAGTACAAGGTGCGTTGGGCACGATACTGGGCGGAGCGGCAATAAAATCTTCATCGAGCGGAACCCGGTGTAGTGGACACCATCGTGACGCCGTAGAGCTCCTGCAGAGCGCGCTTCTTGCCGACGAGAAGAACGCGCCCCTGGTAGGCGCGCGGCGCGCGCCTGAACGCCGGGTCCTCGAGGCCCCGAGCGGCCGAAATCGTCCTTCACGCCCTCGACCTTGAAGTCGTAGGCGAGCACGCTGCCGGGTCGCAGCCTGTCACGCAACTCGAGCGGCACGTACCTGACGTGTCCGGTCGGAAAGCGCCGCGCCGCGGGATCACCGACAGCAGCGCAAGCAGCAGCCCCACCAGGTACGCCCCGCCGTCGCCGAGGAAAATTCGCCCCTGGGGCAGATTGACCAGCAGGAAGCCCGCGACGCTCGCCGCCAGCACGCACGCAATCCCGGAGGCCGTTCAGGCCGTCGATCACGTCCATCGCGTCCGCCACCCACGCCAATATTCCCCTCCGCTTCAAGCTAGTGCAATCGTTCGCGCCGCGCGCGTAATTCGGTGAGAAACCGCACGATGCCCGATTAATACCTTTCGATGCTCGTGAAAAGGTTCATGCGCTTTCCCTAAATCCGAGTGCAAGCATGAATGCAAGCATTTGTGAAGAACAAGGGGGAATCATGAGTGAAGAACAAGGGGGAATCATGAAACTATCTTCTCGGCAGTCGGAAACCATCCTGCGCGGCGTTGTTGCTGCCCTTCTCTTCGCGCTTTGGTCCGTCTGCGGCATGGTGTTTGCCGTCGAGCGCGACTTCGACGGCGACGGGCGCGCCGACATCCTGTGGCGCAACCTGAGCACCGGCGAAAACTAT
>DASQAW010000146.1:0-6952 GCA_035635495.1 Burkholderiales bacterium
TTCTCCGACGTCAAGGTGTCGCCCAACACCGGCACGCGCGAGGCGCGCGCCGAGCTGCCGAACGCCGAAGGCATCCTGCGTCCGGGCGAGTTCGTGCGCGTGATCCTGCGCGGCGCGAGCCGGCCGAACGCCATCACCGTGCCGCAGCGCGCGGTGCTCGAAGGGCCGCAGGGCAAGTTCGTCTATGTCGTCGACGAGAAGGGCACGGCGCAGCCCCGACCCCTCGAGGTCGGCGACTGGGCGGGCGATGCCTGGATCGTGAACAAGGGCGTGCAGCCCGGCGACAAGGTGATCGTCGAGGGCCTGATGCGGCTCGGGCCGGGCGCGCCCGTGCGCATCGCCGACGCCAGCGCGAAGCCTGCAGCGCAGCCAGAATCCAAACCCGGGGCGCAAAAAGCCCAGCCGAAGAAGTAGGCCGCCATGTTCTCGCGCTTTTTCATCGATCGGCCCATTTTTGCGGCCGTGCTGTCCATCTTCATCGTGCTCGCCGGCCTCGCGGCGATGCGCAACCTGCCCATCGCGCAGTACCCGGATATCGCGCCGCCCGTAGTCACGGTGCAGGCGATCTATCCCGGCGCCTCGGCCGAGGTGATCGAGCAGACCGTCGCCGCGCCGATCGAGAACGCGATCACCGGCGTCGAGAAGATGATCTACATGAGCTCGACCTCGGGCTCGAACGGCATCGTGCAGATCCAGGTCACCTTCGACATCGGCACCAACGCCGACCAGGCGACGGTCGACGTCAACAACCGCGTCAAGCAGGCCGAGGCGCGGCTGCCCGAGGAAGTGCGGCGGCAGGGCGTGACGGTGGTCAAGGGCTCTTCCGCCTTCCTGCAGGTGCTCGCGTTCTATTCGCCCGACTCCCGCTACGACAACCTCGCGATCAGCAACTACGTGACGCTGAACGTGCTCGATCAACTGAAGCGCGTGCCGGGTACGACCAACGTGCAGATCTTCGGCGCGAAGGACTACGCCATGCGCATCTGGGTGCGGCCCGACCGCCTGACCCAGCTCAAGCTCACGCCGAACGATCTGATCCGCGCGCTGAACGAGCAGAACGCGCAGTTCGCCGCCGGCAAGATCGGCCAGGCGCCGAGCGGCGGCCCGCAGGAATTGGTCTACACCATCACCACCAAGGGGCGGCTCGCCGACCCGCGCGAGTTCGAGAACATCATCGTGCGCGCCAATCCCGACGGCTCGAACCTGCGCCTGAAGGACGTGGCGCGCGTCGAGCTGGCGTCGAAGGACTACGAGTTCATCGGGCGGCTGAACGGCACGCAGACCACGCTGATCGGCGTGTTCCTGCTGCCCGGCGCCAACGCGCTCAAGGTGGCCGACGACGTCGTCAAGACGGTCGACGAAATCAAGCCGCGCTTTCCGGCCGGCCTCGAGTACTCGGTGCCTTACGACACGACGAAGTTCGTGCGCGTCTCGATCCGCGAGGTGGTGATCACGCTGGTCGAGGCCATGCTGCTCGTCGTGCTGGTGGTGTTCCTGTTCCTGCAGAACTGGCGCGCCACGCTGATCCCGATCGCCGCAGTGCCGGTGTCGCTGGTCGGCACCTTCGCCGGGCTCTATCTGCTCGGCTATTCCATCAACACGTTGACCTTGTTCGGCATGGTGCTCGCGATCGGCATCGTGGTGGACGACGCCATCGTCGTGCTCGAGAACATCGAGCGCATCATGCACGAGGAGCACCTGCCGGCGCGCGACGCCGCCATCAAGGCGATGCGCGAGGTGGCCGGGCCGGTGATCGCCATCGTGCTCGTGCTCTGCTCGGTGTTCGTGCCGATCGCCTTCCTCGGCGGCCTCGCCGGCGAGCTCTACCGGCAGTTCGCCGTCACCATTGCCATCGCAGTGGTGATCTCGGGAATCGTCGCGCTCACGCTTACGCCGTCGCTCTGCGTGCTGATCCTGAAGCGCGAGCACCGGGCGCCGGGGCGCTTCTTCCAGTGGTTCAACGACGCGTTCACGCGGACGACCCGGCGCTACACCACTGGCGTAGGCTGGATGATCCGGCGCGCCTTTATCGGTGTCGCGCTCTTCGTGATCATGGTGGGCGCGGCGTTCTTTCTATGGCGCATCACGCCGGGCAGCCTGGTGCCCGACGAGGACCAGGGCTTCTACATCGCGGCGGTGATCCTGCCCGACGGCGCGACGCTCGAGCGCACCGACAAGGTGGTGTCCAAGGTGCTCGAAGCGATCAAGTCGAACCCGAACAACCAGGACGCCGTCGCCTTCACCGGCTTCGACTTCCTCGGCGGCTATTTCCGCAACAACGCCGCCACCATCTTCGTCACGCAGACGCCCTGGGACGAGCGCAAGGTCGACACCAAGATGGTGGTGGGCGATCTCTTCATGAAGACCGCCGGCATCAAGGAAGGCCTGGTGCTCGCCTTCGGCCCGCCGCCGATCTTCGGCCTCGGCACCGCCGGCGGCTTCGAGCTCTATCTGCAGAATCGCGGCGAGGGCGGGTCGCAGCGGCTGGCACAGGTCATGGGCCAGTACATGCAGCGCGCGGCGAAGGACCCGAACTTCGCCTTCGTGCAGACGCTCTGGCGCGCCAACACGCCGCAGCTCTACGTCGACGTCGACCGTGAGAAAGCGAAGGCGCTCGGCGTGCCGTTGAACGACGTCTATGGCGCGCTCGCCGCCACGCTCGGCAACTATTACGTCAACGACTTCAACAAGTTCGGCCGCACCTGGCAGGTGCTGATGTCGGCGGAGCCCGAGTACCGCAAGAGCCCCGACGACGTCGGCGATATCTACGTGCGCTCCGAGCGCGGCGACATGATCCCGATCCGCTCGCTCGCCCACGTGCGCTACGCCTCCGGGCCGGACTCGCTCACGCGCTTCAACAACCTGCCGGCGGTGAAGCTGTTCGGCCAGGCGGCGCCGGGCGTCTCCTCCGGCCAGGCGATCGCCGAGGCCGAGCGGCTCGCCGCGGAGGTGCTGCCGCCGGAGTTCAGCTACGACTGGGGCGGCGCCTCCTACCAGGAGAAGAAGAGCGGCGGCACCTCGGTGATCGCGCTCGGCATGGCGGTGGTCATGGTGTTCCTGATCCTCGCCGCACAGTACGAGCGCTGGTCGCTGCCGCTGTCGGTGCTGCTCGCGCTGCCGTTCGGCACCTTCGGCGCGCTCGCCGCGGTCTGGCTGCGCGGCTACACGAACGACGTGTACTTCCAGATCGGCCTGGTGACGCTGCTCGGCCTGGCGGCCAAGAACGCGATCCTGATCGTGCAGTTCGCCGAGCTGAAGGAGCGCGAAGGGCTGTCGCCCGCCGCGTCCGCGTTGGAGGCGGCGCGGCTGCGCTTCCGGCCGATCCTGATGACCTCGCTCGCCTTCATCTTCGGCGTGCTCCCGCTCGCCCTCTCCACCGGCGCGGGTGCCGGCGCGCGCCGCTCGGTCGGGACGGGCGTGATGGGCGGCATGCTCGCCGCGACCTTCCTCGCCATCTTCTTCGTGCCGATGTTCTTCAAGCTGCTCGCCACGCGCCGGCTGCGCGAGACGCGCAGCACGGAGGAAATCCGCGCCGAGGTCGAGCACGCCCGCGCCCCGACCCATCTCCAGACTCTTCCCCCGCACCATGCGCCGCATCCTCATCAGTAGCCTCGCGCTGCTTGCCGCCTGCGCCACGCCGCCGCCGGCGCAGCAGGCGAAAGTCGAGCTCCCCGCCGCGTGGAAGGAAAGCGCGCCCCCCTACGCCGAGGACGGCCGCTGGTGGCGCATCTATCAGGACGCCGAGCTCGACAACCTGGTGGAGGAGGCGCTGGCGAGGAACAGCGACCTCGCGATCGCCGCCGCGCGGGTGGACGAAGCGCGGGCGCTCGTCGCCGACGCCAAGGGGGCGCAACTGCCGACGGTCGATGCGCGCTTCGCCGCGCAGCGCCAGAGGAACTCGTCGCGCACGGCGACGGCCTTCACGGGCATCCCGCTGGAGTACAGCGATTACCGCGCCGCGCTCAACGTCTCGTGGGAGGTCGATCTCTTCGGCCGGCTGCGCTCCACGGCGAGCGCGGCGGCGGCCGACCTGCAGGCGAGCGAAGCGGCGCGCGAAGGCGTGCGCCTCACGCTCGCCGCGGAGGTGGCCAAGTCGTACTTCGCGCTGCGCGCGCTGGACGAGCAGATCGCGATGACCAACCGCAACGTCAACCTGCGCGAGGATGCGCTCGGCCTGCAGCGGCGGCGCTTCGAGCGCGGCGTGATCTCCGAATACGACCTGCGCCAGCTCGAGGCGGAGACCGCTTCGGTGCGAGCGCAGCTGCCGCCGCTCGAGCGCTCGCGCGACCAGGAGGAAGCGGCGCTCACCGTGCTCCTCGGCCGCAGCCCGAAGCTGATCTACGAGGCCGGCGTGAGCCGCGCCCAGATCTTCGACCAGTCGCTGCACGCGGCGGTCCTGCCGGCAGGCCTGCCCTCGGAGCTCCTGCTGCGACGCCCCGACCTGGTCGAGGCCGAGCGCCGCCTGGCCGCGGCCGACGCGCGCGTCGCCGCCGCGCGGGCGGACATGTTCCCGTCGATCAGCCTTACCGGCCTCGCCGGCCGGGAAAGCGCCGATCTCTCGAACCTCTTCACCGGCCCCGCCGGCATCTACCTCTTCGTCGCCAGCATCTCGCAGCCGATCTTCGCCGGCGGGCGCCTGCAGGCGCGCACCGAGGCCGCCCGCGCACGCGAGCGCGCGGTGCTCGCGCAATACCAGAAATCGATCCAGAACGCCTTCAGCGAGGTGCGCACCGCGCTCGCCGGCCAGACGCGCTCGCGCGAGAGCTTCGAGGCCGAGTCGGCGCGCGAGCAGGCCCTCGCCCAGACCTTGCGCCTCGCGCAGTTGCGCTACCAGAACGGCATCGCCAGCCAGCTCGATGTGATTGACGCCGAGCGCGGCCTTCTCGCCGCACGCATCGCGCGCATCGAGGCGCTGCGCTCGCAGCGCGCCGCGATCGCCGATCTCTTCCGGGCGCTGGGCGGCTAGGCACGTTGGCGTGCATGCACGCTGACGGCGGCGGCATTCGCATCCGCATTGCGACGACGCTCGACGCCGCGGCGCTGCTCGACATCTATCGCCCGTACGTCGCCACCCCCGTGTCGTTCGAGCTCGAGCCGCCCGGCGTCGACGAGTTCGCGCGCCGCATCGGGAAGGCGCTCGCCGGCTGGCAATGGCTCGTCGCCGAGCGCGACGGGCGCTGCGTCGGCTATGCCTACGGCTCGGTGCATCGCGAGCGGCCCGCTTACCGCTGGTCGACGGAGGTATCGGCGTATGTGCATCCGCAATCCCAGCGCCAGGGCATTGGCCGCGCGTTGTACCTGCAGCTTTTCGACGACCTCGCCGCGAGGGGCTACTGCAACGCGTTCGCCGGCGTGACGCTGCCGAACGAGGCGAGCGTCGCGCTCCATCGCCGGGTCGGCTTCGAGCCGATCGGCGTATTTCGCAATGTCGGCTGGAAATTCGAGCGCTGGCACGACGTGCGCTGGTTCCAGCGCCGTCTGCGGGAGAAACCATGAGTGCGCTAGTCGCCTTTCTGCACCATATCGCTGCCTTTACTCTGGTGGCGACGATCGCCATCGAGTTCGTGTTGCTGCGCGGGGAGCTGACGGCGGCGCGCGCACGCCAGATCCTCGCCGCCGACATGGTCTACGGCATCTCCGCGGGCGTCATCCTGCTGGTCGGCCTCGCGCGCGTGTTCCACTTCGAGAAGGGCGCGGCCTACTACTTCCACAGCATCCCGTTCATCGCCAAGCTCTCGCTGTTCGTGATCATCGGCCTGCTTTCCATCTATCCGACGGTAGAGTTCCTGAAATGGCGGCCGGCGGTGCGGCAGGGACAGGCGCCGGTGCTCACCGAGGACACCCGGCGCCGCATCCGCAGGGTCATCCATGCGGAGCTCGCGGCCGTCGTCGTGCTGATCCTGTGCGCGGCGCTGATGGCAAAAGGCGTCGGCCATTTCGGATGAGCCGCGTGGCCCTGGGATTCAAGGCGCGCACGGGGCGGGCGATCCTCGTGATACTCGCCGCTGGCGAGCACGGGCCCGAGGTGTTCGAGCGCTCAGAGGTTGCGCTCCTGCCCGAAGGCGAATTCGCGCCGTATCACGCCGCCGAGGAGCTAGAGCCGCTGGCCGCGCGCCAGCATGTCAAGCGCAGTATCGCCACCGCGCAACGGATGGCGAGCACCGCCATCCGGAGCGCGGCGAAGCGCTGCGCCGACGCGCAGCATCAGGTCTGCGGCTGCGGCGTCCTGGTCGGGCCGGGCATGCCGGACTGGAGCACCGATGAGATCCTCACGGTGCACTTCCGCATGCACAAGGCCGAGGGCGAGCTGTTCCGCGACGTGCTGGTCCAGGGCGCGCGCGGGTGCGGCATCGCCCTGACCACGCTTCCCCAGAAGTCCGCGCTCGATGCCGCGGCGAAGCTGCTGGGCGCGACGCGCGCGCGACTCGATGCGGAGCTCGCGGCGCTCGGCAAGTCGGCCGGTGCGCCGTGGGGCGCACACCAGAAGGAAGCCGCGGCGGCGGCGCTCGTCGTTCTTAACGGGAGGAGATGAATGGCAACGGTCAGGTACCTGGTCGGCGATGTCGAGCGCTCCGTCGCCTTCTACACGAACACGCTCGGATTTAAGCTCGAGCAAAGCATGGCGCCGGCGTTCGCCCGCGTGTCGAGCGGCGACCTCACGCTCTGGCTCGCGGGACCGAAGAGCTCGGCCGCGCGCCCCATGCCCGACGGCCGGCGCCCCGAGCCCGGCGGCTGGAACCGCTTCGTCGTCGAGGTGGACGATCTCGTGTCGCGCGTGGCCGAGATGAAGCGCGCCGGCGCGCGCTTCCGCAACGACGTCGTGACCGGACCGGGCGGCAAGCAGATCCTGCTGGAAGATCCCGACGGCAACGTCGTCGAGCTGTTCGAGCCGGCGCGATAGCGAAGCCATGCCCCAGCACATCGGCATCGTCGCCTGCTCGGCCGAAGGCGC
>DASQAW010000147.1:0-3413 GCA_035635495.1 Burkholderiales bacterium
TCAGGTGCTTCATGTTCTCCCCTCCTCCTTGACGGTGATGCGCCATAGTGTACGTGGGTCTTCGGGCTCCGTGAGCGTCGCCGAGTGGAGAAGCGACGCGTTGTCCCAGATCACGACGTCGCCGACGCCGTACTTCAGCCGCAACTGGTATTGATCGCTCGTCGCGTGGCGCTTGAGCTCGTCCAGCAGGTCGATCGCCTCGTCCTGCGGCATGCCCTCGATGCCAAACGAGCTGCCCGAGACCGAGTAGAGCGCCTTGCGGCCGGTAACCGGGTGCTTGCGCACGATCGGGTGGCGCACCCAGGCCATCTTCTTCTCCTGGTCCTCGGTGAGCACCGACGCCACAGTGCGCGAGCCCTTGTCGAGATCGTCGCGGTTGCCGTAGTGGTGCAGTCCGACGAGGTTCTCCACCTGGCGTCTAAGCGAGGCGGGAAGCCCGTCGTAAGCGGCGTACTGGTCGGCGAAGAGCGTGTCGCCGCCTTTCTTCGGCACCTCGATCGAATAGAGCAGCGTCGCGCGCGCCGGGATGTCCAGATACGAATAGTCGGTGTGGAAGTAGGTGCCGGCATCGGCGAGTCCGATCGGCTCGCCGTTCTCCTGGCGGTTGGAGAGGATCAGGATGTCGGCGTGCTCGCGATGGTGGAACTGGTCGATGACGTGGGGCTCCGGCCGGCCGAACTGCTTTGCGAAGGCGAGATACGCCGATGGGCTCAGCTCCTGGCCGCGGAAGACGAGCACCTGCGCGCCGAAGAACGCGTCCCAGATCTGGGGAAACGGCGCCTCCATGCTGTCCGTCTCCGCGCCGAAGCTGCCGAGCTTTCTCAGCTGCATAGAAAAGGGGTCAGAGCAATTTTCTCGTAACTACTGACGCGCGTAGTTGTTACAGGAAAATTGCTCTGACCCCTTTTTCAGCCGCATCCGTGCATCGCAAGTAGTTGCTTCATGCGCGCGCAGGCGAGCGGCGGATCGGTAAGGAGCCCCGCCGCGTCCGCCAGGCGGAAGAGCTCGGCGAAGTGGAGCACGTTCCGCGCCGATTGCTGGCCGCCCACCATCACGAAGTGATCCTGGTGGCCGTTGAGCCAGGCCATGAAGACGACACCGGTCTTATAGAAGCGCGTGGGCGCTTTGAAGATGTGGCGGGACAGCGGCACCGTCGGCGCGAGCGTCTCGTGATACTCCTGGTTTTTCTTTTCGGCTAAGGCAGAAAGGGCGTGGGACGCGGCCGGCGCGATCGAATCGAAGATGCCGAGCAGCGCATCCGAGTAGCCCTGCGCGTCGCCTTCGATCAGCTCGGCGAAGTTGAAGTCGTCGCCGGTGTACATGCGCACGCCTTTCGGCAGCCGGCGGCGCATGGCGATCTCCTTGTCTTTGTCCAGCAGCGAAATCTTGATGCCGTCCACTTTCGCGCTGTTCTTCCCCAGCACGCCGAGGCAGACGTCCATCGCCGCGTGGTGCTCCTTCTGGCCCCAGTAGCCTTCCAACGCCGGATCGAACATCTCGCCGAGCCAGTGGATGATCACCGGCTCCTTCACCTGCGACAGGATGTGGTCGTAGACGCGCGCATAGTCGTCCGGCGATTTCGCGCTCGCGGCGAGCGCGCGGCTGGCCATGAGGATGATGCGCCCGCCGAGCTTCTCGATCGCGGCGCACTGCTCTTCATACGCCGCCACTATTTTTTCCAATGGGTGAACACCCGGCGCCAGATGATCGGTGCCGGCACCCGATGCGACGAAGCCGCCGCCTTCGGCCACCGTGCGCCGGATGAGCTCCAGCGAGTTCGTCCAGTCGAGCCCCATGCCGCGCTGTGCCGTGTCCATCGCCTCGGCGATGCCGAAGCCCCACGACCAGAGATGCCGGCGATACGCGAGCGTCGCGTCCCAATCGATCGCCGTGTCGAGCCACGGCTCCTTCGTCGACAGCGGATCGGCGACCACGTGCGCCGCCGCGAGCGCCTTGCGCGTGAACGGGCGCGCCGGCTTCTTGAAGTGCTTCGGCTCGCGGACGGCGTAGTCCTCGAGGCGTCCGTTCGCAGCGGGAAGCTTGATGGTGAGCAGCGTGTCGCGCTTCATAAGGGAAACGAAGTGTTACAGGAAAATTGCTCTGACCCCTTTTTCATGGTTTGAGCTTCGGTACGTCTAGCCATTTCTTCTTGCGCCAGCTTTTGACGCCCAGCTCGGCGAGCTGGACGCCCTTGGCGCCTTCGAGCAGTCCCCAGCCGAAGGGGCCTTCGCCGGCGACGTGCTTGAGGAAGAGTTCCCATTGCACCTTGAAGGCGTTGTCATACCCCTCGTCGGGTACTTCCTTCCACCCCTGGAAGAACTCGATCGGCTGCGGGATGTCGGGGTTCCACACCGGCTTGGGCGTCTCGGCATAGGACTGCGTGAAGCAGCGGCGCAGTCCCGCCACGGCGCTGCCCTCGGTGCCGTCGACCTGGATCGTAAGGAGGTCGTCGCGCCGCACGCGGACGTCCCATGACGAGTTGAAGTGAGCGATGACGCCGCCGGCGAGCTGGAAGGTCGCATAGGCGGCATCGTCGGCGGTCGCCTTGTACTTCTTGCCGTTCTCGTCCCAGCGGTACGGTATGTGCGTGGCGCCGAGGCAGCTCACCGCCTGCACTTCGCCGAACAGGTTGTCGAGCACGTAGCGCCAGTGGCACAGCATGTCGAGGATGATGCCGCCGCCGTCCTGCTTGCGGTAGTTCCACGACGGGCGCTGTGCGTCGACACGGTCGCCCTCGAACACCCAGTAGCCGAACTCGCCGCGCACCGCGAGCATGCGTCCAAAAAATCCCTGGTCGCGGAGCTGGCGCAGCTTCAAAAGCCCCGGCAGCCACAGCTTGTCCTGCACCACGCCATGCTTGATGCGCGCCTTCTTCGCCGCCTTATAGAGGTCCTTTGCCTCCGCCAGAGTGGTAGCGACGGGCTTTTCGCAGTAGACGTGCTTGCCCGCAGCGATGGCGCGCTTGAGCAGCTTCGGCCGCAGCTGCGTCGAAGCCGCGTCGAAGAAGATTTCGTCCGGTCCCTTCAGCGCGGCATCCAGATCGGCGGTCCAGCGGTGCACGCCGTACTTGCGCGCGAGCTCCTCCACCTTCGCCGCGTTGCGACCGACGAGCAGCGGATCGGGCATCAGACGCGTGCCGTCCTTCAGCGCCACGCCGCCCTGCTTGCGGATCTCGAGGATCGAGCGGATGAGGTGCTGGTTCATCCCCATCCGCCCGGTGACGCCATGCATGATGATGCCGATACGCTTCTCGCTCATCTGAGCTTCATTTCCCTCGTCTGGTGCCAGTCGGGCATGGCGCCGCTCGCATAACCCGGGCGGTCCAACGATTTGAAATGCAAATTGCCGTTGCTGATGCGCACGCGCACCGCGCCGTGGCTGCGCTCGTACAGATCGGGATGCGCTCGCAGAAA
>DASQAW010000148.1:0-16866 GCA_035635495.1 Burkholderiales bacterium
CGACAGCTTCCTCGGCGACACGCTCTCCACGATCAACGACATCGTCAAGCCGTTCAAGCCGGTGGTGGACCTGCTGCTGATGGAGGTCGACCTCGGCATCACCAAGTTCAAGATGATCGACATCGCCCGGCTCAAGCTGCCTGGCAAGACTGTCGACACCGCGACCAAGGTGCTGGACGTGATCAAGAGCACGATCGACTTCCTCGACAGCGTGACGAGCATGAGCTCGGCGGGGGCGATCAACTTCGGCACCTTCCACCTCACCGAGGATTCGATCGAGAACCGGGGCACGCCGAGCTCGGACGAGGACGTGGCGGGCTCGAGCCGCGACGACGGCGCGCTCACCGACGCTCAGCAGAAGGTACTGCAGGGGCCCGATCAGAAGGGGCTCACCAACCGCACCAAGACCAGCACCACGCCTGGCAAGCGCCCGCTGCCGAGCCCGAAGCGCTTCAGCATCCCGGTGCTGGAAGACCCCGCGTCGCTGCTCGACTTCATCCTCGACCGCGCGCCGGTAGACCTTTTCTACTACGACCTGCCGGACCTGAACCTGCTGTTCGAGTACCAGAAGACCTACCCCGTCTTCCCCGGTCTGAACGCCGGCTTCTTCGGCAGCATCGGCGCCTCGACCAACTTCGACTTCGGCTTCGATACCCGCGGCCTGTCGGACTGGAAGAGCCACGGCTTCGACCCCAACGAGTTCTGGCGGATCTTCGAGGGCTTCTACCTCGACGACCACGGCCAGGAGAACACCGACTCCGACCAGCCGGAGGTGACGCTTAAGGCCGCCGTCGGCGCGGTGGCGAGCCTTGGCATCGGCGGCCTGGTGGAGGCCGGGGTCAAGGGCGGCATCGAGGCGAAGATCGAGTTCGACCTGAACGACCGGCTGACCCAATTCGCCGCGAATGGCCGTCCGGTGGGCGACGGCAAGATGTACGGCGACGAGCTGATCTCGCGCCTGTCGCACGGGCCCGAGTGCCTGTTCGACATGCACGGCCAGCTCTCGGTATTCCTCGAGGCCTTCTTCTGGATCGGCCTCGATCTCGGCTTCAGCGAGATCACCATCTTCGAGGCGAGCGAGCGCTTCGTCGACCAGATCATCCGCTCGTTCGACCACGAGTGCCTGCTCGACGCGCCGCGCGACCTCGCCGATCTCGATAACGGCGTGCTCACGCTGCGCTATGCCGGCGCGGATTCGGCAGGCCCGCACGATTACATCGTCACGCACGAGGCCGGCGGCAACTTCGCCAACATCGAGTACCTGGCGCAGCAGGGCTATATCGATCCGGAGTTCTACACGCAGGACGAGTTCGACGACCTGACCAACGACATCCTGCCGGGGCTGCGCGCCAATCCGAACCGCGAGGTAATCGTCGTCACCACCGGCCTGCGCGCGGAGTTCTTCTTCGACGACCAGGTGAGCACGCTGCGCAGCTTCGGCACCTCGCAGGGCGACCATTACAAAATCAACGGCCTGAACGGCCTGGTCGACGAGATCGACCTCCACGGCGGCGACGGCGGCGATATCTTCGAGATCACCGCCAGCGCGCTCGGCGGCGTCCTGGCGAAGCTGACGGTGGATGGCGGCGGCGGCGACGACTATATCCGCGTGGATCCGACGCTGCTGGGCAAGCAGGTCGCCGGTGCGGCCGACAGCTGGGTGCTGAGCGGCGGCGACGGCGACGACCGCATCAAGCTCGCCGCGAGCGATACCGACGATCCATCCAAGTCCGCAGCGAAGCTCTACAGCTACTCGGGCGTGGTGCTCGACGGCGGCACCGGCAACGACACCCTCTTCGGCCACTCCGGCGTCGAGCACATCGAGGGCGGCGACGGCGACGACCTGATCCTCACCTACGGCGGCGCGGACCTCGCGCATGGCGGCGAGGGCAACGACTACATCGCCGGCGGCAGCGGCAATGACCAGCTCTACGGCGACGGCGGCAACGACCGCATTTTCGGCAGCGTCGGCGACGACGCGTTGTACGGCGGCGAAGGCGACGACACACTGATGGGCGAAGCCGGCGTCGACACGCTCTCGGGCGACGGCGGCAACGACCTGCTGGTGGGCGCGAGCGGCAACGACATCCTGTTCGGCGGCGACGGCGACGACCGCGCCACCTGGCAGCTCGGCGAGGGCGTCGACAGCTACTCGGGCGGCGCCGGCGCGGACGAGCTGCAGATGGACGGCTTCATCACCGACGCGCAGGCCTTCTACGACGACCCGGACAACTACATCCAGGACGACGGCGAGATCGACCATGTCGGCGTGCGCGTCGGCACGGCGCAGGACGCCAACGGCGCCAAGCAGGCGCTCGTCGACTGGACCCACGGCAGCGGCGCGCTCGTCACGCTGGCGACCGGCGAGGTCGAGACGCTGCGCCTCGACGCCGGCCGCGGCGCCGACGACTTCCATATCTTCGACGTGCAGAGCACCTCGCTCGACAGCGTGCGCGTGAGCGGCGGGCAGACGCGCGGCATCATCGAGGAAGCGCACATCGCGCGCGACGGCTCCGGCCGGGCGGCGGGCCAGGACCTCGCGCTAAGCGGCGACGCGGGGGATCAGTTCAGGCTGCGCATCGGCAACTACGGCCAGGCGAGCGCGCTCATCACGCTGGTCGACGACGAGGCCGGCCATGTCGACTTCCAGTCCACCGCGATCGCTGTCCAGGAGGCGCTCCGCAGCCTCGTCGGCAACCCGCTCGTCGATGTCACGTATGACACGGACTCGCAGAAATACAAGGTCAGCGGCCTCGGCGATGTCGCGGACGCGTTGCGCGCCGAGGATGCGTCGGTGGTCGCTTCGGCGAAAAACATCCAGGAGCTGTCGCTCGTGGCGACGGCGGGGACCCAGGCGAATCCGAGCTTCATCCGGCTGAAGATCGGCGCCGACGGCACGCCCACCGAGCCCATCCAGGTCTTCCCCGACGCTTTCGGCAACGTCGATACGGCGGGCACCGCCCAAAGCATCGAGACCGCGCTGCGCCACCTCACCGGTAACAACAAGATCCAGGTCGTCTACGGCCAGAACACCTACCGCGTGTCCGGCCTGGGCAGCACCGCGTTGGAGCTGGTCTCGCCGCCCGCTGGGACCAGCCTCACCACCGCGTTCACCCAGCAGCTCGACGTGACAGGCGCCGCCGGCCAGACTTTCAAGCTGAGCGCCGGCTCCAACCCGACGCAGACCATCACGGTCGGCGCCAACGGGGCGGCGACTGCCTCGGCGATCCAGAGCGCGCTGCACTTGTTGCCCGGGTTCGGCTCGATCCAGGCCAGCTTCCAGCCGGGCCAGGCGAACGTCGCGGGCGAAGTCGTCCCCGACTCCTACAGGATCTCCGGCTTCGCGTCGTTCACAGATGCACTCACGCAGGTGGCCACGCAGAGTGATCCGGTCACCGCCACGTCATCGACCATCCAGCGGCTCGCGCTCGCGGGCACCGTCGGCCAGCAGTTCTTCCTCAAGCTCGGCGACTCGGGGCTGCCGTCGAACGCGCTCAAGCTCATCGCCGATGCGGAAGGCGACCTGGACACCACGGCCACCGCCGCCTCGATCGAGAAAACCATTCGCGCGATGACCGGCTCGACGGTGGCGACGGTGGCCTTCGACGAAGCCACCAGCCGCTATGTGATCAGGGGGCTCGATGCGTCGGCGCAGGCCCTGCGCGTCGATACGAGCGGGCTCGCGTCCAACGTGACCGGCAGCGTGATCGACACGCGCGTCGTCGCGCTTACGGGGCAGGCGGGCCAGCAGTTCCGGCTCAACTTCGGTCCTGGCGGCAAGCAGACCGATGTCATCACCATCGGCGCCGGCGGTGCCGCGACCGCCGCGCAGATGCAGGCGAAGCTGCGCGCGCTGCTCGGCGGCACTTCCATCACGGTCGCCTTCGACGCCGCCGCCCAGGCGTACAACATCGACGGAATCCTCGCGCCGGCCGACGCCATGGTGCTCGATCCGACGAGCCCCGCGGGCGGCGCGACTTTCACCTCGGCGCCGGGCGTCGACATCTTCAAGGTATTCAGGATCGGGCCCGACGAGCAAACCGACACAGTCCTGATCGAAGGCAGCACCGGCGCCGACGACTACCGCGTCAGCAGCCTGCAGGCGGTCGGCGTCGACGGCAAGGCCGAGACGTCGCTGCGCTACGAGCAGCTCAATGGCCTCCTGGCGACGACCGGGCAGCCTTTGAGCTACGTGGTGGTCGATGTGTTCGGCCTCGAGCGGCACGACTATGTGCGCCTCGATACCTTCGGCGGCAACGACCACGTCGACGCCACCGCGGTGGTCGACGCCGTCGTCAGCAACCTCTACCTCGACGGCGGCGACGGCAACGACCGCCTGATCGGCTCGAATCTGAAGGACACTGCGGACGTCATCATCGGCGGCGCCGGCAACGACCGCTTGACCGGCGGCGCCGGGGTCGACCAGTTCTTCGAGAACACGGTCGGCGACAACACCAACACCGACGGCGACCTCGACACGCTGATCGAGACGCGCGACGCCGACTTCTGGCTCTCCGACACGTCGCTGCGCATCGACGACCGGGTGCTGCACGACCAGTACGGCAACGAGGTCGAGGTGTTCGGCAACATCTTCGAGGCGATGGAGCTCTACGGCCTCGACGGCGCCAACCGCTTCGAGATCTCGGGCTGGAGCGACAGCGGGCTGCTCGACGGCTACAAAGGCGGCGACACTTACGTGCTGGAGCTGGCGAGCGCGGTAGTCGCGCACCAGGCGATCTTCATCAACGACACCGGCGCAAGCGGCATCGACACCCTGACCTTCAAGGGCAGCGCCGGCGCCGACTTCATCCAGCTCGACACGGTGTACGTGCCGGCGCAGGACCCGGACCACCGGTTCAAGGACGCGCGCTGGACAGCCTACGGCCACCACGGCGACGGCCTGATCATCGCCCACTTCAATCCCGACGCCGAAGGCTACGCGCCGCAAAACCTCGACGACGAGGACAGCCTGATGGACGTCCGCGCGTCCAGCCTGACGGCCGGCGACAACTTCCAGGTCATCAACTACCACACGGTCGAGCAGGTGGTGGTGTTCGGCGGCGCCGGCAACGACACCTTCATCTCCGACAGCACCGCGGCGCAGATCGACGTCTACGGCAACGAGGGCGACGACCAGTTCTACATCGGCTCGGTGCTCGAGACCGAGGATGTGATCGTCGAAGGCCAGATCGTCACCATCGTCAAGCAGATCACCGACGGCGCGGTGTTCAACAACTCGTCCTACTACGGCGGCGACGACGACGACTACTTCGAGGTGAACCACAACGCCGCGGACATCAACCTCTTCGGCGACAACGGCGACGACACCTTCCTCGTCAAGGCGCTGCTGACGCTCAACGAGGACGAGGAGCTGGTCGACCTCGCCTCGCAGGTCGCCACCGTGAGCGGCACCTTCGGCGCGGGCAGCGACCAGGGCAGCGACGTCACCAACGACACGCGCGAGGTCGACCTGGACACGCTGGTGTACGTCGAGAACGCCAACGTCAACATCGACGGCGGCGCCGGCTTCGACGCGGTCAGCCTGGTCGGCACCGTGCTCTCCGACACCTTCTACGTCTACACCGAGATCGACCCGGTCACCGGCAAGCCGGTACAGCGCATCTACGGCGCCGGCGTCAAGCTGCAGAAGCTGCTCAACATCGAGCGGCTACAGCTCCTCGCCGGCGGCGGGGACGACACCATCTATTTGTACGGCACCGAAATGGGGCCGATCGGCGACATGGTGATCAAGGGCGGCTCGGGCAGCGACACCGTCATCGTCGGCGGCGCGGCGCAGACCATTAATCTCAGCTTCCCGGCGAACTCCGACCAGTTCTACACCACGGTCGAGGGCTACCAGGTCGACAAGGATGCAGTCGGCCGCTTCGTCAAGATCATCGGCCCCGACGGCCTGCCGTTCTACCAGGTGCGCAGCCTGACGCGTGTCGCGCCGTTCGTGGTCGACAACCCGGCGCGCACCACGCAGATCGTGATGCCGGCGTCCTACGACCTCGCCGCCTTCAAGGCGCCGGTGCTGATCGACGGCGGCGCCGGCCTGCACGACGAAGTCCAGGTCAACCTGACGCTCGGCACGCAGCAGGTCGAGCTGAGCGACCGCCTGCTGCTGAAGAAGGACGTCGAGTTCGACGACACCAAGCTCCACCTCGTGGCGCAGGCGGCGGACCCGCTGGTGCAGACCCTTCTCGCCGCGAGCGGCGCCGCCGGCGAAGAAGCGCGCGACCTGCTGAATGGGGCCGTCGAGAGCTACATCCGCTTCGCCGACCGCTACGACCAGACCGGGCTGGTGCAGAGCCTGCAGGTGCTCACCGGCGCACAGACGCACGACGTCGACGTGCCGGCCGGCATCAGCTACTTCAACATCCAGAACACCCTGGTCAACAACCACGTCGTCACGGCGCGCGCGCAGCTCATCGACTTCGCCACCACGTTCGGGCTGACGCTCGCGTGGAAGGACGTGCCGCACCCCGATCCAACGCGTGCCGCCGCCGGCGAGCAGCTGCACGAGCTGCTGAGCATCAAGAAGGGCAGCGTCTCGCTCGCCTTCGAGGCGCTGCACAGCGAGACCGTGGTGTTCAGCGGCAACACCAAGACGATCGTCAAGGACCTGACCGCGGTCACGCTGAAGACCACCGCTACGCTCAAGGCGGCCTTCGACGCCGGCGCGGTGACCGCGAACACGCTGCAGCGGAGCGACGCAGTCGACACGCTGCAGCCGGAAGGCGCCAAGTCGAGGCTGCACTTCTCGAGCTTCGACACCCTCGGCGTGCAGCTCTCGCAGCTGACGGGCGGCTCGAAGCTCACGATCGACAACGACCTCCTCACGGGCCGGATCAATGTCCAGGGCGGCACAGCGGCGGACCGGGTCTTCATCAAGACGATTGCCGCCGAGACCGTGGTGCACACCGGCGCGGGCGATGACACCATCACCGTCGGCCGCAACGGCGTGCTCGACGGCATCGGCGCGCCGCTCGAGCTTTTCGGCGACGGCGGCAGCGACCAGATCACCATCGACGACACCGCCGACCCGACCGGTCGCGGCGTTACGCTGGAGCAGGAGCTCCTGCAGCACACGACCGGCTTCGAGCAGCTCTCGCGCATCACCGACGCGCTCGGCCTGAAGAACATCACCGCGACCGAGAACGAGACCATCGCCGGCAAGCTCGAGGACGCGGCCGTGCCTTACGGCCAGCTCGCCATGACGGTCGATGCTGCCGACCTCACCGCCTACCGCGACTATGCCGCCGCCGGCCTGCTGCAAAACCTGAAGGGCACGGTGAGCGGGCTGCGGACGGAGCTCGACAGCTCGATCGCCAAGACCGTCGCGACGCTCAAGGATCGCGACCAGGCGCTGCTCGAGAACCAGATCGAGCTCTACGTGCGCGCGCGGCTGTACGAGAGCGGCTTCAGCGGCGCGCCCATCACCGACGAGCTGCTGCGGGTCATGTCCGCCGACGACGGCATGAGGACCTGGCTCAAGTACCGCGACTGGGACTCGAGCTGGTCTTGGTCGTCGTTCTCGACCCAGTGGTACATCGACTGGGGCGACAGCCTGGCCGTGCCGCAGAACTGGAGCATCAAGGACGGCCTGAACGAGATCAAGCTCTTCTTCCAGAATCCGGACGCCCGGTTCGCCCATTACGGGCTCGCCGGCGTGAGCAACGATTCGCTGTCGCAGCGCTACCTGAACGATATCCAGAACCTGCTGAAGGGACGCTCGATGCTGTCCCTGATCTCGGCGGCCTACTACAACAACAGCTTCGTCGACGATGTCGGCACGAAGAAATACCTGCTCGGCGGCGGTGCGCTCGACGACGACGAATTGATGTGGCTGTATTTAGATGCAAGCGGCGTCGGCAGCAACAAGGTCAACAACCTCTTCTCGCTGGCGAAGATCTACGACGAGGCGGTGAAGGACTATGTCGGCTCGTCCTTCATCTACCGCAGCCAGCTGATCGGAAGGGGCCTGAACGACACCGACCTAAACAACCTGTACAACGCCTACGCCGGCAACGACTTCATCCGCGGCTTCTCCTGGACCGAGACGAACTACGGCAAGTCGAAGATGATCGGCTCGGTCGGCGATTTCTCGATCGAGGTGGCGTCGCAGTACCGCGTCCTGACGCCGGACGTCGCCAGCCGCGTGGCCAAGCTCGAAGGCACGTTCAAGTCCACCTACCAGGCCAAGCTCACCGAGCTGCAGGGCCTGGTCCAGGTGGCGATCGATCAGGCCGACTACCGCGCGACGACGCTCAACAACATCAAGACGAAGACCGAGCAGCTCAGCGCTTTCCTCGATCCGCGCAGCACGCAGAGCATCGACAGCGGCCTGACCGCCGAGGCGCCGCTCGCCAAGGCGTCGGTGTACAACCGGCTGGCCACCGGCATCGGCAATGGGGTCACGACGCTCCTCGGCGATGTCGCGAGCCTCAGCCAGAAGATCCAGGCCGCGAACTTCGGCCACGTCGCGGACACGGCAGACAGTACCGACTTCACCGTGCTGCGCAACGAGTTCAACAGTGCCGAGTACCACGACGTGCGTCTCGCCTACCAGCAGGCGGCGAGCGTCGTCGAGGACTTCACGCTCTTCAACGCGCGCTACGTCGGCGATGCCCCGCGCCCGACGGCAGTCGACACCGCGGCCCGCGACATCAAGCGCCAGGACCGCGCCGCCGACGCCTTCGGCGCCTTTACTCAGGCGCTGCAGGGCACATTCAACTTCGACGCGTTCCGCACTGCGTTCCTCACCACGCAGAACGCGCTCGCCGACTTCATCGACCAGAACCCGGACTACCTGCCGAACATCCTGACCGAGTCGCGTGCCGGCGCCCAGGCCGGCTCGCTGGCGCAGGACGGCAGGGACATCGCCGAGCCGGTGGCGGTGAACCGCATCCAGGCGGATCTCTTCAACGCCGCGTACACCAAGGCGGTCAACGACTTCAACAGCCTGAAGAGCACGCTCATCGCGCAATACACGGTGACGCGCAGCATCTGGTGGTTCTCGCAGACCTTCTACCTCGATTACACGCAGGACGCGCGCTACATCCAGCAGCGGCAGCTCGTCGACGCGCTCGCCCCTAAGGTCACCGAGGCGAGCAACTACGCCAAGGCCGGCGAGGCCCAGCGCGACAAGCTCAACCAGCAGAAGGCCGGCTACGACACGCAGCGCGCCGCCGCCGAGGCGACGGTCAGCGCCCGGCGCGCGCGGTACGGGGACCTGGTCGACCAGATCAGCGGCCAGTTCATCGTGCTGAAGGAGCTCTCCAAGTTCGCCATCGACGTGCTGAAGGAAAGCCGCCCGGGACAATCCGCGGCGGGCTTCGTCGACACCGGCAGCCTGATCAAGGAGCTGAGCAGCTTCACCGACCGCTACGTCGCGCTGCCGGCCTCGGCGCCGGCCGTGCCCGTCGACCGCAGCGAGTTCGAGCAGGGCGAAGGCGCGAACTCGGTGGTGCAGTCCGAGGAGCACGTGCGATACACGCCGGTGCTCTCAGTCACCGGGTTCGGCTCGGCGATCCACGTTGGCCGCGACGACGTCGAAGGCCTCACCCTCCAGCTCGGCGCACACGACGACGAAGTCGACGTGCGCGACAGCCTGGGTGCCGGCAGCGTGACGACGATCCTCGCGGGCGGCGGCGACGATACGATCGATGTCGGCCGCGACGCCTCGCTGAGCGGGGTGGAGGGCACGCTTACCATCGATGCGCAGGGCGGCCTGCACAATGTCCTGGCGGTCGACGGCTCCGCCGACACGGCCGCGGACGCCGACGTGCGCATCACCTCCGCGGCGATCACCGGGCTCGCGCCGGGAACGATCAACTATCTCGCCAACGGCGGCTCCTACGCCAGCCACCGCAGCGGGAACGAGTTCAGCGCCGGCGTGGCGATCTCGGCAGGCATGGGCGCCGACCACATCACCATCGTCAGCGCGCGCGCCGACCCCGCTGTGGTCGAGGTGACGCAGGTCAATGCCGGCGCCGGCAACGACGTGGTCACCATTCTCGACGCCACCCCGCGCTATCTCGAGGTCCACGGCCAGACCGGAAACGACACCATCACACTCACGCAGCCGGCAAGCGCCAACCCAAGCTTCGGCGGGCTGACGGTGTTCGGCGACGAGGACAACGATACGATCACCGGCGGCGTGCAGGCCGACGTTCTGGTAGGCGGTCTCGGCATCGACACGATCCGCGGCGGCGCGGCCGACGACGTCATCGTCGGCGACCACGCGCTCATCCTGCGCGACGCCTCGTACCGCGTGCAGCGGATCTCGACGCGCGACGACCAGCACGGCGGCGACGACCATCTCTTCTCGAGCGAAGGCGACGACGTCGTGATCGGCGGCGCCGGCGCCGACGAGATCGAGGCGCTCTTTGGCGGCTCGATCATCCTCGGCGACGCCGGCACCGTGGTGTTCGACGACGGCAGCGACCAGGCGAACGATGTCTTCAGCACCACGCCGGGCGAGGGTGCGCGCGACGTCATCACCGGCGGCAACGGCGGCAACATCATCATCGGCGGCGCGGGCGGCGACGACATCACCGGCGGCGCGGGTAACGACATCATCATCGGCGATGGTGCCTATGTGCGCCGCGACGCGTTGCGGCGTTTGCTGTCGGTAGCCACCTCTGACGATGGCGGCGACGCCGACGACATCGCCGGCGGCGACGGCGCCGACATCATCATGGGCGGCGCCGCTGGCGACATGATCCGCGCGAGCCTGGGTGGCGACATCATCCTCGGCGACGGCGGCGAGGTGACGCGCGAGGGTGATCTGATCGTGATCCGTACCACCGACACCGGCGCCGGCGGCGACGATACGATCAGCGGCGCCGGCACCGGCCAGGCCGGCAGCATCCTGGTCGGCGGGTTCGGCGCCGATATGCTCACCGGCACCGGCGGGGACGACATCTTGATCGGCGACGGCGGGTTGCTGCGCCTGCGCGGCGACGTGCACGGCCAGTATCATCCCGCGGGCTTCGACCTCGATGCGCGGCTCGAGCTGGCCCAGACCCTCGAGTTGCAACGCGGCGGCGTCGACACCATCACGGGGGCGGGCGGCAGCGACGTGATCCTCGGCGGCGCGGCGGGCGACATCATCACCGCTGGCCTCGGCGGCGACATCATCCTCGGCGACGACGGCGTGGTGGACACCGCGCTCGGCGTCGTCTACACGACCAATCCCGCGCACGGCGGCGACGACTCGATCACCGGCGCGGGCGCCGGCGCCGACACCGGCAGCGTGCTGATCGGCGGCGCAGGGGCCGACACCCTCTTCGGCACCGACCACGACGACGTGATCGTCGGCGACGGCGCCTATGTGACGCGCAACGGCAACACGGTGCTCACGGTACGCACCATCGATGCCGACGACGACGGCGAGATCCTCGCCGGCGGCGTCGACACGATCCAGGGAGGCGAAGGCAGCGACGTCATCCTCGGCGGCATCGAGACGACGGCCGGCGCCGATGGCGTCGTGGCCGGCGACATGATCACGGCGAGCCTCGGCGGCGACATCATCCTCGGCGACGGCGGGTCGGCGGACCTGTTCGGCACCGTCGAGACCACGACGCCCGAGCATGGCGGGAACGACGACATCACCGGCGGCGCCGGCACCGGCTTCGACAACCGCAGCATCCTCATCGGCGGCGCGGGCTCGGACGAGCTGAAGGGCGGCGCCGGCGACAACATCATCGTCGGCGACGGCGGTCGCGTGGTACGTCGGTTCATCGACGGACAGCTGCAGGTGACACAGGTCCGCAGCGTCGATCCCGCGACCGGTGCGAAGGACATCATCCGCAGCGGAGCCGGCAACGACGTCATCCTCGGCGGCGCCGGTGGCGACGACATCCGCGCGAGCGGCGGCAGCGACATCATCCTCGGCGACGCCGGCGAGGCCAACCTCAACCAGCGTGGTACCGGCGCGCGCAACGACATCAAGACCATCGACGAGGGAGCCGGCGCGGCGGACTTCATCCGTGGCGGCGACGACGAGACCTACATCATCGGCGGCGCCGGCGCCGACGACATCGAGACCGGCGCCGGCAGCGCGGTAATCCTCGGCGACAACGGCGAGATCTGGCGCGACGCGCTGGAGAGGGTGCTGCGAGCCTTCACCACCGACCGGAGCGATGCCACGGCCGGCGCCGACCTTATCGTCAGCAATGCCGGCAGCAACGTGATCCTCGCCGGCCTGGGCTTGCGCAGCGTCGAGGGCAAGCTCCTCGGCGATGACGTGCGTGCCGGCGGCGGCAGCAAGAACATCATCCTCGGCGACAACGGCGACGTGAACGTCGACGGCCTGATCCGCACGCTCGACGACGATCGCGGCGGCGACGATGTCATCACCGCGGGCGGCGCCGCGACCGGCGGCAGCATCGTCCTCGGCGGCTTCGGCGCCGATGTCATCACCATCGGCGAAGGGTCGAACGTCGTCGTCGGCGACAACGGCTTCGTCGAGCGCGACGCGAGCGGCGTGCTGGCGGTCGAGTCGGCCGAGACCGATGCGCGGCACGCGGGCGCCGACATCATCACGAGCCACGGCTTGAGCAACATCGTGCTCGGCGGTCTGGACAGCGACATCATCGACGCATCGCAAGGCAGCAGCATCATCCTCGGCGACGCCGGCCGGGTCGTGATCGGCGGGAACATCTTCACCACGCAGGAGGAGCAGGGCGGCGACGACCACATCACGAGCGGCGCCACCAACACCATCCTCGGCGGCGCCGGCGCCGATACGATCGACCTGCAAGGCGGCATCAACACCGTCATCGGCGACAACGGCATCGTGCGGCGCGCGGGGCTATCGGTCCGGCAGGTGGCGACCTCGGAGACCCGCCCGGAGGCGGGCGGCATCGACACCATCACGATGCACGGCGGCACCAACATCGTCATCGGCGGCGCCGGGGGCGACGCCATCGACGGCGCGGGCGGCTCGAATATCGTCCTCGGCGACAACGGCGCCGCCAACTTCGGCTACCAGGGCCGCTGGGACATCGTGAGCGACGTGACCACGGCTGGCGATGCCGACGACATCAAGGGCGGCGAGGACAACATCATCCTCGGCGGCTACGGCGCAGACCGGATCTTCCTCGGCCGCGGGGTCAACACCGTGGTGGGGGACAACGGCGTCGTGTCGCGCGTCGCCAACGCGATCGGCACGGCTGGCGTGACGGCGGTCGTCACGAGCGACACCACGCCCGACAGCGGCGGCGCCGACATCGTCGATATCCAGGGCGGCGACAACATCGTGGTCGGCGGCGTAGGCGAGGACCGGATAACCATCGCCGCGGGCGGCGGCACCAACATCGTTCTGGGCGACAACGGCGCCGTGAACGTCGGCGGAACGATCGCGAGCCGCCTCGACCAGCTGGGCGGCCGCGACGTGATCAAGGTCGGCACCGACGCGGTCGGCGACGATGCGGTGAACACCGTGCTTGGCGGCTTCGGCGCCGACGACATTACCCTCACGCGCGGCAGCAACACCGTGCTTGGCGACAACGGCATCGTGCATCGCACGACCGGCGACGTCGTCATCCGTGTCGAAACGTCGGACGCCGGCAACAGCACGGCGGGCGCCGACAAGATCACGGTGGGCGGCGGCGTGAACATCGTGCTGGGCGGCCTCGGTGTGGGAACTGACGGCCTGGGCGATCACATCACGGTCACGGGTGATGGCGAGAACGTGATCCTTGGCGACAACGGCACGGCGAGCTTCGGTGCCGACGATTCCTGGAATATCGAGAGCGATCTGGAAACCGGCGGCGCTGGCGATGTGATCGGCGCGGGCGACGGCACGAACACCATTCTGGGCGGCGCGGGCGCGGACCAGATCACGCTGGGCGCGGGCACGAACACCGTGCTGGGCGACAACGGAACCGTGGAACGCGATGCGACGCCGGCGATCACCGCGGTCTACACCACCGACCTCGACGAGAGCACGGGCGGCGGCGACACGATCACGGTGCAGGACGGCACCAACACCATTCTTGGCGGCGTCGGCGAGGACACGATCAACGTCGGCGCCGGGACCAACGTCGTGATCGGCGGCAACGGTCTCGTGAACGTGAGCGGCGCGGTCCAGGGGTTCGCGCGCGCATCGGCCGCACCTCAGTTCGGCACGGACGGCCGCGACACCATCCAGCTCGATGCCGGCAACAACGTCGTGCTGGGCGACAACGGCATCGTCTGGCAGAGCGGCGGGGTCGTGACGCGAGCGGCAACCGTCGGCAGCCTCGGCGCCGGCGACACGATCACCAGCCGCGGGGGCGTGAACGTGATCCTCGGCGGCGCGGGTCACGATGTGATCGCGGCGCGCGCCGGCAGCAACATCATCCTCGGCGACAACGGCATCGTCGAGCTGAACAACGACCACGGCTCCAACGACGTGTCGAGCGCGGATCCGGGCGTCGGCGACGCCGACGAGATCTTCGGCGGCCAGAACCGCAGCATCATTCTGGGCGGCACCGGCGGCGACATCATCACCGGCGGGTCAGGGGTCGACATCGTGCTCGGCGATCACGGCGTCGTGCACCGCGACAGCAACGAAAACGTGACGCTGGTAGAGACCACGTTCTCGAAGGACGGCGGCGACGACACGATCTACGGCGGGGGCGGCGACAACATCCTGATCGGCGGCGTCGGCATCGACCGGATCTTTGGCGGGGCGGGCAACGAAGTCATCGTCGGCGACAACGCGTCGATCGACATGACCCAGGTGCCGCCGGCGGTCACGAGCTTCGACGACGAGGACGGCGGCGCCGACATCCTGTTCGGCGGTTACGGCAACGATGAAGTGTGGGGCGGCGGTGGCGACGACGAGCTGCACGGCGACCTCGGCAACGACAAGCTCTATGGCCAGCGCGGCAAGGATGTGCTGATCGGCGATGTCGGCCAGGTGATCCGTACGACGACTTCGGCCGGCGCGCCGCGCAAGGACGTGCTGCTCACCGACGTCGCATCCGTGACGGGCTGGATGCCGCTCAATGTCTCGGGCCAGCCGGCAGTGAGCGAGGCCACCGTCTACGCCCTGCGCAACGCCGACCTCGTCCTGCTGGTCGCGCGGCGCAATGCCGACGGGTCCACGGACAGCCGCGCGCTCCTCGTCGACCTCGAGGCCGACGGCAACGATTTGCTGTCCGGCGGCGACGACGCCGACGCGCTCTTCGGCCAGCGCGGCGACGACACGCTGAACGGCGACGCCGGCAACGATCTCGTCTCCGGCGGCACCGGCAACGACAAGGTGTACGGCGGCGACGGCGACGACACGGTCGTCGGCGATGACATCACCGTCGACTCGCCGGCTTCCGCACTCGCCAACGTCACCCATGGCCTGCTCATGGACGGCACGGTAGTGGTGCCGACTGTGCAGACCGTGCCCGGCTCGACGCCGAGCGCCTCAACCTCAGTCCTGCCCTACGTGTTCGGCTACGGATTCAACAGCCTGCTGCCGGCAACGGACGGCGGCGCGGCGTTCCTCGCCTACGCGTCGGTCGTCACCGACTTCGGCCGCCACCTCGGCCAGGTGCACGGCAACGACGTCCTGGGCGGCGGCAACGGCAACGACACGCTGGTGGGCGACGACCAGCTCGTGTTCGCGCGCAGCCTCGCCTTCGACACGGCCGCCATGGATAGGGCTAAGGCGCTGACCATCGGCCTGATGGACGTGTCGGACGACTTCTCCGACCTGGTGCATCGCCAGTTCTGGCTCCTCACTTGCGACGACCACGATGACGACCACTACGACACGCTGAAGGTCGACGGCACATTTACCGTCGGCAAGGACCGCCTCGACGGCGACGCCGGCAACGACGTGCTCATCGGCGACGACAGCACGCTCGTCGAGCCGAGCTTCACCGTCACGGTCGGCCAGGCGGCGGACTTCCAGCGCTTCGCCGAGGGCGTGAGCGACGCGGGCGACGAAGTCGCGCATGCCGTGCTCGACCTCATGGAGCTCGAGCAGCACCTGCGCGACGTCACGACCCAGGTGAAAGTGGGCAAGTACAGCTACTGGCGCACGGAGCACCACATCGATGTGGTGCTGATGGGCAACGACACGATCAACGGCGGCGACGGCAACGACCTCGTCGTGGGCGACGACTTCATGACCCGCACCGCCACGGTGACCATCGTGCCCGGCGGCGTGGCGCCGAAGTACAACCGCGAGGATGCCTGGCAGGACGCCGATTGGAAGGACTGCTCTGCGGCCGACTGGTTCGACCATTACCGCTGGCATGACCACGACTGGCATGACCACGACCACGATCTGCACTGGCAGATCGCGGGCCTGAAGGTCGGCGCCGACGTCATCAACGCCGGCAAGGGCGACGATCTCGTCTATGGCGACAGCCTGGCGATCGTGCGCAGCACGGTCGTGCGCGGCACGGGAGTGAGCTACAGGGACTTCGACGCCGTCGAGGACTACGCCGAGGAAGCCATCGAGAGCTTCACCGCGCTGACCGATACCGCCGACTACTGGCTCGCGCTCCAGGGCCGCCATCACCACGACAACGATGACGATGACGGCTGGTGCCTCGACAACGGCGACGATATCGCCGGCGGCGATGGCAACGACATCCTGTTCGGCCAGGCGGGCAACGACCGCCTGAAGGGCGAGGCCGGCGACGACTGGCTGATCGGCGGCAACGGCCAGGACAGCCTCGACGGCGGCACCGGCAAGAACAAGACGAGCAACGGCAACGAGAACTCGAGCAGCCTGCGGGCGGCCGTCGCCGCGCGCCTGGTCAACTGGAAAGACACCTTCAAGAACTTCGGCGTGCCGTTCGCACCATTTGATAGCACGCTGCAGAAGTGCGGCAAGCCCAAGCCATCGAGCTTCGACTTCCTCGA
>DASQAW010000149.1:0-19235 GCA_035635495.1 Burkholderiales bacterium
GTCGGCGAAATCGAGGATGTCGTAGCCGCGGTAGTGGAGGTCGTTGCCGGTGCGGCCGACGGTGCAAAGCGCGGTGTTTCCGGCCGGCACTCCGGAGAGTGCGACGGATTTCTTGGGCTTAGGTGCGCCCGCGGGCAAAGAGCTCATCTAGTTTCTTCTCGTAGTCGTGGTAGCCGATGGTTTCGTACAGCTCCTCGCGCGTCTGCATCTCCGGCAGCAGGGACTTCTGCGTCCCGGACTTGCGGACGGTTTCATACGCCTTCAGCGCCGCCTTGTTCATCGCGCGGAAGGCAGTCAGGGGATAGAGCACGATGGCGACATCGGCCGAGCGCAGCTCATCGACGGTGAAGAGCGGCGTCTGGCCGAACTCGGTGATGTTGGCGAGTATCGGCACCTTCACCGCCGCGGCGAACTTCTTGTACATCGACAGCTCGGTGATCGCCTCGGGGAAGATCATGTCGGCGCCGGCTTCGACATAGGCGCGGGCGCGCTCGACCGCCTTGTCCAGCCCCTCGGACGCCAAGGCATCCGTCCGCGCCATGATGACGAACCCGGGATCCGTTCGCGCATCGACGGCGGCCTTGACCCGGTCGCTCATTTCCTCTTTCGAGACGAGCTCCTTGCCCGGCCGATGGCCGCAGCGCTTCGCGCCGACCTGGTCCTCGATATGCATCGCGCCAGCGCCGAACTTGATGAGCGAGCGCGTGGTGCGGGCGATGTTGAAGGCGCTGGCGCCGAAGCCCGTGTCGACGTCCACCAGGAGCGGCACGTCGCAGACATCGGTGATGCGGCGGATGTCGGTCAGGACATCGTCCAGGTTGGAGATGCCGAGGTCCGGTACGCCGAGCGAGCCGGCGGCGACGCCGCCGCCGGAGAGGTAGATCGCCTTGTAGCCGACGCGCTTGGCCATCAGCGCGTGGTAGGCGCAGATGGTGCCGATGACCTGGAGCGGGCGCTCCTGCTTTACCGCCTCCCGGAACCGGGCTCCTGCGCTCATCAGCTTCCGAGGAGGTGTTTCACCCCATCGCGCTCCTCGTGGAGTTCTTTCAGCGTGGCGTCCATGCGCTTGCGGCTGAACTCGCTGATCTCGAGTCCCTTCACGATCTGGTAGCTGCCGTTGCGGGTGGTCACGGGGTAGCCGTAGATCACGCCCTCGGGGATGCCGTAGCTGCCGTCGGAGGGGATGCCCATCGTCACCCAGTCGCCGTCGCGCGAGCCGTGGGTCCAGTCGCGCACGTGGTCGATGGCGGCGTTGGCTGCGCTCGCGGCGGAGGAGAGGCCGCGCGCGTCGATGATGGCGGCGCCGCGCTTCTGCACGATCGGGATGAAGGTGTTCTCGAGCCAGGCCAGGTCGTTGATCATCGGCCAGACCTTCTTCCCGTCCGCTTCGGCATGGAACACGTCCGGGTACTGCGTCGCCGAGTGGTTGCCCCAGACGGTGACCTTGCGGATCGTGGCGACCGGCTTGCCGATCTTGTGCGCGAGCTGCGAGGTGGCGCGGTTATGGTCGAGCCGCATCATGCCGCTGAACTGCGACGGCTTCAGGCTCGGCGCGTTCTTCATCGCGATGAGGCAGTTGGTGTTCGCCGGGTTGCCGACGACCAATACTTTCACGTTCCTGTCGGCGACCCGGCCGAGCGCCTGGCCCTGCGGCGCGAAGATCTTGCCGTTCGCCTCCAACAGATCCTTGCGCTCCATGCCGGGGCCGCGCGGGCGCGCGCCGACGAGCAGCGCGACCTGCACGTCCTTGAACGCCACCATCGGATCGGAGGCCGGGACCATGCCGGCGAGCAGCGGCAAGGCGCAGTCGTCGAGCTCCATCATCACGCCCTTCAGCGCCTTCTGCGCTTTCTCGTCCGGTATCTCGAGCATCTGCAGGATCACCGGCTGGTCCTTGCCGAGCATCTCGCCGCTCGCGATGCGGAAGAGCAGCGAGTAGCCGATCTGACCTGCGGCGCCGGTGACGGCGACGCGAACGGGGGCTTTGGGCATCGAGAGCTCCGACGGGTGGCGAAGTTGGGGTGGAGAGTCGGATTTCGATTTTACAGCAGCGAGTTGCTGCGCCGCGACGCTATAATGAATTTGTCCGGGTTGGGGCCCGGGCGTCATCCATGTCCAGCGCGGCCGCGAAGAAACCACGACCGAAATACCTGAGCCTGTCCGCGCTCCTGTTCGAGATTCGCTTGCCGGTGCCCGGCTGGGTCTCGATCCTGCACCGCATTTCCGGCGCGCTGCTGTTCTTCCCGTTCGCCGCGTGGCTGCTCTATCTGCTGGACACGAGCCTCGCGTCCGAGCAGGGCTATAACCACGTGCGCAGCTACCTTTCTTTGCCGGTCGCCAAGCTCGGGCTCATCGTCTTCATCTGGGCGTTCGCGCATCACTTCTGCGCCGGCATCCGCTACCTTCTCCTCGACCTCAACAAGGGCATCGAGCTGCCCCGGGCGCGCGCCACGAGCTACATGGTCCTGGCCGCCGGCATCCTGCTGACGCTCTTCTTCGCGTGGCGCATATGGTGAAGCGAGTCGTCGTCGGGGCCCACTACGGACTGGGCAGCTGGCTCGCGCAGCGCATTACAGCCGTAATCATTGCCGTCTATAGCCTGATATTGCTCGTCATGTTCATGACCGGGCGCCCCATCTCGTATGGCGTGTGGCGGGATCTCTTCGCCCAGGGCTGGATGCGCGTCGCAACGCTGGTGGCGGCGGTGGCCATCGCCTGGCACGCGTGGGTCGGCGTGCGCGACATCGTCATGGACTACGCCAAGCACGACGGGCTGCGGCTGGGACTCCAGGTAATCACCATCGTGGTCCTCGCCGGTTATCTCGGCTGGACGGTGCAGATCCTGTGGCGCTGACGGTCAGAAAATTCGACGCGATCGTGGTGGGCGCGGGCGGCTCCGGCATGCGGGCGTCGCTCGAGCTGGCGCGCACCGGACTCAAGGTGGCGGTGCTATCGAAAGTGTTTCCCACCCGCTCGCACACGGTCGCTGCGCAGGGCGGCATCGCCGCGCCGCTCGCCAACAGCACCGAGGACAACTGGCACTGGCACATGTACGACACCGTCAAGGGCGCCGACTATCTCGGCGACCAGGACGCGATCGAGTACATGTGCCGCCGGGCGATCGAAGTGGTGGTCGAGCTGGAGCACATGGGCATGCCGTTCGATCGGCTCGAAAACGGCAAGATCTACCAGCGGCCCTTCGGCGGCCACACCCAGGACTACGGCAGCGCCAAGATGGCGATGCGCGCGTGTGCCGCGGCTGACCGCACCGGCCACGCGATGCTGCACACGCTGTACCAGCAGAACGTGCGCGCCAATACGCAGTTCCTCGTGGAATGGATGGCGCTCGACCTGATCCGCGATCCCCAGGACGGCGCGATCGTCGGCATCACCGCCCTGGAGATGGAGACCGGCCAGCTCTCGATTCTCCAGGCGAAGGCGGTGCTACTTGCAACCGGCGGCGCCGGCCGCATCTATTGGGCTACGACGAACGCCTTCATCAATACGGGCGACGGCCTCGGCATGGTCGCCCGTGCCGGATTGCCCCTCGAAGACATGGAGTTCTGGCAGTTCCACCCGACCGGGGTGGCGGGGGCCGGCGTGCTCATCACCGAAGGAGTGCGCGGCGAGGGCGGGTACCTCCTCAACTGCAACGGCGAGCGCTTCATGGAGCGCTATGCGCCGAACGCCAAGGACCTCGCGAGCCGCGATGTGGTCTCCCGTGCGATGACTACCGAGATCAAGGAAGGACGCGGCTGCGGCGAGCATAAGGACCACGTGCTGCTCAAGCTCGATCACCTCGGCCCCGAGGTGATCAGGCAGCGCCTGCCCGGCATCCATGAGATCGCGATCAAGTTCGCGAACGTCGATCCGATCCGCGACCCGATCCCGGTGGTGCCGACGGTGCATTACCAGATGGGCGGCATCCCGACCAATTACATGGGGCAGGTAGTGGCGCCCGAAGGCGCCAGCAAGGAGGCGATCGTGCCCGGCCTCTACGCGGCCGGCGAATGCGCCTGCGTGTCGGTGCACGGCGCGAACCGGCTGGGGACCAACTCGCTGCTCGACCTGCTGGTATTCGGCAAAGCGTCGGGCGAGCAGATCATCAAGGACATCCGCCTGCAGCCGAGCCCGCATCGCAACCTGCCGAAGGACGCTGGCGAAGGCACCCGTATACGCGTTGCGCGGCTGGACAGCGCCAAGAGCGGCGAGCGGGTGGTCGACGTATTGAACGACCTGCGCCGCACGATGCAGGCACACTGCGGCGTGTTCCGGTTCGGCGACGACCTGAAGAAGGGCGTCGAGCTGGTGAAAGAGCTTGGCGAGCGGGTGCAGCGCACCTTCATCACCGACAAGTCCAAGGTCTACAACACCGCGCGCGTCGAGGCGCTCGAGCTCGAGAATCTGGTTGAGACGGCGATCTCGACCATGATCAGCGCCGAGGCACGCAAGGAGAGCCGCGGGGCCCAGGCGCGCGACGACTTCCCCGAGCGCGACGACAGGAACTGGATGAAGCACACGCTGTGGTACAAGGAAGGCAACCGGCTCGACTACAAGCCGGTGCACCTGAGGCCGCTGACGGTGCAAACCATGGAGCCCAAGGTCCGCACCTACTAAGAATGAAGCTGACCATCTATCGCTACGACCCGGACAAGGACGCCGCGCCGCGCTACCAGGACTACGACGTGCCGATCGACTCGCACGACCGCATGCTGCTCGATGCGCTGGTCAAGGCGAAGGCGCTGGACGACTCGCTCGCGTTCCGCCGTTCCTGCCGCGAAGGCGTGTGCGGCTCCGACGCGGTGAACATCAACGGTAAGAACGGCCTGGCCTGCATCACCAAGCTCGCCGAGCTGCCCGCGCACGTGACGATCCGGCCGCTGCCCGGGCTGCCGGTGATCCGCGACCTGATCGTCGACATGACGCAGTTCTTCAAGCAGTACCACTCGATCCAGCCCTACGTCATCAACCACGATCCGCCGCCCGAGCGGGAGCGGCTGCAGTCGCCGGAGGAGCGCGAGCACCTGAACGGGCTCTACGAGTGCATCCTCTGCGCGTGCTGCTCGACCGCGTGTCCGTCGTTCTGGTGGAACCCGGACAAGTTCGTCGGCCCCGCGGGGCTGCTGCAGGCCTACCGCTTCATCGCCGACACGCGCGACCAGGCCACGAGCGAGCGGCTCGACAACCTGAACGACCCGTACCGGCTGTTCCGCTGCCACACGATCATGAACTGCGTCGACGTCTGCCCGAAGGGGCTCAACCCGACGAAGGCCATCAACCACATCAAGGAGCTGCTGGTCAAGCGCGCCATCTGATGGAGCGAATCGAGCGGGAACGGCTCAAGTGGAAGTGCCGGCGCGGGCTGCTGGAGCTGGACATCGTGCTTGAACGCTACCTGAAGAGCGGGCACATCGACCCGCACCTGTCCGAACTGCTCGATATGCCGGACAACGATCTGTGGGACATCGTTGCGGGGCGCAGCGAGGAGTATCCACCGCACCTGAAGGACGTCGTGGCGCGCCTACGCGCCGCCTAGAGGAACCGCCATGGCCGACAAGACCGCCAACATCAAACTGCCCGACGCGAGGTCGCTCGACTTCCCGGTGCTCTCCGGCACCCTGGGGCCGGATGTCATCGACATTCGCACGCTCTACGGCAAGTCGGGCATGTTCACGTACGACCCGGGCTACCTGTCGACGGCGAGCTGCAGCTCGGCGATCACCTTCATCGACGGCGACCAGGGCATCCTGCTCTACCGCGGCTACCCGATCGAGCAGCTCGCGCAGCACTGCGACTTCCTCGAGGTCTGCTACACGCTCCTGAACGGCGATCTGCCCGACCGCAAGCAGAAGGACGAGTTCGTCAACATCGTCACGCACCACACGATGGTGCACGAGCAGCTGGCGCGCCTCTACCAGGGGTTCCGTCGCGACGCGCATCCGATGGCGGTGATGGTCGGCGTGGTGGGGGCGCTGTCCGCGTTCTATCACGACGCGCTGGACATCAATAACCCGCAGCACCGCATCATCTCGGCCTTCCGCCTGATCGCCAAGATGCCGACGATCGTCGGCATGTCCTACAAGTACTCGATCGGCCAGCCGTTCGTGTACCCGAGGAACGATCTGTCGTACACGGCGAACTTCATGCGCATGATGTTCGCCGTGCCGGCGGAGGAGTACAAGCCGAATGACGTCCTGGTGCGCGCGATGGACCGGATCTTCATCCTGCATGCCGACCACGAGCAGAACGCGTCGACCTCCACCGTGCGCCTGTGCGGCTCGTCGGGCGCCAATCCCTATGCCTGCATCGCCGCGGGCATCGCCTCCCTCTGGGGCCCGGCGCACGGCGGCGCGAACGAAGCCGCGCTGCAGATGCTCGAAGAGATCGGCGACGTGTCGAAGGTGCCGGAGTTCATCCGCAAGGTGAAGGACAAGCACTCGGGCGTGCGCCTGATGGGCTTCGGTCACCGCGTGTACAAGAACTACGACCCGCGCGCGAAGCTGATGCGCGAGACCTGCCACGAGGTGCTGGAGGAGCTCGGGCTGCACAACGACCGCCTGTTCAAGCTCGCGCTCGAGCTGGAGCGGATCGCGCTGGAGGACGATTACTTCGTTCAGCGCAAGCTGTACCCCAACGTCGACTTCTACTCCGGCATCGTCCAGCGCGCGCTGGGCATCCCGGTGGCGATGTTCACCTGCATCTTCTCGCTCGCGCGCACGGTGGGCTGGATCGCGCAGTGGCAGGAGATGATCTCCGACCCGGAATACAAGATCGGTCGCCCGCGCCAGCTCTACAAGGGGCCCACCAAGCGGGACGTGAAACCGATCGACAAGAGATAGACCGATGCGAAAGAGGGTCAGAGCAGTGTTACAGGAAAATTGCTCTGACCCCTTTTTCTCGCTTTGCGTGAGGTAGGACGATGAGCAGCGTGATGCGGCAGTTCCTCGACAACTCGTACCTCTTCGGCACGAACGCGCCGTTCATCGAGGAGCTGTACGAGAAGTACCTCGCCAACCCGCAGTCGGTGACCGAGGAATGGCGCGATTATTTCGATCGCCTGCAGGAGCTGCCCGGCTCGACCGTCAAGGACATCGCGCGCGCTCCGGTCGAGCAGTCGTTCGTCGAAAGAGCGAAGGCCGGCCAGCTGGGCGGCGCGCAGCGCACGAGGCCGCAGGAGCCGGTCACGCCGGAGCGCCTGCAGGTCGCCGCGCTCCTGCTGGTCACGGCGTACCGCATCTCCGGCGCGCGCTGGGCGACGGTCGATCCGCTCAAGCGCATGCCGCGGCCGCCGCAGCCGGAGCTCGAGCCGGGCTTCTACGACCTGACCGAAGCGGACCTCGACCAGACGGTCAACGCGGGCTCGTTCGTCGGCATCGACCGCACGACGCTCAGGAACCTGCTGCAGGCGCTGCGCGACACCTACTGCCGCAACATTGGCTACGAGTACATGTTCATCTCGGACCGCGTGCAGCGGCAGTGGATCCAGGAGCGCATCGAGCCGGTGCGCGGGCAGCCGAAGCTCGCGCCCGAGCAGCAGAAGCACCTCCTGCAAAAGCTCACCGAGGCCGAGCACCTCGAGCGCTATCTCCACACCCGGTACGTCGGCCAGAAGCGCTTCTCGCTCGAGGGCGGCGAGAGCCTGATTCCCTCGATCGACGAGCTGATCCAGCGCGGCGGCGGCATCGGCGTGCAGGAGATCGTCATCGGCATGGCGCACCGCGGGCGCCTGAACGTGCTGGTCAACGTGCTGGGCAAGATGCCGAAGGACCTGTTCCTCGAGTTCGAGGGCAAGGGGGCGCAGGAGCTGCCCTCGGGCGACGTGAAGTATCACAACGGCTTCTCGTCGGACATCTCCACCGCCGGCGGGCCGGTGCATCTTTCGCTGGCGTTCAACCCCTCGCACCTGGAGATCGTCAACCCGGTGGTCGAGGGCTCGGTGCGCGCGCGCCAGCGCCGCCGCGACGACAAGACCGGCGACCAGGTGCTGCCGATCCTGGTGCACGGCGACGCCGCCTTCTCCGGACAGGGCGTGGTGATGGAGACGCTGAACCTCTCGGGCACGCGCGGCTACGGCACCGGCGGCACGATGCACCTCATCGTCAACAACCAGATCGGCTTCACGACCTCCGACCCGCGCGATGCGCGCTCGACGCTCTACTGCACCGACGTGGCGAAGATGGTCGAGGCGCCGATCCTCCACGTGAACGGCGACGACCCGGAAGCGGTGCTGTTCGTCACGCAGCTGGCGCTCGACTTCCGCGCCAGGTTCCACAAGGACGTGGTGATCGACATCGTCTGCTTCCGCAAGCTCGGCCACAACGAGCAGGACGAGCCCTTCATCACCCAGCCGCTGATGTACAAGAAGATTTCCCAGCATCCCGGCACGCGCAAGCTCTACGCCGACAAGCTCGTCACGCAAGGCGTCGTGGCGGCGCAAGAGCCCGAGGAGATGATCAAGCGCTACCGCGAGACGCTCGACGCCGGGCAGCAGACCGTGAGCCCGGTGCTGTCCAACTTCAAGTCGAAATTCGCGGTGGACTGGGCGCCGTTCCTGGGCGCGAAGTGGACCGACGCCGCCGATACGCATGTGCCGCTCGCCGACCTGCAGCGGCTGGCCGAGCCGCTGACCAACGTGCCCGCGGGCTTCAAGGTGCATCCCACAGTCCAGCGGGTGCTCGATGCGCGCAAGCAGATGGTCGCCGGCAAGCAGCCGGTCGACTGGGGCATGGCGGAGATGCTCGCCTACGCCTCGCTCCTGTCGAACGGCTACGACGTGCGCCTCTCCGGCCAGGACTCGGGGCGCGGCACCTTCGCGCACCGCCACGCGGTGCTGCACGACCAGGAGCGGGAGCGCTGGGACGAGGGCACCTACATCCCGCTGCAGAACGTCGGCAAGGACCAGGGCGACTTCGTCGTCATCGACTCGGTGCTGTCCGAGGAAGCGGTGCTCGGCTTCGAGTACGGCTTCTCGACCGCCGAGCCCAACGCGCTCGTCATCTGGGAAGCGCAATTCGGCGACTTCGCCAACGGTGCCCAGGTGGTGATGGACCAGTTCATCAGCTCGGGCGAGACCAAGTGGGGCCGGGTTTGCGGCCTCACGCAGTTCCTGCCGCACGGCTACGAAGGGCAGGGCCCGGAGCATTCGTCGGCGCGCCTCGAGCGCTACCTGCAGCTCTGCGCCGAGCACAACATCCAGGTCTGCGTGCCCACGAACGCCGCGCAGATCTTCCACCTGCTGCGGCGCCAGATGCTGCGCCCGTTCAGGAAGCCGCTGATCGTGATGACGCCGAAGTCGCTGCTGCGGAAGAAGGAGGCTGCCTCGTCCATCGAGGAGCTCGCCAACGGCTCGTTCCAGACGGTGATCCCCGACACCACCACCGCCGACGAGAAGGGCGTGAAACGCATCGTCGCCTGCTGCGGCAAGGTCTACTACGACCTCGCCACCAAGCGGATCGAGCTGCAGCGCAGCGACGTCGCCGTCATCCGGGTCGAGCAGCTCTATCCCTTCCCGCACAAGCAGTTCGAGGCGGAGATGAAGCGCTACCCCAACGCGCACGAGGTCGTCTGGTGCCAGGAAGAGCCGCAGAACCAGGGCGCGTGGTACCAGACCGCGCACTTCCTGCGCGAAAACATGCGCGAGGACCAGAAGCTCTACTACGCCGGCCGCCCGCCCTCGGCCTCACCGGCGGGCGGCTACATGGCGCGGCACAACGAGCGGCAGAAGACGCTGGTCGAGCAGGCCTTCGGCAAATACAAATGACACAAATGGCCCCTGCTTTTGCAGCCGGGGGTTGGTTTTAGGCAGATTGAATCAAGCCCGGCGAGTTACTCGCTGGTTTTTCATAACCCGGTGGAAGCTCAGCCGAAGCCGGGGAAAAACTGAACGGGAGAAGTGAGATGGCGATCATCGAAGTCAAGGTCCCCCAGCTTTCCGAATCCGTCGCGGAAGCGACTCTCCTCGACTGGCACAAGAAGGAGGGCGAGGCGGTCGCGCGCGACGAGAACCTGATCGACATCGAGACCGACAAGGTGGTGCTCGAGCTGCCGGCGCCCGCCGACGGCGTCCTCGTCAAGATCCTCAAGAAGGCGAAGGATTCGGTCGGCTCGGGCGACGTCCTCGCGCAGATCGACACCGAGGCAAAGGCCGGCGCGGCGCCGCAAGCGGCAGCACCCAAGAGGGAATCCGCTCCGGAAAAGCCCAAGGCCGCACCGGCGGTCATGCCCGCGGCGCAGAAGATCGCCGCCGAGAAGGGCATCGACACGTCGAAGGTGCAGGGCACCGGCCGCGACGGCCGCGTGTCCAAGGGCGACGTGCTGCAGCAGCCTGTCGTACAACCCAAACAACCCTTGCAGCAGCCGGCGCCGCCGATCGACCTGGATCACCTCGTCGCCGGCCGCCCGGAGCAGCGCGTGCCGATGTCGCGCCTGCGCCAGCGCGTCGCCGAGCGCCTGGTGCAGTCGCAGTCGACCGCCGCGATCCTCACCACGTTCAACGAAGTGAACATGCAGCCGGTCATCGACATGCGCAAGAAGTACCAGGAGCGCTTCGAGAAGGAGCACGGCACGCGCCTGGGTTTCATGTCCTTCTTCGTCAAGGCCTCGGTCCATGCGCTGAAGCGCTACCCGGTGGTGAACGCCTCGATCGACGGCACCGACATCGTCTACCACGGCTACTTCGACATCGGCGTCGCCGTCGGCAGCCCGCGCGGCCTGGTGGTGCCGATCCTGCGCGACGCGGACCAGATGAGCTTCGCCGAGATCGAGAAGAAGATCGCGGACTTCGGCAAGCGCGCGCAGGACGGCAAGCTCACGCTGGAGGAGCTCACCGGCGGCACCTTCTCGATCTCGAACGGCGGCGTCTTCGGCTCGATGCTGTCGACGCCGATCATCAATCCGCCGCAGTCGGCAATCCTCGGCGTGCACGCGACGAAGGACCGCGCGGTGGTGGAGAACGGCCAGATCGTGGTGCGGCCGATGAACTACCTCGCGCTGTCCTACGACCACCGCATCATCGACGGACGCGAAGCGGTGCTGTTCCTCGTCGCGATCAAGGAAGCGCTGGAGGACCCGGCGCGCCTGATCCTCGAGATCTGAAGCCGTGACCGTCTCGGAAGAGCTCACCAAGCTCCACGAGCTGCACACGCGCGGCGCTCTGAGCGTCGAGGAGTTCGCGCGCGCCAAGGCACGCCTCCTCGGCACCGAGCCGCTGCGCGAGTTTCCGGTGAACCGGCTGCGGCGCACGCCGGACGACAGCTGGATCGCCGGCGTGTGCGGCGGCCTGGGGCGCCTGACCGGCGTCGAGAGCTGGATCTGGCGCATGATCTTCGTGCTCGGGCTCGCCTTCGGCGGCTTCACCCTCTTCGTCTACATCGTCCTGTGGATCTTCGTGCCGCGGGAAGGCACATAAGGAGGCAGGACCATGGCGGATGCTTTCGACGTAGTGGTGATCGGCGGCGGCCCCGGCGGCTACGTCGCGGCCATCCGCGCGGCGCAGCTCGGCCTGAAGACCGCGTGCATCGACGACTGGAAGGGCGCCGACGGCAAGCCCGCGCTCGGCGGCACCTGCACCAACGTCGGCTGCATCCCGTCCAAGGCGCTGCTGCAGTCTTCGGAGTACTACGAGCACGCCGGCCACGGCTTCGCCGACCACGGGATCAAGGTGAAAGGCCTCGACCTCGACCTCGCGCAGATGATGAAGCGCAAGGACAAGACGGTGAAGGCGAGCAACGACGGCGTCTCGTTCCTCTTCAGGAAGAACAAGATCCAGTTCTTCCACGGCCGCGGCAGCTTCGGCAAATCAGCCACCGAAGTGGTGGTGAACGGCCAGACGCTGGAGGCGAAGCACGTCATCGTCGCCACCGGCTCCAACCCGCGCGCGCTGCCGGGGGTCGAGTTCGACGAACAGCTGATTTTGAGCAACACGGGCGCGCTCGCTATCCCTGAGGTGCCCAGGCGGCTCGGGGTGATCGGCGCCGGGGTGATCGGCCTGGAGATGGGCAGCGTGTGGCGCCGCCTGGGCGCGGAAGTGACCATCCTGGAGGCGCTTCCGAGCTTCCTCGGGGCCGCCGACGAGGCGGTGGCCAAGGAGGCGGCCAAGGTCTTTGCGAAGCAAGGGCTGAAGATCGAGCTGGGCGTGAAAATCGGCCCAGTTGATCGTAAGAAAACCATTAAGGTTCAATATACTGCATCGGATAACTCATCCAAATCCTTGGAGGTCGACCGGCTCATCGTTTCCATCGGCCGGCTGCCCAATACCGACGGGCTGAACGCCGCTGCGGTGGGGCTCAAGCTCGACGAGCGTGGCTTCGTGGCGGTGGACGGCGACTGCCGGACGAACCTGCCGAACGTGTGGGCGATCGGCGATGTGGTCCGCGGGCCGATGCTCGCGCACAAGGCCGAGGAGGAAGGCGCAGCGGTCGCCGAGCGGATCGCGGGCCAGAAGCCTCATGTCGATTTCAACACCGTGCCCTGGGTGATCTACACGACGCCGGAGATCGCCTGGGTCGGCGAGACCGAGCAGCAGTTGAAGGCGCGCGGCGCCGACTACCGCGCCGGCGTCTTCCCGTTCCTCGCCAACGCACGCGCGCGGGCGCTCGGCGATACGACCGGGCTGGTCAAGTTCGTGGCCGACGCGAAGACCGACCAGGTCCTCGGCGTGCACATCATCGGCCCGTTCGCCGGCGAGCTGATCGCCGAAGCGGTGGTGGCGATGGAGTTCCGCGCATCGAGCGAGGACATCGGCATGATCTGCCACGCGCATCCGTCGCTCTCGGAAGCGATGAAGGACGCGGCGCTCGCGGTGGACAAACGCGCGATCAACTTCTAGCGCGCACGTGACGCAGGATGTCGTCGCCCTCTACCAGCAGAGCCTCGCCAAGCGCGGCTTCGTCTCCGACCCGGCGCAGTGGCGCGCCGTCGAGCGCCTGCAGCAGCTCTACGAGGAGTGGAGCGCCTACAAGGCGCGGCGCAACAACGCGCTGAAGCGGCTCCTCGTGCACCCCGGGCTGCCGAAGGGCGTGTACCTGTGGGGACCGGTCGGGCGCGGCAAGAGCTTCCTGATGGACGCTTTCTTCCTCTGCGTGCCGCTGGTGCGCAAGCGCCGCGTGCACTTCCACCCTTTCATGCGCGAGATCCATCGCGAGCTCGACGAGCTGCGCGGCACCGAGGATCCGCTCGCCGCCGTGGCGGAGAGGACGGCCAGCAGGCACCGGTTGATCTGCTTCGACGAGTTCCACGTCTCGGACATCGCCGACGCGATGATCCTCGGCCGCTTCCTCGAGCAGGCGATGCAGCGCGGCGTCGAGTTCGTCATGACCTCCAACTACCATCCCGACCAGCTCTACCCGAACGGCCTGCAGCGCGAGCGCTTCCTGCCGGCGATCGAGCTGATCAAGCAGCGGCTCGACATCGTCTCGGTCGATAACGGCACCGACTACCGCCGCCTGAAGATGGAGCGGATGAAGGTGTACCACGTCGGGTCGGACGCGCCGCTCGCCGCGATCTTCGACGAGCTGCGCGACGTCGAGGAAGAGAAACAGCCGCTGGAAGTCGAGGGTCGCGCCATTCCTTACCGCAAGCGCGCCGGGGGCCTCGTCTGGTTCGATTTCGACGTGCTGTGCGGCGGCCCGCGCTCCTACACCGACTACGTCGACCTCGCCAAGCGCTTCCACACCGTGATGCTCTCCAACGTCCCGCGTCTGTCGCCGAAGGACTCCGACGCCGCGCGGCGCTTCACCTGGCTGGTCGACGTGTTCTACGACGACCGCGTGAACCTCATCGTCTCGGCCGAAGCGGAGCCCGAAGGCCTCTTTCCGGCGGGCGAGCAGGCCGCCGAGTTCCAGCGCACGGTGAGCCGGCTGCACGAGATGCAGTCGGTCGAGTACCTGCAAACCGAGCGGCGCAAATAAATAGGGACAGACCCCATTTTTCTCATCTAAGGACCAACCCCCCGCTCGCTGCGTTCGCTTCCCCCTTAACAGGGGGGCGGCAGAAATCAGCTCCAATGTGGGGGAAAAGCTGAATTCTTTTGCTCGGCGTCGAGCAGGCGGAGCATCGCCGGCCACTCGAGGATGCCGTAGGGGCGGCGAGTGCCGGGCTGGTAGAGGTGGGCAGTCTTTTCCAAGGTCTGTTTTGAAGGGACAACCAAGTCGGTGCGAGCGGCCATCGCGTCGACCTGGGTGCGGCAGGCGAGCTCGAGCTGGTACATCGTGTTGAATGCCTCGGGGATGCTCGGGCCGCAAGCGAGGAGGCCGTGCGAGCGCAGGATCAAGGCGTTATGCGTACCGAGGTCGCGCACGAGGCGCGCCTGCTCGGACAGGTCGATCGCCGGCCCTTCGTAGTCGTGGTAGCCGATGTGGCCCTCGAAGCGGATCGAGGTCTGGCTGATCGGCAGCAGGCCGCACCGCATCGCGGCGACTGCCATGCCGGCGCGCGTGTGCGTGTGGATGATCGCGCGCACGTCGGGCCGCGCGCGGTGGATCGCGCCGTGGATGACGTAGCCCGCCTTGTTGACGTAGTAGTCGGTGTCGGGCTTCCAGATGACGTTGCCGTCGAGGTCGATCTTGGCGAGGCTCGAGGCGGTGATCTCCCTGTACAGCAGGCCGTACAGATTGATCAGGATGTGGTGCTCCGGCCCGGGCACGCGCGCCGTGATGTGGTTGTAGGTGAGATCGGTCATGCCGTAGGCGTCCACCAGGCGGTAGCAGCCGGCGAGCTCCACGCGCACGCGCCATTCATCGGCGCTAACTTCGTCACGGATGCTGCGAAAGTCGGTACGGTAATTCGGCAATTTATCCATCGGCAGTGCAAGAATATAGCGATGCGGCTGCTCTGGGCACTCGTTTTGGCGCTCGCGACCGGGATCGCGCATGCCCAGTATCCGGTCAAGCCGGTCCGCCTGATCATTCCGTTCCCGCCGGGCGGCTCGAACGACCTGGTGGGCCGCGCCATCGGCGCGCAGCTGGGCGAGCGGCTCGGGCAGTCGCTGCTCATCGACAACCGCGGCGGTGGCGGCGGGACCATCGGCATCAACGCCGCGGCCAAGTCGCCGGCCGACGGCTACACGCTCCTGCTCGTTTCGGTCGGCTATCCGGTGAGCATCGCGCTGCAGTGGATGCCCGAAGAGTCAATGCAGTGGTTCGTGCCGGTCGCGCCGATCGGCACCGGGCCGAGCCTGCTCGTGGTGCCGAACTCGCTTCCGGTCAACTCGACGCAGGAGCTGATCGCATTGGCGAAATCGAAACCGGGCGCGCTGAACGCGGGCTCGGCCGGCCCCGGCAGCTTCCAGCACCTCGCCACCGAGCTCTTCCGGCTGCAGGCCGGCATCAGTATCGTCATCGTGCAGTACAAGGGCGGCGGCCCGGCGCTGACCGACACGATCGCCGGCCAGGTGCAAATGAACATCGGCAGCGCGGTGCAGAACATCCCGCACGTGCGCTCGGGCAAATTGCGCGCGCTCGGCGTCGGCGGCAAGAGCCGCATCGCGGCGCTGCCCGACGTGCCGACATTCGCCGAAAGCGGCCTGGCCGGCGCCGAGGCGACGAACTGGTGGGGCGTAGTCGCGCCCGCCGGCACGCCGGCGCCGGTGCTCGAGCGGCTGGGCAAGGAGATCGCGGCAGTCGTCGAATCGCCCGAGATGCAGAAGCGCTTCCAGCTGGAGGGCGCGGAGGCGCTGCGCATGACGCCGCGCGACTTCGGCAGCCTCATTGCCGCCGAGACGGCGAAATGGACGCGCGTGGTGAAAGAAGCGGGCATCAAGGCGGAGTGAAAGGAAATCATGGAACGCTTCAAGGCCTACAGGCTCACTGAGACGCCAGAAAAGAAGATTCGGGCCGAGTTCGTCGAAACGACGCTGGATCAGCTGGACCCGGGCGACGTCACCGTCCGCGTCGCCTATTCGAGCGTCAACTACAAGGACGCGCTCGCGGCGACCGGCAAGGGCAGGATCCTGCGCCGGCCCTCGACGATCGGCGGGATCGACTTTTCCGGCACGGTGATCTCGTCGAACGATCCGCGGTTCGCCAAGGGCGACGCGGTCGCCACCGTCAGCGGCGAGCATGTCGGGGTATCGCACGACGGCGGCTACTCGTCCTACGCGCGAGTGCAGGGCGACTGGCTCATCAAGCTGCCACCCGGGCTTTCGCTCTGGGAAGCGATGGCCTTCGGCACTGCCGGCTATACCGCCGGCATCGCCGTCGTGCGCATGGAGCACAACGGCCTAAAGCCGAGCAAAGGCCCCGTCGTCATCAGCGGCGCCACCGGCGGCGTCGGCTCCATCGCGATCGCCATGCTCGCCAGGCTCGGCTACCACGTCGTCGCGCTGACCGGGAAGGAGAGCGAGTCGGCTTGGCTGAAGCAGCTCGGCGCCAGGGAGATCCTGCTGCGGCAGAGCCTCAACCTCGAGAAGATCAAGCCGCTGGACAAGGCGACCTGGGCCGGCGCGGTCGACAATCTCGGCGGCCCGGTGCTCGCCTGGATGGCGAGCACGATGAAGGAGAACGGCGTCATCGGCGCGGTCGGGCTCGCGCAGAGCGCCGAGCTGCACACCTGGGTGATGCCCTTCATCCTGCGCGGCGCGAGCCTGCTCGGCATCAACTCGGGCGACAGCGCGAACGACATCCGCGACATGGTGTGGAAGCGGCTGGCCACCGACCTGAAGCCGCCGCTCCTGAAGGAGATGTGCCGCACGATCCCCTTCGGCGAACTGCCGCGCGTGTTCGACGACTTCATCAACGCCAAGGTCAGCCGGCGGATAGTGGTCGACCTTTCGGAATAAGCGCGGATGTCCACCGACCTGGCGCAAAAATGCGTGCTGGTCGTGGACGATTCGAAGTTCGTCCGTACCACCTTCGCCACCATCCTGCGCCAGACCTTCATGGTGCGCGAGGCGGCCGACGGCGAGGCCGGCTGGGCGGCGATCGAGAAAGACCCGGCCATTGTGCTGGTGCTTGCCGATCTCGATATGCCGAAGCTCAACGGCTTCGCGCTCATCGGCCGCATCCGCGACTCCAGCAACCGGCACATCCGCGAGCTGCCCGTGGTGGTGATCTCGGGCAACGAGGAGCAGGCCAACAAGGAGCGCGCGCGCGAGGCGGGCGCCACCGACTTCATCAGCAAGTCGGCCGACGCGGCGGAGGTTCTTTCGCGCCTGAATAACGCCCTGCGCCTCGTCACGACCAGCCGGGAGCTGGAGGCGAGCCGGCAGGCGGTGAGCGAGCGCGCGACGCACGACCCGGTCACCGGTGCCTTCACGCCGCACTATCTGGTGACCGAAGGGCGCAAGCACTTCGCGCACGCCAAGCGCCACGCCGGCGAGCTCTCGATCATGGCGCTGCGCGTTGACAGCCATGCCGACGTGGTGCGCGCGGCCGGCAGGGAGATCGCCGACGTCGTCCTGAAACGCATCGCAAAGCTGCTGATGGACAAGGTGCGCACCGAGGATTCGGTGGCGCGTACCGCCGAAGCGGCCTTCATGGTGGTGGCGGCCGGCACCGCCGCGCCGCAGATGCTGGCGCTGGCGCAGCGCCTGCATCGCGAGCTCGAGGAGGCCAAAGTGACCTACCGCGGCCAGGAGCTGCGGTTCGCCAGCCGCTTCGGCGTGGCCTCGCTCACCATGGATCCGGTCAATTCCGTCGAGGATCTGATGCGCCTGGCCATGCATCGGCTGCAGAGCGCGACCGGCCATCGGCTCCTGCCCGAGGTCAGCACGCCGCCGCTGCTGCCCACCGACGTCGAGCGCGCGCTGCAAGCGCTCGAGAACGCCGCGGATGCCGGGCGCCTCGCCGCGGGCGCGAAGGCGGTGATGAAGCGACTGCAGCGCATCGCGAAGAAGCTAAACTAGAACGATGGCGACGTATCGCGAGTTTCATCGCCGCTCGATCGTGGATCGCGAGGGATTCTGGGCGGCGCAGGCCGAGCTGATCGACTGGCGCCGTCCCCACGAGCAGGTGCTCGACTATTCGCGGCCGCCGTTCGCCCGCTGGTTCGTCGGCGGCGAGACCAATCTCTGCCATAACGCCGTCGACCGCCACCTCGCGGCGCGCGGCGGGCAGAACGCGCTGGTCTGGATCTCGACCGAGGTGAACGAGACGCGCAGCTTCACCTACCGCGAGCTCCATGCCGAGGTGAACCGCGTCGCGGCGATGATGCAGTCGCTCGGCGTGCAGCGCGGCGACCGCGTGATCATCTACATGCCGATGATCCCGGAGGCGGCCTTCGCCATCCTCGCCTGCGCGCGGCTCGGCGCGATCCATTCGGTGGTGTTCGGCGGCTTCGCCGCGGCTAGCCTGGCCGCGCGCATCGACGACGCGCAGCCCGCGCTGATGATCACCGCCGACGGCGGCAGCCGCATGGGCAAGCCCGTGCTGTACAAGTCGCTGGTCGACGAGTCACTCAAGGTCGCCAAGCATCCGCCAAAGAGAGTGCTCATCTTCCGGCGCGGGCTCGACCCGAGCATGCCGAGCGTTACCGGGCGCGACGTCGACTGGGCATCGCTCGCCAAGGAACACGCTGGCGCGAGCGTCTCATGTGCGTGGCTCGAGTCGAACCAGCCTTCGTACATTTTGTACACGTCGGGCACGACCGGCCGCCCGAAGGGCGTGCAGCGCGATGTAGGCGGTCATGCCGTGGCGCTGACAGCGTCGATGAAGCACCTCTTCTGCGGCGAGGCCGGCGAGACCATGTTCACCACCTCCGACATCGGCTGGGTGGTGGGGCACTCGTACATCATCTATGCGCCGCTTCTCGCGGGCATGACCACCATCATGTACGAGGGCGTGCCGATCCGGCCCGACGCCGGCGTGTGGTGGAAGATCGTGCAGGACTACAAGGTGTCGGTGATGTTCTCGGCACCCACCGCGATCCGCGTGCTGAAGAAGTACGATGTCTCCTTCATCCGCAAGTACGACTGCGCCTCGCTCAAGCATCTGTTCCTTGCCGGCGAGCCGCTCGACGAGCCGACGCACAGGTGGATCAGCGAGTCGCTCGGCCGGCCCGTGATCGACCACTACTGGCAGACCGAGACCGGCTGGCCGCTGCTCTCGGCGCATCCTGGCGTGGAGAAGGCGCCGCTCAAGATGGGCTCGCCCAGCTTTCCAGTCTACGGCTACGACGTACGGCTGCTCCATGAGCAGACCGGCAAGCCGGTGGCCGACGGCGAGAAGGGCGTGGTGGCGATCGCGCCGCCGCTGCCGCCGGGCTGCATGTCGACGGTGTGGGGCGACGACGAGCGCTTCGTC
>DASQAW010000150.1:0-2882 GCA_035635495.1 Burkholderiales bacterium
ACCGCGGCGCGCGCGCTCAACCCGAAGATCAAGCTGTACGGCGTCGAATCGCGTACCTATCCGTCGATGCACCAGCGCCTCGCCGGCCAAGCCGTGAAGGTGGGCGGCGACACCATCGCCGAGGGCATCGCGGTGAAGGACGTCGGCGAGACGGCGCTCGCCATCATCCGCAAGGAAGTGGAGGAAGTGCTGGTGGTGGCGGAGGAGACCATCGAGCGCGCGATCGTCGCGCTGATCGAGATCGAGAAGACCGTCGCCGAAGGCGCCGGCGCCGCGGCCCTCGCCGCGCTCCTCGAGCACGGCTCGCGCTTCGCCGGCAAGCGCGTCGGCATCCCGATCTCGGGCGGCAACATCGACAGCCGCGTGCTCGCCTCGGTGCTGATGCGCGGCCTGGTGCGCGACGCGCGCCTCGTGCGCCTGCGCGTCACCATGCCCGACGTCTCGGGCAGCCTCGCCAAGGTGACGCAGATGATCGCCGATGCCGGCGGCAACATCGTCGAGGTCATGCACCAGCGCATCTTCGGCACCGCGTCGGTGCGCTCGCCGGAGGTCGAGTTCCTGATCGAGACACGCGACCGCGAGCACACGCAGGCGCTCGTGCGCTCGCTGGAAGAAAAGGGAATCCGCGTCTCGATGTTCTAAATCAGGGACAGACCACGTTTCCTAGCCGCGCCTCGGTGGCGTCAACCACGCGGGCTGCAGCCTAGCGTCGTCCACCAGCCCGGATCGAGAGCGCTGCCTGCCATCGGGAGCCTCCTTGGTGGAAGCAAGGTCTCCGGTGCAAGGCGTGTTCCCGCGCTGAGCGCGCGCTGTTCTCAACTGCGCTCGGCGCTCCATCTGCAGGCGCTTCAAGGCCGCGCGCTGCTGCCGTGAGTACTGGCCGACTTCCTTGGCGAGTTGCACGACGAGCTGGCTATGCTCGACCTCTGCTTCGCATCCGACGCATGCGAGCATGCTCAAGTACGTCAACGGCTGCGCCGCATCCGCACGACGGAAGAGCATGCCGTGGCATCCGCTGCAGCACGCGAAGACCGGTCCGACGTTGAAGCGCAGCGCCTCGGAGACCGGCGCCGGCTGCGCTGGCGGCGCGGCCTGCTGTACCTCGCGCTTCGCGACGAGGTCGATCGCCTTGAGAAAGGCGCGCAGCGGCATCTGCGAGCGGCCCGACATCCAGCGCAGCAGCGTGCCCTCCGGGACCCGCAGCAGCGTGGCGAGCGCTTGCGTGCTGCCTTCAATGGCCGCCGCCTGCTGCAGGACTCTGGTATAGACGTTCTCCGCCACGCACCCGAAGATGCACGGCAGGCGGCCAGCGTGTCTATCTTTTTTCCTGGCACTCGTGCAGCGCGAGTGCCTGCGTGACAGGATTTTCCCGGCAGCGCCAGCGCGCGAGTTATTGCGATCCCACTCCCGCGAGCTTCACAGCGGCCCAAAGGACGGCGACACCGCAAAGGACGCTCAGGCCGACATAGGTGACGGCCATCGTCCACGCGCCACGCTCGATCAGGGCCACGGTCTCCACGCCGAAAGCCGAGAAGGTAGTGAAGCCGCCCAGGAATCCCGTGAAGAGCAGCAGGCGCACGTCGGCCGTCAGAAACGCGTAGCGCTCTCCCAGTCCGGCAAGCACGCCGGCAACGAGGCAGCCGAGCACGTTGACGGTGAATGTCCCGTACGGGAATTGGGCGTTCAAGCTGTGCCGCAGCACGAGCGCGCCGACTTCGTAGCGGAGAACGCTGCCGATCGCGCCACCCAGCGCCACGAGAAGAATGGGCGTCATCGTCAGCTCTCGTACACCGAGATCTCGACGAGATTGAGATCCGGATCGCGCACGTACACCGAGCGGATCGGGCCGACGGCGCCGGTCTTCTTCACCGGGCCCTCGATGATCTTCACCCTCGCGGCCTCGAGCTTCTGCATCACCGTATCGAGCGGCACGCTGGCGATGAAGCAGAGGTCGAGCGATCCCGGCACCGCGACATGCGCCCGCGGCTCGAACTCGCGCCCCCACTCGTGCAGGTTGATCTTCTGCTCGCCGAAGCTCAGGGCCAGGCGCTCTTCTTTCGGCGTCTTGAACGTCACGAGCTTCATGCCGAGCACGTCCGTATAGAAGCGGATGCACGCGGCCTTGTCGCGCGTGGTGAGGACGATGTGGTCGATGTGATCGATCATAGGATGCGGCTCTCCTTCAGCTTCGCGATGTCGGCTGCGCCGTAGCCGAGATCGCGCAGCACTTCATCGGTGTGCTCGCCCAGCTTGGGCGCTTGCGTGCGGATCACGCCGGGCGTCGCCGACAGCAGCGGGATCACGCCGGGCACCGTGAGCGCCTCGCCGTCACCGGCGATGATCTTCTGCAGCATGCCGCGCGCCGCGTAATGCGGATCGGCGGCGATGTCGGCAGCGGTGTAGATGCGCCCGGCCGGCACCTCCGCGGCTTCCATCGCCGCCAGCACCTCGGCCTGCGTGCGGCTGCGCGTCCAGGCAGCGATGGCCTCGTCGATGCGCTCCATCTGCGCCGCGCGGCCGTCGTTCCTGGCGAGCGCCGGATCGTCGCGCAGGTCTTCGCGCCCGATCGCGGTCATCAAACGGTGGTAGAGGCTGTCGGCGTTGCCGGCGATGAGCACGTACGCGCCGCCGCGGCACGGATACAGGTTCGACGGGGCGATGCCCGGCAGCGCGCTGCCGCTGCGCTCGCGGATGTAGCCGTGCGCATCGAACTCCGGGAGCAGGCTCTCCATGCAGTTGAAGACCGACTCGTAGAGCGCGACGTCGATCACCTGTCCTTCGCCGCCGTTCTTGACGTGATGCAGGGCGAGCAGCGCGCCGATCACCCCATGCAGCGCTGCGATCGTGTCGCCGAGCGAGAGGTTCGGGCGCGCCGGCGGGCG
>DASQAW010000151.1:0-3430 GCA_035635495.1 Burkholderiales bacterium
TTCGGTAATCGGCGTCGCCGCTGCTGGCAGGGGCGCCGCGTCCTTCTTGAATAGGTTGTCGAACATGCCTACTTGTTGAGGTGCCTGTCGAGAAACTCCATCGTGCGCTTCCAAGCGAGCTCGGCGGCCTGCGGATTGTACGACTTCCGCAGCGCAGCTTCGGCAGTCATGGCGAAGCGGAGGGCTGGGTCCTCGCAGACATTCTCTGGCACACCCGCGAGGGAATGACGGCGCACTACTCGATGGCGCAGGTCTCGCTCGCCTCGATCATCGCCCAGCGGCGCGCGGCGCGAATCCCTTCTGAAGTCCCTGCTGAAAGAAAAACGGCCTAGGTGCTTAAATCACCTAAGCCGTTGATGGAGTCTGGTGCGCCCGGCAGGATTTGAACCCACGACCCCTGCTTCGTAGTGCGCATGGCGAATTGAGCACCTTTTGAAATCAACTACCTGCTGCATAGTCGTCAGCTTTCTCATGGAATGAGCACCGGCATGCCGCTCGCGCGGCGGCTTTCGAGATCGATGTGTGCACGCGCGGCCTGGCGCAGCGGATAGCGCGTGCCGACCTCGACCCGCACCGCGCCGCTCGCCACGACTTCGAAGAAAGCAGCGGCCGCTCTGACGTAGTCATCCCGGTCGGCGATCCAGGTAGTGAGCGTGGGCCGCGTGACGATCAACGACTTCTTGAGCAGGCGCTGCAGGGGAAAGTTCTCGACCTGGCCCGAGGCGGTGCCAAAGTTGACGGCCATGCCCATCGGACGCAGGCAGTCGAGGGAGCGCATGAAGGTATCGCGGCCGACCGAGTCGTAGACCACCGGGACGCCGCGGCCAGAGGTGATTTCCATCACCTTCGCGACGAAATCTTCGCGCGTGTAGACAATCGGATGGTCGCAGCCGTGCGCTGCGGCGATGCGGGCTTTCTCGTCGCTGCCGACCGTGCCGATAACCGTTGCGCCCAGCGCCTTGGCCCATTGGCAGGCGATCCTGCCGACGCCACCGGCTGCGGCGTGGAACAGGATGGTGTCACCGGGTTGCACCTTGTACAGCCGGCGCAGCAGGTATTCCGCCGTGAGACCGCGCACCAGGGATGCGGCGGCGAGCTCGGCAGACATTCCGGCGGGCAGCTTGATAAGACGGTCGGCCGCCAGCACACGGTGCTCCACATAGGCGCCGGGCTGCCCCGCGTACCCGACGAGATCGCCCACGGCCAGGCTCGAAGAGGATTTCGATGCGGGTCCCACGGCTTCCACGATGCCGGCGCCCTGCACGCCGACGATCGCCGGCAGCGGCGGCGAGTCCTGCCCAAACTGGCCGGCGCGGTAATAGATGTCGACGAAGTTGACGCCGATCGCCAGGTGGCGCAGCAGCACCTCTCCGGTGCCCGGCGCCGGCACTTCGATTTCGGCGTGCTCCAGCACTTCGGGCCCGCCGTACTTCCGCACGAGCATCGCTTGCGTCCTCATTTCTTCCTCGCGATGACGGGCAACAGCTTCTGCGCGGTGTCGAGCAGCTCACGTCCGAGCGCACGGCGCAGCTTTTCCGTGCCGAGCACCGTGGTCAGGCAGCTGCAATACAAGATGTACAGGCGATTCTCGTCCGGGCCGCCCAGCGGCACCGCCACCGTGGTCAGGCCGTTGAAGAACGTATCGACGTTCACTACGTAGCCGGTCCTGGCGTACCCGTCGATGGCCTTGCGGAACGGTTTCTCGGCGCGCCGCCATGCATCGGGCTGGCGTTTGCGGATCTCGGCGATCAGTGCGTCCTGCCTTTCGGCGCCCAGCGCGGCCAGGTACGTCCAGCCCGACGCGCTGGTCGAGATCGGCACCTCGGAACCCGCGCGCAGATTGAGGTTCAGGTAAGCGTCGCTTCCCTCGCAGCGCACCAGGATCAGGATCGACAGGCGGTCGCGGGTCGTCATGCCGCTCGCGCCGTGGAAGCGGTCGGCGATCGCCTGCAGCCGCGGCCGCGCCAGCTCGGCGAGATCCAGTCTGCCGAGCGCGGCATAGCCGAGCGTCAACACCGCCAGCCCGGGCGCAAAGCGGGTGCCGCCGGCTTCCGCCACCAGGTAGCCCTCCTGCTCCAGCGTCTTGCACAGCCGCCACACGGTCGGCTGCGGCAGCCCGGTCAGCCGCGCGATCTCGCTCGAACCCAGCGACTTGCGCGCGTAGTCGAAGCAGCGCAGCACCTCGAGACCGCGCACCAGCGCCGTGACCGCCGGCATGCCGCCGCTTGACACGCGCGAGCTCAGGGTGCCACCTTAGTGAATAGCCTATTCATGCAGTGAATAAGTGGGTCGGAATCTTACAGGAGCGCCGGGTCGCATGATTTCCTATCCTTTCGCAGTGCAGGGCGTCGCCACGCGGGTGCTCGAAGCCGGCACCTCGGGCCCGCCCGTGGTTTTCGTCCATGGCACCGGCGGGCGCGCCGAGCGCTGGGAGCGCAATCTCGATGCCGCCGCCGCGGCCGGCTATCACGCTTATGCCTTCGACCTGCCGGGTCACGGTTTCGCCGCCAAGGGACCGGGGGTGGACTGCTCGGTACCCGCGTATCGCGCTTTGCTCTCCGGTTTTGTGGATGAAATCCTGCAAAGCTCGAAAAGCGAAAAAGCCTTCGTCGTCGGCACTTCGCTCGGTGGGCACGTCGTGGCGTCCTACGCCGTGGCGGCGCCGCAGCGGGTGAAAGCGATTGCGCTTTGCGGCAGCATGGGGCTCGTCCCGATGGGCGCCGAAGCGCGCGGCCGCATCCAGGCGGGCGCCAACAACCAGACCCGCGAAGGCATCGCCGCGAAGTTCACGCGCGTCATCTTCGACCCGTCGCTGATTACCCCGGAAATGGTCGACGCGGAGTACCGCATCAACAATTCGCCCGGGGCGAAGGAATCGTTCGCCGCGCTGGGCCGGTACATCGCCGAACAGCTCGACGACGATGTCGTCGGCGAGAAGCTCGCGGCGTGCGCGGTTCCGGTGCTCCTCGCCTGGGGTGACCAGGACAAGACGGTGCCGCTGGCAGTGGGCCAGCAGGCGGCCAAGCTGCTGCCGGATTGCAAGTTCGTCGTGCTGCCGGGCGCGGCGCATGCGCCGTATTACGAGACGCCTCAGGCCTTCAACGCGGCGCTGCTCGAATTCCTGGCCGCGCGTGCCTGACTGCATCGTCAACGGCACGCTGATCGACGGCAGCGGCCGGCAGCCCGCGCCGCTTCGCTTTCTCAGGCTCTCCGCCGGCCGGATCGACGAGGTCTGTACCGACCCCGCGAAACCCCTTCCCCGCGACGCGAACATCCTTCTCGACGCAACAGGCATGACCGTCATGCCCGGGCTGGTGGACGCCCATTGCCACCTGAGCTACGGCGACGCGCGCAACATCGAGGAGCAGGACCTCTACGGCTCCGCGGAATACCGCGCGATCCGCGGCACCTGGCACGCCGGCAAGGTGCT
>DASQAW010000152.1:0-15231 GCA_035635495.1 Burkholderiales bacterium
ATCTCGAAGAACGCGAGCAGCGAATCGTTGCCCATGTCGAAGAAGTAGTGGCGGATGTGCTCGTAGGGCGGATTGCCGCGGTTCGCCGGCCCCGTGCCCAGTCCCGGCGGCACCTTCATCGCGTGCACCAGCGGCATGCCGACGACCTTGGTATAGAAGTCGACGGTCGTGCGCATGTCCTCGGTGTTCAGCGCGAGATGGTGCACCCCGCGCGTGGTCGAGACCGCACTCTTCGCTGCCCGGGGGGGAAGATCTTCGCGCTTCATGATTTCTCCTTCTTCAGCACACGCACCGTGGCCACTGCCTTCGCCACCAGCGTGCCGTCCTCGTTCTTCGCTTCGGCCTCGACGAAGCTCATGCTGCGGCCGTCCTTCAGCACGCGTGCATCGGCGTAGAGCCTGGCGCCGCTGCCCGCGCCGATGAACGACGTGCTCAGGCTGATGGTGATCACGCCGACCGACTCGGGATGCAGCGTGCGCGCGGCCGTGCAGAGCGCCACGTCGAGGAGCGACATGATGACCCCGCCGTGCACGGTGCCGAGGCTGTTCGTCAGATGCTGCTCCACCGGGAGCGAGAGCCGCGCGCTGCCCTGGTCCAGCGTCTCGGTGAGGATCTTCAGGTGCGAGAGGAACGGGATGCGCTTCTGGTACTCCCGCGCGAACTCGAGGTTCATATGACGGTGGCGCCGCCGTCGACGGCGATCGCCTGGCCGGTGATGTGGCGCGAAGCGTCGGAGGCGAGGAGCACGGCGAGGCCCTTCAGGTCCTCGTCGTTGCCCAGGCGCTTGGTCGGCGTCCAGTCGCGGATCAGCTCGCCCGTGGTGCCGAGCGTCGCCTTGGTCATCTTCGAGGGAAAGAAGCCCGGGCAGATCGCATTCACCGTGATGCCGTGCTGGCCCCATTCGGCGGCGAGCGCGCGCGTGAAATTGACCAGGCCGCCCTTGGTCGCGTTGTAGGCGATGGTGCGCACGATGCGCGGATCCTGTCCCATCAGGCCCGCGATCGACGCCACGTTGATGATGCGGCCCCAGCGCGCCGCGATCATCGACTTCCGGCCGATGTGCTGCGTCAGCACGAAGACGCCGGTGAGGTTGAGATTGACCAGCTTGTCCCAGGCCTCCAGCGGATGCTCTTCCGCCGGCGCGCCCCAGGTGGCGCCGGCGTTGTTGACCAGGATGTCGACCTTGCCGAACTTCTTCAGCACCTCGTCGGCACACGGCGCAATCGCTTCGCGCCGGCCCATGTCGCAGACGTAGGCGATGGCGTCGACCTGCAGTTTCTTCAGATGGGCTACCGCTTCGTCCAGTTCATTTTGCTTGCGCGCGGTGATCGCGATCCTGGCGCCCATCTCTCCCAGCGCTTCCGCGATCTGCAGCCCGAGCCCGCGCGAGCCGCCGGTGACCAGCGCCACGCGTCCGTTGAGGTCGAGGAGCTGTCTCACGTTCATGCACCAATGCTAATAGAATTTTCCGCGCCCATGACCACGCTCGTCATGTTCTCGGGGGGGCTCGACAGCACCGCCATGCTGGTGAAGCTGCTCGAGGAGACGAAGGACGAGCTGCGCGTGCATCACATCCGCATGGCCAATAAGGAAGGCCGCGACGACGCTGAGCAGCGCGCCGTCGGCGCCATCGTCGCCTGGTGTCGCGAGCGCTACCGGCCGTTCCGCTATTCGGAGTCCGGGCTGGACTTCACCGCGCTCGAGGCGATTCCGATCGACTACCTGTCGATCGCGTTCGTCGCCTGTCAGGTGGCGATCGACACGCCGCGCTGCAACCGCATCGCGCTCGCCGCGCTCGCCCGCGACACCGACATCGAGAACCGCTCGGCGCGCCAGCGCCGGGTTTTCGAAGAGCTCTACGCCTGCTACCGCGCACGCAAGCTCGGCGAGCCCGAGGTCGAGTGGCTTTATCCCGTCTACCGCGAGACCAAGCAGGCGCTCGCCGCGCGGCTGCCGCGCGAGCTGGTGGAGCTGACCTGGTCGTGCCGCCGTCCGCTCCGCGACGCCGAAGGCTGGCGCCCCTGCGGCGCCTGCAAGGCCTGTCTTGCCCGGCAGGGAATTTGAGCCGAGAATTAAACCACCAAGGGGAGGGGCACCGTATGCGAGCGCAGCGGAAGGATGGCCGCATACTCATCTACAGCCATGACACCTTCGGCCTGGGCCACCTGCGCCGCTGCCGCGCGATCGCGCACGCGCTGGTCGAGCGCTACAAGCAGCTGTCGGTCCTGATCCTGTCGGGCTCGCCGATCATCGGCAGCTTCGACTTCCGCGCGCGCGTCGATTTCGTGCGCGTGCCCGGCGTCATCAAGCTGCGCAACGGCGAATACACGCCGCTGAATCTCCACCTCGACATCGCCGAGACGCTGTCGATGCGCGCCTCGATCATCCAGCACACCGCCGAGATCTTCGATCCGGACCTGTTCATCGTCGACAAGGAGCCCGTCGGGCTGAGGGGCGAAGTGCTGCCCACGCTGAAGGCGCTCAAGCGCCGCGGCACGCGCCTCGTCCTCGGCCTGCGCGACGTGATGGACGAGCCGCGGCTCCTCGAGCCCGAATGGCAGCGAAAGAAGGCGATGCCGGCGCTGCGCGATCTCTACGACGAGATCTGGGTCTACGGCCTGCCGCAGATCTGCGATCCGCTCGAAGGCATCGCGCTGCCGCCGCGCGTGCGCCAGAAGATGGTCTACACCGGGTATCTCCACCGCGAGCTGCCGACGGGCGGCGCGCCGGCGCGCCTGCCGGAGATCGCCAGCCGGCCGTACGTGCTGGTGACGACCGGCGGCGGCGGCGACGGCGAGGCGCTGGTCGACTGGGTGCTGCGCGCCTACGAGCACGATCCGCTGCTGCCCTATCCGGCGCTGCTGGTCCTTGGGCCGTTCATGCAGCCGGAGAAGCAGGCCGAGTTCATGGACCGCGCGGCGAAACTCAAGCGCGTCGACGCCATCACCTTCCACAAGCAGCTAGAGACGCTGGTCGGGCGCGCCGCCGGTGTCGTGGCGATGGGCGGCTACAACACCTTCTGCGAGGTGCTCTCGCTCGACAAGCGCGCGCTCATCGTGCCGCGCACCGCGCCGCGCCTCGAGCAGCACATCCGCGCCTCGCGCGCCGCCGAGCTCGGCCTCGTCAACATGCTTTCCGACGACGGCAGCTACGACCCGTCCGTGATGGCGGCGGCGCTGCGGGCGCTGCCACGGCAGAACCGGCCCTCGGAGGTCGTGGTGCCGGGCCTGCTCGAAGGCCTGACCAACGTCTCCCGGCTGGTGGCGCCGTGGCTCGGGCCCGCCGAAGAGGCCGCGGCCGAGCCCGCGCGGATCTCGCGCATCCACTGATTTTGCGAGTCGCGTTCGTCCTGAAGGGCTATCCGCGCCTCTCCGAAGCGTTCATCGCGCAGGAGATCGCGGCGCTCGAGCGCCGCGGCCTGGACCTCCTCATCGTGTCGCTGCGCCAGCCGACCGACGATCGCGTGCATCCGGTGCACCGCGAGATCCGCGCGCCGGTGCATTACCTGCCCGAGTACCTGCTGCGCGAGCCGCTGCGCGTGCTGCGGGCATGGTGGGCCATTCGCAAGCTCTCAACCTATGCGCGCGCCCGTGGCCAGTGGCTAAAGGATCTTCGTCGCGACCCGACGCCCAACCGCATGCGTCGCTTCGGCCAGGCGCTGGTGCTCGCGGCCGAGCTGCCGGCGGACATCGGCCGGCTGCACGCCCACTTCCTGCACACGCCGGCCTCGGTCGCGCGCTATTGCGCCATCCTGCGCGGGCTGCCCTGGAGCGGCTCGGCGCACGCGAAGGACATCTGGACGACGCCCGAGTGGGAAAAGCGCGAGAAGCTCGCCGATTGCGACTGGCTCGTCACCTGCACGCGCGCCAATCGGGATCACCTCGCGGCGCTCGCGCCGCCGGGCCGCGTCCAGCTCGTCTACCACGGCGTGGACCTCGCGCGCTTTCCAGCCCATCGCCGGGTGCGCGGCGCGCCCGACGGCAGCGATCCGCATCACCCGGTGACCATCCTCAGCGTCGCGCGCCTGGTGGAGAAGAAGGGCACCGACCTCCTGCTCGATGCGCTGGCACGCCTTTCTCCTGCGTTGCACTGGCGGCTGGTCCATGTCGGCGGCGGTCCGCTGAAGAACGCGATGCACAGACGGGCGCAGAAGCTCGCCATTGCCGGGCACATCGCCTGGCGCGGCGCGCTGGCGCAGGACGCCCTCCTCGAGGAGTACCGCAACGCCGATCTCTTCGCGCTGGCCTGCCGTATCGCGCGCGACGGCGATCGCGACGGGCTGCCCAACGTGCTCGCCGAGGCGCAGAGCCAGGGCCTGCCGTGCGTCGCGACCCGCGTCTCGGCGATTGCCGAGCTGATCCGCGAAGACACGGGGCTGCTGGTGAGCGAGGCCGACACCGTCGCCTTCGCCGCGGCGCTCGAGGCGCTGATCCGCGATCCGGCGCGGCGGCGCGCGCTCGGCGACGCCGGGCAGGCGCGGCTGCGCGCCGAGTTCGCGCTGGAAGAGAACCTCAAGTGGCTCGCCGCGAAGTTCGGGCTTGAAGCCCGCCATGAGGATCGCGTTCTACGCACCGCTTAAGTCGCCCACGCATGGCACGCCCTCGGGCGATCGCCGCGTAGCCGGGCTGTTGATGGACGCGCTGACGCACGCGGGCCACCGCGTGCATGTGGCGTCCACCTTCCGCACCTACGACGGCGACGGCGACGAGGGCCGCCAGCGCGCGCTGCGCGCGCAGGGCGAGGCGCTGGCAGCGCAGCTGGCCGCCGACTGGCGAGCCGCGCCGGCGGAAGCGCGTCCGCAGCTGTGGTTCACCTACCACCTCTACTACAAGGCGCCCGACTGGCTCGGGCCGACGATCAGCGATGCGCTCGGCGTGCCTTATGTCATCGCCGAAGCGTCGTACGCCTCGAAGCGCGCCTACGGTCCCTGGGCGGTCGGGCACGAGGGCAGCACGGCGGCGATCGGCAAAGCGGCGCTCGTGGTTTCTCCGTCGAGCGACGACATTCCCGGCCTCGAGAAGATCATCGACGCGAAGCGCATCCTGCACCTGCCGCCCTTCCTCGATACCGCGCCGTATGCCGCGGCGCTCGCCGACCGCGCGCGGCTTCGCGCCGAGCTTGCCGCCGAGCGCGACCTCGATCCCGGCGTGCCGTGGATCGCCGTGGTGGCGATGATGCGCGCCGGCGACAAGCTCGCTTCCTATCGCATGCTCGCCTCCGCCGTGCAGCTCCTGGACGACCTCCCCTGGCGCCTGGTCATCGCCGGAGACGGCACGGTGCGCGCCGACGTGGAGAAGCTCTTCGGCGGGCGCGCGTGCTTCCTCGGCTCGCTGTCGCATCGGCGGACGGCGGAGGTGCTCGCGGCGAGCGATCTCTGCGCGTGGCCCGCGGTGAACGAGGCGTATGGCATGGCGCTGCTGGAAGCGCAGGCGGCCGGCGTGCCGGTCGTCTCCTGCGCGACGCGCGGCGTGCCCGACGTGGTGCTCGACGGCCGCACCGGCGTCCTCGTGCGCTACGGCGATGACGCCGCGCTGGCCGACGCGATGCGCGAGCTCCTCTCGAACACCGAACGCCGCCACGCGCTCGGCGCCGAAGCCGCGCGGTACGTCGCGGCCGAGCGCAGCCTCGAAGCGGCCTCGGCCAAGCTCGGAGCGGCGCTCTCCGCGCTCTGATGGTGCGCCTCGCAATGCTGCGCCATGGCGACACCGCCTGGAGCGCCGAAGGCCGTATCCAGGGACGCGCCGACGTGCCTTTGAGCCCGGCGGGGCGCCTGGCCCTTGAAGGATTCCGATTGCCAAAGGCGTGCGTGGGCATGCGCGTGATCACCAGCCCGCTCGCGCGTTGCGTCGAGACGGCGGCGCTCCTCGGCGCGCCGCAGGCCGCGCGCGAGCCGCGGCTTGTGGAAACGAGCTGGGGCGCATGGGAAGGTCGGCGTCTCGCCGAGATCCGCGCGGAGCTCGGCGCGGCGATGGCGGAGAACGAGGCGCGCGGCTGGGATTTCCGCCCCGAGCAGGGCGAGAGCCCGCGCGAGGTGCTGGCGCGGCTGCGCCCCTGGCTGGCCGAGCTCGACGCGCCGACGCTCGCGATCACGCACCGCGGCGTGATCCGCGCGATCTACGCCGCGGCGAGCGGCTGGGACCTGCGCGGCAAGCCGCCGATCAGGCTGGAGTGGGACGCCGTGCACCTTTTCCGCATCGGCGCCGGCGGCGCGCCGGCGATCGAGCGCCTGAACCTGCGATGAAGGTCTTCTTCTACGTCCAGCACCTGCTCGGCATCGGGCACCTGAAACGCGCCGCGGTCCTCGCGCGCGCGCTCGCCGTGAGTGGATTCGACGTCACGCTGGTGAGCGGCGGCGCGCCCGTCCAGGGCATCGACGTCGACCTCCAGCTGCCGCCGGCGAGCGCGGCGGACTCGAGCTTCAAGACGCTGCTCGACCAAGCCGGCCAGCCGATCGACGGCGCCTGGAAGCGCGACCGCGCGGGCGCGCTGCTCGACGCCTGGCGCGCCTCTCGCGCGGAGGTGCTGCTGGTCGAGCTCTTTCCGTTCGGCCGGCGGCAGATGCGCTTCGAGCTCCTGCCGCTGCTCGAGGACGCGACGCGCCTCGCAGGGCGCCCGCTCATCGTCTGCTCGGTGCGCGACCTGATCCAGAGCCGCCCCGAGCGCGAGGAGGAGACCGTGGCGCTCGCCACGCGCTTCTTCGATCGCATCCTCGTGCACGGCGACCCGCGCCTCGCGCCGTTCGAGCGCAGCTTCGGCGCCGCCCCCCGCCTCGAGCACCGGCTCCACTACACGGGCTACGTCGTCGCCGAAGCCTCCGGCGGAAGCGGCGGCGGCGCCGAAGTGCTGGTATCGGCGGGCGGCGGCGCGGTCGGCCGGCGCCTGCTCGAGAGCGCGATGCTCGCGCGCGAGCACACGCTGCTGCGCGGCGCGACCTGGCGCGTGCTCGCCGGCATCAACTGCAGCGAGGCCGATTTCCGCGCGCTCGAGCGGCTCGCGGGGCCCGGCATCGTCCTCGAGCGCAGCCGCGCCGACTTCACGGCGCTCCTCGGCAATTGCGCGCTGTCGATCAGCCAGGCCGGCTACAACACCGTCGCCGAGACGCTGCAGGCGCGCGTGCGCGCCGTGCTCGTGCCGTTCGCCGCCGGCGGCGAGTCCGAGCAGACCCTGCGTGCCGAGCTCCTCGCCGAGCGCGGCGCGGCGGCGATGGTGGACGCGGCGAAGCTCTCGCCGCAGACCCTCGCCGACGCCGTCAACCGCGCGGTGCGCGCGCCGCGCCCGCCGGCGGATCTCGTCGACCTCAACGGCGCACGGCGCAGCGCGGAGCTCTTGCGGGAATGGTTGCAATGAGCCTGATGAGTTGGCGCGAGCTGGAGGAAGAGCTCGCGCGCTGGCGTGACGCCGGGCGCACCGCCGACTTCTGGTGGCGCGACGACGACGCATCCATGCTCTCACCGCCGCTCGTGCGGCTGCTAAAACTGTCCAAGGCGAGCGGTGTGCCGCTCGCGCTGGCCGTGATCCCGCTTCAGGCGACGCCGGAGCTGTTCAAAGGGCTGGAGGCGGCCGTATTGATGCATGGCACCGATCACCGCAATCGCGCCGCGGCAGGGGAGAAGAAGACCGAATTTGCGGCGGCCGAGCCCGAAGCCGAGGCGATCGGGCGGCTCGCGGCGGCGCGCGAGCGCTTCGCCCGCCAGGCCGGCGCGCGCTTTCTGCCGGTGCTCGCGCCGCCATGGAATCGTTTCAAACGTTCGCTGGCCGCGGGACTGGCGAGCGCCGGGCTCCACGGCCTCAGCGGCTATGGAGCGCGCAGCGGCGCCGAAGCGGCGCCGGGAATAAAGCAGGTCAACACCCACGTGGACATCATCGACTGGCATGGCACGCGCGGCTTCACCGGCGAGGAAGCGGCGTTGCGCTTGGCGATAAGGCATCTCGCAGCGCGGCGCAGCGGCGGCGCCGATGCGGACGAGCCGACGGGCTGGCTCACACATCATGCGGTGCACGATGGCGCCGCGTGGGAGTTCCTCGAGCGGCTCTTCGAGCGCACGCGCGCGCGCGGCGCGCGCTGGATGGAGCCCGGGGCGCTATTTCCTTCGCGACCCTGATATCGCCCCTTATACTTCGCCGGCTTCGCTGGGGGAGAAGTGGCAGACCTGCTTTCCATCCGTGACCTGAGGGTTTATCTCGATGTCGACGCCGGCACCGTCAAGGCGGTGGACGGCGTGTCGTTCCGCGTGCCCGAGGGCGGCACGGTGGCGCTGGTCGGCGAGTCGGGCTCCGGGAAATCGGTCGTGGCGCAGACCATCATGGGCATCCTGCCGCGCATCGCGCACATCGAGTCGGGCGAAATCCTGTTCAAAGACCCAAAGCTGCCGGGCGCGGTGGTCGATCTCTCGCGCCTCGATCCGCGCGGGCCGCAGATGCAGAACATCCGCGGCGGGCGCATCTCGATCATCTTCCAGGAGCCGATGACCGCGCTCTCGCCGCTGCACACCATCGGCGACCAGGTCGGCGAAACGCTCGCCTTGCACCGTCCGGGCATCGGTCGCGCCGAGCGGCGCGCGGCGGTGATCGAGATGCTGCGCCTGGTCGGCTTCCCCGACCCGGTGAAAGCGGAGCACACCTATCCGTTCGAGCTCTCCGGCGGGCTGCGCCAGCGCGCGATGATCGCCATGGCGCTGATCTGCCGCCCGGCGCTGCTGATCGCCGACGAGCCCACCACCGCGCTCGACGTCACCATCCAGGCGCAGATCCTCCAGCTCATCGCCGGCCTGCAGCGCGAGCTGCGCATGGCGGTGCTGCTCATCACGCACGACCTCGGCGTGGTCGCCAACATGGCGGCCGCGGTGGTGGTGATGTACCGCGGCCGCGTGATGGAGGCGGGCCGCATCGAGGAAATCTTCCGCCACCCGCGCCATCCGTACCTGCAGGCCCTGATGCGCGCGGTGCCGCGCTTCAACATGGCGCCGGGCGAGCGGCTCACCCCGATCCGGGAGGTGCTGGTGACGGACGAGCACCTCATCGCGAGCCGGCAGGACTACGCCGCGCCACCCGAAGGCACGCTGCTCGAGGTGAAGCACCTGACGAAGCATTTCGCCGTGCGCAAGCGCGCCTTCCGGCGCCCGCGCGACGAAGAGATGGTCGCCGCCGTGAACGACGTGAGCTTCGCCGTGGCGACCGGCGAGTGCCTGGGCCTGGTCGGCGAATCGGGCTGCGGCAAGACCACCACCGCGCGCATGATCCTGCGCTCGATCACCCCGGACTCCGGCTCGATCGTGTTCAACGATCGCGGCGTGCCGAAGGACGTGCTGCGCCTCAAGGGCGCCGAGCTCTTCGCCTACCGGCGCAAGGTCCAGTTCGTGTTCCAGGATCCGTTCAGCTCGCTCAACCCGCGCATGACCGCCTACGACATCGTCAGCGAGCCGCTGGTCATCCACAGGATTGGCGACGAGGACGAGCGCTTCCAGCGGGTGAAGGAGATGATGGCGCTCGTCGGCCTCGACGTGCGCTTCCTGCGCCGCTACCCGCACAGCTTTTCCGGCGGCCAGCGCCAGCGGATCGGCATCGCGCGCGCGCTGGCCCTCGGGCCGGAGCTGCTGCTTCTCGATGAACCGGTGTCGGCGCTCGATGTCTCAGTCCAGGCGCAGGTGCTGAACCTCCTCCTCGATCTGCGCAAGGCGCTGAACCTCACCTACATCTTCATCTCGCACAACCTCGCGGTGGTGAACTACCTCGCCGACCGCATCGCCGTGATGTGCGCGGGCCGGCTGGTCGAGGTCGCGCCCGCGGACGAGCTCTTCCGCAACCCGCGCCATCCGTACACCAAGGCGCTGCTCGCGGCGGTGCCCGACCCGAACCTGAGCCGCAAGCTCGACTTCGATGCGCTGATGCAGGGCAAGGCCTCCGATCCCTCCGCGTGGCCCGGCCCGTTCTGCATCGCCAACGGCTCGGGGCCGGGCCTCGTCGAGGTGGGCAACGATCACTTGGTGCGGGTGCGCGCATGAGGCTGCTGCTCGCCGCGCTGCTCACCTTTGCCAGCCCGGCGTGGGCCTATGTCGAACCGCCCGCGCTCGCCGAGCTGGTGAAGGCGGGCAAGCTCCCGCCGGTGGACAAGCGCGTGCCGCTGAAGCCGCTGGTGGTGCCCCTCGGCGAAGGCGGTACCAGCATCGGCCACTACGGCGGCACGCTGAACACGCTCGCCGGCCGCAGCCGCGACACGCGGCTTTTCACCATCTACGGCTACGCGCGCCTGGTGGGCTACGACCGCCACCTCAACATCGTTCCCGACATCCTGGAATCGATCGACGTGAAGGAAGGCCGCCTCTTCACGCTGACGCTGCGCAAGGGGCACCGCTGGTCCGACGGGCATGCCTTCACCGCCGAGGACTTCCGCTACTACTGGGAGGACGTGGCCAACAACAAGGAGCTCAGCCCCTCCGGTCCGCCGCGCGACCTGATGGTCGACGGCGAGGCGCCCAGATTCGAGGTGCTGAACGAGAACACGGTGCGCTACAGCTGGTCAAAGCCCAATCCGCATTTCCTGCCGCGCATGGCCGGGGCGTCGCCGCTCTTCATCTTCCGGCCGGCGCATTACCTGAAGCAGTTCCACAAGAAGTATTCGGCGAAGGTGCAGCGCGAGGAAGCCGAGGGCACGGCGAAGCGCCGCTGGTCGGCGGTGCATAACCGCCTGGACAATCTCTACGAGGGCGACAACCCGGACCTGCCGACGCTGCAGCCCTGGGTCAATACCACCCGGCCGCCGGCGGACCGCTTCGTCGGCGTGCGCAATCCGTACTTCCACCGGGTCGACGAGCGCGGGCGCCAGCTGCCTTACATCGACCGCATGGTGCTGGCGATCGCCGACTCGAAGCTGATTCCCGCGAAGGCCGGTTCGGGCGACGCGGACCTGCAGGCGCGCGACCTGAACTTCAACAACTACACCTTCCTCAAGCAGGGCGAGAAGACGAACAACTATCGCACGCTGCTCTGGCGCGCGGCGCGCGGGTCGCACGTCGCGCTGTTCCCCAACCTGAACGTGAACGATCCCGTGTGGCGCGCGCTGCTGCGCGACGCGCGCTTCCGGCGCGCGCTGTCGCTCGCCATCGACCGCTCGCTCGTGAACCAGGTGCTCTACTTCGGCCTGGCTGTCGAGGCGAACAACACGGTGCTCGAGGCGAGCCCGCTCTTCCGGCCGGAGTACCGCGGCGAGTGGGCGCGCTACGACCGCAAGCAGGCGAACGCGCTGCTCGACGAGCTCGGCTTGAAGCGCGGCGCCGACCGCATGCGGCGCCTGCCCGACGGGCGGCCGCTCGAGATCATCGTCGAGACGGCGGGCGAGTCGAGCGAGCAGACCGACGTGCTCGAGCTGGTCCGCGAGACCTGGCGCGAGGTCGGCATCAAGCTCTTCAGCAAGCCCACGCAGCGCGAGGCTTTCCGCAACCGCATCTTCGCCGGCGAGACGGTGATGTCGGTGTGGAGCGGCCTCGAGAACGGCCTGCCGACGCCCGACACGGCGCCGGACGAGCTGGCGCCGACGAGCCAGCTGCAGCTGCAGTGGCCGAAGTTCGGCCAGTACTACGAGACCGGCGGCAAGACGGGCGAGCCGCCCGACATCGCCGAGGTGCAGGAGCTCGCCGCGCTCTACAAGGCCTGGGCCGCCTCGCCGACGAGCGAGGAGCGCGCCGAGATCTGGCACAAGATGCTGCGCCTGCATGTCGAGCAGCAGTTCGTGATCGGCGTGGTCGCCGGCGTGCCGCAGCCGGTGGTGGCGCGCGACAAGCTGATGAACCTGCCGGTGCAGGGCTTCTACAACTGGGACCCGGGCGCGTTCTTCGGCATTTATCGGCCCGAGACGTTCTACTTCAAGTAATGCTGCGCTACACGATCCACCGCGTGCTGATCATGATCCCGACGCTGCTCGTGATCAGCTTCGTCACCTTCGCCATCATCAAGCTGCCGCCGGGCGACTTCCTTTCCAACCAGATCGCCGAGCTGCAGAGCCAGGGCGACAAGGCGGCGCTCGAGAAGGTCGACTTCCTGCGCAAGCAGTACGGGCTCGACAAGCCCTTCCTCGAGCAGTACGCCGTGTGGGTGGGCATCTGGCCCACCGAGCGCGGCTTTTCCGGATTGCTGCAGGGCGACCTCGGCTGGTCGTTCGAGCACGACCTGCCGGTGAAGGACGTCGTGGGCGATCGCCTGCTCCTGTCCGTCATCCTCAACTTCTCGGTCGTGCTCTTCACCTGGGCGGTGGCGTTCCCGATCGGCGTGTACGCCGCGACGCGCCAGTACAGCTGGGGCGATCACGGCCTCACGTTCCTCGGCTACATCGGCCTCGCGACGCCCAACTTCCTCCTCGCGCTGGTGCTCATGTACGTCGCCAACGTCAAGTTCGGGCTGTCGATCGGCGGCATCATGGACCCGGAGTTCCTCGGCGAACGCTGGGGCTGGGCGAAGGCGCGCTCGGTGCTCTCGCACCTGTGGATCCCGGTGATCGTGATCGGCACCTCGGGCACCGCGGCGATGATCCGCCGCCTGCGCGCCAACCTGCTCGACGAGCTGCAGAAGCAGTACGTGGTCACGGCGCGCGCCAAAGGCATGCCGCCGTTCCGCCTGCTGGTGAAATACCCGTTGCGCATGTCGCTGAACCCGTTCATCGCCGACATCGGCAACCTGCTGCCCTCGGTGATCTCGGGCTCGGCGATCGTGGCGGTGGTGCTGTCGCTGCAGACCTCGGGACCGATGCTGCTCGAAGCGCTGCGCAGCCAGGACCAGTACCTCGCCGGCTCCTTCCTCATGTTCCTCGCCTCGCTCACGGTCATCGGCATGTTCATCTCCGATCTGCTCCTCGCTGCTCTGGATCCGAGGATTCGCCTTACCGGCGGGATAGCGAAATGAGAGCGAAGATTTGCCGCCCCCCTGATAAGGGGGGAGCGTGAGTGCCGTCGAACACTATGTCTCGCGCGAGCCGTGGGACCCGTATGCGACGGAGACGCTGACGCCGGAGCAGGAGCGCTTCTACCGCGCCTCGCAGTGGCAGATCATGTGGTGGAAGTTCCGCCGCCACCGCATCGCGGTGTGGGCCGGCATCGTGCTCGCGGCGTTCTACGCGTCGATCCTGATCAGCGAGTTCATCGCGCCCTACCACCTGCAGACGCGCGACACCAGCCACATCTACGCGCCGCCGCAGAAGCTGCACCTCTTCCACGACGGCAAGTTCGTCGGGCCGTTCGTCTACGGCTACCGCATGCAGCTCGACCTCGACCAGCTCAAGCGCGAGTACAGCGACGACCCGGGCAAGGTCTACCAGCTGCGCTTCTTCTGCCTCGGCGACGAGTACCGCTTCTGGCAGCTGCTCGACGGCCGCTTCCACTTCGTCTGCCCGGCGCAGGACGGCACGCTCTTCCTGCTCGGCACCGACCGCCTCGGCCGCGATCTCTTTTCCAGGATCGTGTACGGCACGCGCATCTCGCTCACCGTCGGGCTCGTCGGCATCGCCGTGAGCTTTCTCATCGGGCTCACGCTGGGCGGCATCTCGGGCTACTACGGCGGCTGGCTCGACAACGTGATCCAGCGCTTCATCGAGATGGTGCGCTCCTTCCCCGAGCTGCCGCTGTGGATGGCGCTCTCGGCGGCGCTGCCGGTGAACTGGAGCCCGATCCTGGTCTACTTCGGCATCACCATCATCCTCGGGCTCCTCGACTGGCCGGGACTGGCGCGGGCGGTGCGCTCCAAGCTGCTCGCCTTGCGCGAAGAGGATTTCGCCACCGCCGCCATCCTGATGGGCGCCAGCCCCGCGCGCGTCATCGGCCGGCACCTGCTACCGAGCTTCGCCAGCCACCTCATCGCCTCGGCGACCCTCTCCGTGCCAGCGATGATCCTGGGCGAGACGGCCCTGTCATTCCTGGGTCTCGGGCTGCGCCCGCCGGTGACGAGCTGGGGCGTGCTGCTGAACGAGGCGCAGAACATCAACGTGGTCGCGCTCTATCCCTGGCTCATGCTGTCGGTGGTGCCGGTGTTCATCATCGTGCTGGCCTTCAACTTCTTCGGCGACGGCCTGCGCGACGCCGCCGACCCCTACTCCAGCGCCGCCCGAACGTAAAACAGCTTTCGGCCGCCTTGACGCGACCGCATTAGCGGCATAGCGTCGCCCGCGGGGGGTGTCCGATGGACCGAGCAGAGCCCATTCCGCTGGCGGAAGACCGCGTCGCCGACCTGCGCGCGCGCTGGACGCCGGAGGCGACCGCGGCGGCGGTCGCGTTCCTCGAGTCGCGGCCGGTGAACTTCGACCTGCCGACGATGGACCACGGCGGCACCACCTACCTCGACCTGCGCGGCCTGCGCATCGAGCAGACGCAGATCGACAAGGCGTACCTGCGTAACGTCAACCTGCGCTGGGCCGTGTTCCGCGACGTCGGCTTCAAGAACGCGCGCTTCTCGGGCTGCAACCTGAGCCAGGTGCATTTCGCCGACTGCTATCTGCGCCGCGCGCAGTTCGAGAAATGCGACCTGGTCAATTCCCGCTTCGAGTCGTGCGATTTCTCGCAGGCGGTGATCGCCGAGAGCCGCGTCGACTTCGCCAGCTTCCGCAACTGCGAGATCGGCCTCGAGGTGATCCAGTTCAGGAAGGACGCCACGCCGCGCGCCATGGTGCGCCTGTGCCGGGGCCTGAAGCTCAACGCGATGTCGATGGGCAACTTCGCCGACGCCGGCGAGCTGACCTACATGGAAAAGACCTATGAGCGCCTCGGCCATTACCGCGACGGCCACTGGGGCGCGTGGATCGGGTCGACGCTGCAGAGCTGGCTGTGGGGCTACGGCGAGAAACCCTGGCGGCTGGCGCTCGCCATGGCGTTCAACATCCTCTTCTTCGGCGTGCTGTTCCACGTGCTCGATCCGCTGCCGGACAAGACCTTCTGGGAGCACGTCTACTTCAGCGGCATCACCTACCTCACGGTCGGCTACGGCGACCTCGCGCCGGCCTCGCCGGTCGCGCGCCTGCTTTCGGTGCTGTGCGGCGCGGCAGGCATCGGCACCTTCGGTCTGCTGATCGCCTCGGTGACGAAGAAGGTGATGTACCGCTAAGGCGCTATGAGCCGCATCCTATGAACCCTATCCTGGTCGTCGAGGACGACGAGGACGTCGCCAACCTCACCATGCGCTGGCTCGAGCGCGCCGGCTACGCCGTCCAGCACGCGCTCGACGGCCCGACGGCGCTCGAGCTGCTGAAGCACGAGC
>DASQAW010000153.1:0-53818 GCA_035635495.1 Burkholderiales bacterium
GAGCCGATCCGTCTCGGCCTGCTCACCATCAAGACCGGCGCGCTCGCCTCCGGCGGTATCGACATGGAGCGCGGGCTCACCCTCTTCCTGAAGGAGAAGAACTACACGATGGGCGGCCGCAAGGTCGTCCTCACCGTTGCCGATACCGGCGGCGTACCCGCGCAGGCGCGCACCAAGATGCAGGAGCTGGTGGAGCGCGAGCGCGTGCAGGCGGTTGTCGGCCCGCTGGCCGCATTCGAGGCCCTCGCGATGGACGACTACATCCGCAGCGCACAGATCCCGACGCTGCCGGTGGCCGGCGCCGAGGACATGACCCAGCGCAAGGCGAATCCGTGGTTCGTGCGCGCGACCTCCACCTCCGCCGGCTGCGCGCACCCGATGGCCGACTACTGCGCGAAGCAACTGAAGTACAAGCGCATGGCGGCGATCGCCGACGATTTCGCCTACGGCCACGAGATGCTGGGCGGCTTCCAGAAGGTTTTCGAGGACGCGGGCGGCACCCTGGTGCAGAAGCTCTTCTCGCCGCTCAACGCCCCCGATTACGGCTCGTACATCGCGCAGCTCAAGCCCGATGTGGACGGCGTGTTTCTCGGCTTCGCCGGGTCGAACGGCTTCCGTTTCTTCAAGCAGGTCAACGAGTACGGGTTGAAGACGCCGATGGCCGGCGGCATGACCGCGTTCGACGAGGTCGCGTTGCGCAACATGGGCGACTACGCGCTCGGCTCGGTTTCGAGCTGCTGGTACAGCGCGCAGCTCGACAATCCCATCAACCGGCGCTTCGTCGCCGCCTATCGCGCCGACAACGGCTACGACCCCGGGCAGTACGCCTCCGGCACCTATCTTTACGGCGAAGTGCTGTTCGCGGCGATCGAGGCGCTGAAAGGCCGCATCGAGGACAAGCAGGCGTTCATCAAGGCGCTGCGCGGGGTGCGCGTCGATACGCTGCGCGGCCCGATCGCCTTCGACGAGTTCGGCAATGTGGTGGGCAATATCTACATCCGCAAGGTCGAGAAAAAGGACGGCCGGCTGGTCAACACGAATATCCACACCTACTCGAACGTGAGCCAGTTCTGGACCTACGATCCGAAGGAATTCCTCAAGCAGCCGGTCTACTCGCGCGACTGGCCGCCGATGAAGGCGGGCGCATGAGCCGCAAGCAGCGCATCAGCTATTTCCCGCTGGACAAGATGGACGCCGACATGCGGCGCGAAATGGAGCGTTGCCAGCGCGAAGGCACGCCGCGGCCGGAGAGTTCGGCGGTGCGCGCTCATGTGCCGGCCGCCTTCTGGGCATTCGCCGACTCCTGGCGCGACACCTTCAAGAACGGCGTTTGCGACCACGCGATCAAGGAGCTTTGCCGCCTGTACGTCTCGCGCTCGGTGCAGTGCGATTACTGCGGCAACCAGCGCTCGATCAAGGCTGCGGGCGCCGGCGTGATCGAGGACCACGTCAAGGACCTGCTGAACTTCGAGAAATCGACCCGGTACAACGAGCGCGAGAAGGCGGCGCTCGCCTACGCCGAGGCCATCACCTGGCACCTCGACACCGACGACGCGTTCTGGGAGCGGCTGCATCGCCACTTCAGCGAGCCCGAGCTCGTCGAACTTGGCTGCTTCATCGCGCTCACCATGGGGCAGCAGAGCTGGCTGCGGCTTCTCAACATCGACCATCACCAGGTGCTCGCCGGCACCACCGCATCGATGGCGCCCGGCTACGAGACGGCCGACGCCCTGCGCCAGTCGAAGTCTGCCGACGACTACTGGGCACGGAGCAAGTCAACGCGCACTTGAGCCGCGCGTTGCAGCAAATAACAACCTAGGAGGATGTGGATGAAACGCTGGACGCTTGTATTGCTCGCCGCTCTGGCCACGCAGGCCGCGGCACAGAACTATCCGACCAAGCCCGTGCACATGATCATCTCGTTCACGCCGGGCAGTTCGACCGACATCGTCGGGCGGATCGTGATTCAGAAGCTCACCGAGATGTGGGGCCAGCCCGTGGTCCCGGAAAACCGCGCCGGTGCCGGCGGCTCTATCGGCTCGGCCGCGGTCGCCAAGGCCGACCCGGACGGCTACACGCTGCTCATCAACTCGAACGCGCACACGGTCAACCCGGCCATCTACGCCAAGCTGCCCTACGACACGCTCGCGGACTTCACCGAAATCGCGCCGCTCGCCGTCCAGCCGAACGTGCTGACGGTGCGGCCCGACGGTCCCTACAAGACCGTGACGGATCTGGTGAATGCCGCCAAGGCAAAGCCGGGCGCGCTGAACATCGGGCACGCCGGAATCGGTAGCGGCACGCACCTGACCACCGAGAAGTTCATTGCCGCCACCGGCATCAAGATCGTGCAGGTGCCCTTCAAGGGCACGCCCGAGGTGATCACCGCCATGTTCAGCGGCAATGTCGACGCCTACTGGGCGCCGATCTCGGCCGCCATGGGCAGCATCAAAGGAGGCAAGCTGCGCCCGCTCGCGGTGAGCACGCCGAAGCGCAACGCCCAACTGCCCGACGTGCCGACGCCGCTGGAAGCGGGCATCAAGGGCACCGAATCGCCGCTCTGGTTCGGGCTGTGGGGCCCGGCGAAGATGCCGCCGGAGTTGGTCAACAAGATCAACGCCGACGTGCGCAAAGCGCTCACCGACGCGTCGGTGAAGGAGCGGCTCACCAACGGTGGCAACGACACGATGGACATGTCGCCGCAGGAGTTTTCCAAGCTGGTGCGCGAGGAGATCGACGCGAACAAGCGCGTCCTCGCCGCCGCCGGGGTGAAGCCGCAATAGCGGCGGTCAGGCCGCAGTGGCGAGGCGCCTGAGCGGCACGCCGCTCAAGCGCTGCAGGTCCTCGAACGCCAAGCCGTCCACCATGTCGACGACGTGAAGCCCGTCGGGCTTCACGTCGATGACCGCAAGGTCGGTGTAGATGCGGTTTACGCAGCGGGCGCCCGTCAGCGGGTAGGTGCAGCGCTCGACGATCTTGCTTTCGCCCTTCTTGGTGAGATGCTCCATCATGATGAGCACCTTCTTCGCGCCCATGGCGAGATCCATCGCGCCGCCGACCGCCGGGATCGCATCGGGGCCGCCCGTGTGCCAGTTGGCGAGGTCGCCCGCGACCGAGACCTGGAACGCGCCGAGCACGGCGAAGTCGAGATGGCGCCCGCGGATCATGCCGAACGAGTCGGCGTGATGGAAATAGGCGCCGCCGGGAAGCAGCGTGACCGGCTCCTTTCCGGCGTTGATGAGATCCTCGTCCTCCTCGCCGGACGCGGGCCTCGGGCCGATGCCGAGCACGCCATTCTCGCTATGCAGGATGATCTCGCGCCCCTTCGGCAGATGATCGGCGACCAGCGTCGGCAGCCCGATGCCGAGGTTGACGTAGGAGCCTTCCGGAATGTCGCGCGCCACGCGCGCGGCCATCTGGTTGCGGTCGAGCTTTTTCATCAGGCGGCCTTTCTCAGCGATGGCGCGATCTTGACCACGCGCTGCACGAAGATGCCCGGCGTCACGATCACCTCGGGATCGAGCGCGCCGAGCGCCACCGTCTCGCGTACCTGCACCACGGTGCACTTGGCGGCCGCAGCCATGATCGGCGCGAAGTTGCGCGCGGTCTTGCGGTAGGTAAGGTTGCCCCAGCGGTCCGCGCGGTCGGCCCTGATCAGCGCGTAGTCGGCGTGGATCGGATACTCGAGCACGTAGTCGCGATCGCCGATGCGCCGCGTTTCCTTGCCTTCGGCGAGGAGCGTGCCATGGGCGGTCGGCGTGAAGAATGCGCCGATGCCGGCGCCCGCGGCGCGGATGCGCTCGGCCAGCGTGCCCTGCGGCACGAGCTCGAGCTCGAGCTCGCCGGCGCGGTACGCCTTGTCGAAGTGCCACGAATCGGCCTGGCGCGGAAAGGAGCAGAGGATCTTGCGTACGCGCCTTGCGGCGATCAGCGCGGCGAGTCCGCTGTCGGCGTTGCCCGCGTTGTTGTTGACGATGGTGAGTCCACGTGCGCCCTGGGCGATCAGCGCGTCGATCAATGCCGCCGGCATGCCGGCATTGCCGAAGCCGCCGATCATGATCGTCGCGCCCTCGGGAATGTCGGCAAGCGCCGCCTCGGCGCTGGCGAAGAATTTATCGATCATTGGGGCTGGCCGATTATGGCATCCCCTTCTCTTCAGAACTCACCTTCAGTTGAACACGCAAGTCGTTGATTAAAAGTGAGAGTTTTTGCTCAGAAATCGCTGTGAAAAATTCCTCTAAGTGCTTGTCGCGGCTCAAGAATTAGCCTTGACCCTCTCGCCAATTTTGGGTAAGGTGGCAAAAGGTAGAAAAAAGTGGCACAAAGAGCCATATGGACACGGCGTTTCACGGGGCGGCGGTCATCACGCTCGACGCGAAGGGGCGCGTCGCGGTCCCCACGCGCCATCGCGCAGCGCTGCTGCAGTCGGCAAAGTCGCTCGTCCTCACGGCACACCCCGAGGGCTGCGTGCTGATCTATCCAGAGGCGGAATGGGAACCGGTGCGCGCCAAGGTCGCCTCGTTTCCGAGCTTCGACGCGAAGGCCAGCTGGTGGAAGCGCTTGCTCCTCGGCTTCGAAGAGCATGTCGCGCCCGACGGCTCTGGCAGGATCCTGCTTGCGCCGGCGTTGCGCCAGCATGCAAAGCTCGAGCGCGACGCCATGATGGTCGGGCAGGGCCACTACTTCGAGCTCTGGGATTCCGGCGTCTGGTCGGCGAAGCTTGAGCAAGCGCTCTCCAGCGCAGGCGCGCCGCCTGCAGGGATGGAGGGCTTCTCGCTGTGAGCGCCGCGCATGCACGAGCCTGTCCTGCTCAACGAAGCGATCGATGCTCTGGCGATACGCCGCGAGGGGACCTACGTCGACGGCACCTTCGGTCGCGGCGGCCACAGCCGCGCGATCCTCGAGCGGCTCGGTCCGCAGGGACGGCTGATCGCGCTCGACCGGGATCCCGAGGCCGAGCGCGCGGCGCAGGAGATCCGCGATCCGCGGTTCACTTTTGTCCGCAGCGCGTTCTCGGCGCTCTCGCAGGCGCTGGGCGAGCGCCAGGTGCAAGGCATGCTTTTCGACCTGGGAGTGTCGTCGCCGCAACTCGACGACCCCCGGCGCGGCTTTTCGTTTCGCACCGACGGGCCGCTCGACATGCGCATGGATCCGATGCAGGGGGAATCGGCCGCGGAGTGGCTCGCCATGGCTGAAGAAAAAACAATAAGGGAGGTCATCCGCGACTATGGCGAAGAACGGTTTGCTAAACAGATTGCAGCGTCGATTGTTGCTGCTCGCGGCCGCGAACCCCTCGTCCGCACCGGGCAACTGGCCGATCTCGTGGCAAAGGCGGTCCGCACACGCGAGCCGGGCCAGGACCCGGCGACGCGCACCTTTCAGGCTCTACGGATTCACGTCAATCGGGAGCTTGAGGAAGTGTCGGTGATGCTGCCGCAGGCGGCCGCGCACCTCGCCGAAGAGGGCCGCCTCGCGGTGATCAGCTTCCATTCGCTGGAGGACCGCATCGTCAAGCGTTTCCTGCAGCGGGCAGCGCGGCCCGAGGTGCCGCGCGGGCTGCCGCTGCGCGAGGCCGAGATGCCGCAGCCGACGCTGAGACTCATCGGGCGCGCGACCCGCGCGTCCGAAGCCGAAACAAGAAGAAACCCGCGGGCGCGCAGTGCCATCCTCAGGGTGGCGGCGCGCACCGCGGGCACCTTTCCTTCAACCCTTCGAATCGAGCCCGGCGCGCGGTGGCGAAACTGAACCTCCTCCTCCTCGCGGTTCTCGTCGCTTGCGCGCTCGGGCTCGTCACTTCTCAGCACAAGGGTCGCAAGCTCTTCTCCGATCTCGAGCGCGAGCACGAGCGCGCGCGCGAGCTCGACATCGAGTACGGCCGCCTGCAGCTCGAGGCGAGCACCTGGGGACTGCACTCGCGCGTGGAAAGGATCGCCGCCGGCACGCTCGGCCTGCGCTCGCCTGACCCGCGGCGCGTGCGGCTTGTCGGCCGAGACCGTCCGCGGTGACCAGCGCGGTGGGAACCGCGGCGCAAGGTCTAGTGCGCCTGCCGGTGTGGCGCGCGCGTTTCGTGGCGGCGGCGCTCCTCGCCGCGTTCGCCGCGCTCGCGCTGCGCGCGCTCTACCTGCAGGCCCTCAGGACCGACTTCCTGCAGGAAAAGGGCGACGCGCGTTACTCGCGCCTGCTCGAGGTGCCGGCGACGCGCGGCCGCATCCTCGACCGCAACGGCGACGCGCTCGCCGTATCGACGCCGGTGAAGTCCATCTGGGCGATCCCCTCCGACGTCGAGTTCAATGCCGGGCAGCGCCGCAAGCTCCTGACCCTGCTCGGCATGCCGGGCGCCGAGCTCGACAAGAAGCTCGCCGGCCCGGCGCGCGACTTCGCCTACCTCAAGCGCCAGGTGCCGCCCGACACGGCCGAGGCGATAGCCCAGCTCGGCGTGCCGGGCATCTACGAAAGCCGCGAGTACCGGCGCTACTATCCGGCCGGAGAAGTGACCGCGCATCTCATCGGCTTTACCGGCGTCGACGACGCCGGCCAGGAAGGCATCGAGCTCGCCCACCAGGACTCGCTCGGCGGCAGAGCCGGGAGCCGGCGCGTCCTCAAGGACCGCCTCGGCCGCGTGGTCGAGGACGTCGAATCGATTCGCGCGGCGCAGGACGGCAGGGACCTGACGCTGTCGATCGACAGCAAGATCCAGAGCCTGGCCTACAGCGCGCTCAGAAGCGCGGTGCTGCAGAACCGCGCAAAGGCCGGCGCGCTGGTCGCGCTCGACGTGCGCAGCGGGGAAGTGCTGGCGCTCGTCAACGTGCCCTCGTTCAACCCCAACAACCGCACGCGGCTCTCGGGCGGGCAGCTGCGCAACCGCGCGATCACCGATCTGTTCGAGCCGGGCTCGACGCTGAAGCCCTTCACCGTGGCGCTTGCGCTGGAAACCGGCCAGGTCAGCCCCCAGACAGTGATCGCCACCGCGCCGGGAAGAATGACGCTCGCCCACTACACGATTCGCGACGTGCATCCGGCGGCGGCGTTGAGCGTGTCGCAGGTGCTGCAGAAATCGTCCAACGTCGGGGCCGCGAAGCTCGCGCTGGCCATGCCGCGGGAGGCGATGTGGAGTCTCTTTCAGCGGCTCGGATTCGGCGTCGCGCCGGAACTCGGCTTTCCGGGCGCCGCGGCCGGGCGCCTGCGTCCGTACCGCAGCTGGCGCCCGGTGGAGCAGGCCACCATGGCCTACGGCCACGGCATCTCCCTGAGCCTGATCCAGCTCGCGCGCGCTTACACCATCTTCGCCACCGACGGGGAATTGGTGCCGCTCACGCTGGTCAAAAGCCAATCCGGGGCGACCGGCGAGCGGCTGATCTCGGCGCAGAGCGCGCGCGCCGTGCGCGCGATGCTGGAAACGGCCGTCCAGCCGGGCGGCACGGGTCCGCGGGCGCGCGTAATGGGTTGGCGTGTCGCGGGGAAAACGGGCACTGCCCACAAGCAGGAGAACGGCGGCTACGCCGCGGACAAATACCTTGCTTCCTTCGTCGGTCTTGCGCCAGTGTCGGCGCCCCGAGTCGTGATCGCGGTCATGATCGACGAGCCCGCGGCCGGGCAGCATTACGGCGGCTCGGTCGCCGCGCCGGTCTTCGCTCAGGTGGTTCAGGGCATGCTGCGCCTGCTCGGCGTGCCGCACGATGCGCCGCTCGAGCCGCTCGAGACGCCCGCGGGCTCCGAGGAAACCGGGGAGAGCACTTGAACCCGCCATGGGGCCTTTCCAGCACCTTGCCGCCCAAGGGGCGATGATCGAGCGCCTCACGGCCGACAGCCGCCGCTGCGTCCCCGGCAGCGCGTTTTTCGCCTATCCCGGCGAAAAAGCCGACGGCCGCGAGTACATTGCCGACGCTCTGCGCCGCGGCGCCTCGGCCGTGCTGTGGGAGGAGGAACGCTTCGAGTGGCGCGCGGAGTGGCGCGTGCCCAACGCGCCGGTGCGCGACCTCAAGCAGCGCGCCGGAATCCTGGCCGCGGATTTCCATGGGCGGCCCTCCGAGCAGCTCTGGGTCTGCGGCGTCACCGGCACGAACGGCAAGACTTCCTCCAGTCAGTGGATCGCGGCGGCGCTCGAGCGCTGCGGCGCGCGGAGCGGCGTCATCGGCACCCTCGGCACCGGCTTTCCGGGCGCCTTGCAGGATGCCGGCAACACCACGCCCGATGCGCTCGAGCTGCAGGCGACGCTGAGGGAGCTGCGCACCGCCGGCGCGCGCGCCGTGGCGATGGAAGTCTCGTCTCATGGCCTGGCCCAGGGACGGGTGAACGGCGTGCATTTTTCCTGCGCGCTCTTCACCAATCTCTCGCATGATCACCTCGACTACCACGGGACCATGCAGGCCTACGGCGAAGCGAAGGCGCGGCTCTTCGCGGCTCCGGGATTGCAAAGCGCGGTGCTGAACCTGGACGACTCGTTCGGCGCCGAGCTGGCGCGCCGGCTCGCCGGACGCGTCCGCAGGATCGGCTACCGCCTGCGCCCGGTCGCTCGAGGAACCGTGGATGACTGGATCAGCCTCGACGCGGCGATGGGACTCGCGTCGAGCTGGGGCAGCGCGAATCTGACCACTCGCCAGCTTGGGCGCTTCAATTTTTCCAACATCCTCGGCGTGCTGGGCGTGCTCGTCGCCTACGGTGTGCCGTTCCCCGACGCGGTCCGGCTGGTTGCCGAGCTGCCGGACGTACCCGGCCGCATGCAAGCGGTGGGCGAGCGGCCGCTGGTAGTGATCGACTACGCGCACACGCCCGATGCGCTCGAGAAGGTGCTCGACGCGCTGCGGCCGGTCGCGGCCGGGCGTGGCGGCCGCCTGATGGTGGTATTCGGCGCGGGCGGCGACCGCGATCCGGCCAAGCGTCCGCTGATGGGCGCGGTGGCTTCGCGCAGGGCCGATCGCGTGCTCATCACTTCCGACAATCCGCGCAGCGAGGATCCGCTGCGCATCATCGACGCGGTGGCGAGCGGCGCCGGCGCCCGCGCCGAGCGCGAGCCGGACCGGCAGCGCGCGATCGAAGCGGCGGTCCTCGGCGCCGCGGCCGAAGACGTGGTGCTGATCGCAGGCAAGGGGCACGAGCGCTACCAGGAGATTGCCGGCAAGCGCCTGCCCTTTTCCGATCAGGCGGTGGCGCGCGCCGCGCTCGCCAGGCGGGGACATCGATGATGACGCTGAGCGAAGCTGCCGTGCTGGCGGGCGGCCGCGCAAGCGGCGGCGACGTGCCCTTCGAGGGCGTATCGACCGACAGCCGCTCGGTCGCGCGCGGCGAGCTTTTCGTCGCGCTGCGCGGCGAGCGCTTCGACGGACACGATTTTCTTGCGGCGGCGGCCGGGCGCGGCGCCGCCGCGGCGATGGTCGATGCGAGCTATCGCGGCACCTACCCGCTCCCGGTGATCATCGTCGACGACACGAAATACGCCCTCGGCGAGCTGGCGCGCCAGTGGCGCGCGCGCTTCACGCCGGCGCTCGTCGCGGTGACCGGCTCGAACGGCAAGACCACCGTCAAGGAAATGCTGGCGGCGATCCTGAGGCGCCATGCAGGCGAGCAGGCGGTGCTCGCCACGACGGGCAACCTGAACAACGACATCGGGGTGCCGCTCACGCTGCTGCGGCTGCGTGGCGGCCATCGCTGGTGCGCGATCGAGCTCGGCATGAACCACCGCGGCGAGATCGCCTACCTGGCGAAGCTCGCGGCGCCGACCGTGGCGCTGGTCAACAACGCGCAGCGCGAGCACCTGGAATTCATGGGCAGCGTGCACGAGGTGGCCGCCGAGAACGCCAGCGTGTACGACGCGCTTGCCGCCGGCGGCGTCGCCGTCGTCAATGCCGACGACGGGCACGCCGGTTATTTCCGCAGCCGCGCCGGCGCGCGCCGCGTGGTGGATTTCGGCGTCGGCAGCGCGGCGGTGGGCGGCGGCTACGCGCTGAAAGGGTTGTCGAGCGAGCTTCGCCTGCGCACGCCGCAAGGCGAGGCCGATGCCACGCTCGCCATCCCGGGACTGCACAACGTCCGCAACGCCTTTGCGGCCGCTGCGTGCGCGCATGCGGCGGGCATTGAGCTCGCATCGATCGCCGCCGGCCTCAGCGCCTTCCGTCCCTATACGGGGCGGCTGCAGGTGAAGCACGCCAGGAGCGGCGCCACGGTGATCGATGACAGCTACAACGCGAATCCGGACTCGGTGCGCGCCGCCATCGACGTACTGGCGTCGTGCCCGGCGCCCACGGCGCTCGTGCTCGGCGACATGGGAGAGGTGGGTCCGCGCGGGCCGGAATTGCATCGCGAGATCGGCGCCTATGCGCGCTCGCGCGGCGTGACCCAGCTGCTTGCGCTGGGCGCGGCGAGCAAGCACGCGGTGGAAGCCTTCGGCGCCGGCGCCGAGCACTTCAGCGATGTCGAAGCCCTGGTGCCGGCGATCCGCGGCCGCACCGTGCTCGTCAAGGGCTCGCGGTTCATGAGGATGGAGCGCGTCGTGGCCGCGTTGACCGGCGCGCGCGCCGAGGGAGGGCACTGATGCTGCTCGAGCTGGCGCAATGGCTGGCCAAGGACGTGCGCGTGTTCAACGTCTTCAACTACATCACCCTGCGCGCGGTGCTCGCCTGCCTCACGGCGCTCGCCGTGTCGCTGGTGCTCGGCCCCTACATGATCCGCAAGCTCACCGCGTACAAGATCGGCCAGGCGGTGCGCGACGACGGCCCGCGCTCGCACCTCACCAAGGCCGGCACGCCCACCATGGGCGGCGCGCTGATCCTGGTCTCGATCTGCGTCACCACGCTCCTCTGGGGCGATCTGTCGAACAAGCTCCTCTGGGTGGTGCTGCTCGTGACGCTCGCCTTCGGCTCGATCGGCTGGATCGACGACTACCGCAAGGTGGTGTACCGCAATCCAAAGGGATTGTCGGCCAAGGCGAAGTTCTTCTGGCAGTCGGTGATCGGCCTGGCGGCCGCGGCCTACCTGGCCTGGCTCGCGCAGAGCATGCCGGCGCTGAATCAGCTCATCGTGCCGTTCTTCAAGTTCGTCGCCTATCCGCTCGGCACGCTCGGCTTCATCGTGCTCACCTTCTGCGTCATCGTCGGCACTTCCAACGCGGTGAACCTGACCGATGGCCTGGACGGCCTTGCCATCATGCCGACGGTGCTGGTGGGCAGCGCGCTCGGCGTCTTCGCGTACGTCGCCGGCCACGCGGTGTTCTCCAAGTACCTCGGCCTGCCGTACATCGCCGGCGCGGGCGAGCTGGCGGTGATCTGCGGCGCGCTCGCCGGCGCCGGGCTCGGCTTCCTCTGGTTCAACGCCTATCCCGCGGAAGTGTTCATGGGCGACGTCGGCGCGCTCGCGCTCGGCGCGGCGCTCGGCACCATCGCCGTGATCGTGCGCCAGGAGATCGTGCTCTTCATCATGGGCGGCGTGTTCGTCGCCGAGACGCTGTCGGTGATGATCCAGGTGCTGTACTTCAAGTGGACCGGCGGCAAGCGCATCTTCCGCATGGCGCCGCTGCACCATCACTACGAGCTCGAGGGGTGGAAGGAAAGCCAGGTCGTGGTGCGCTTCTGGATCATCACCATGATGCTCGTGCTGTTCGGGCTCTCGACCCTGAAGCTCCGATGATGCGCGAGTCCGCATTCCATCTGCTGCCCCGGCCCGAGCGCGTCGATCTCGCGGGCAAGGGCGTGCTCGTCCTCGGCCTCGGCGACACCGGCCTCTCGCTGGCGCGCTGGGCGGAGCGCCACGGCGCGCGCGTGCGCGTTGCCGACACGCGCAGCGCCCCGCCCCGGCAATACGCGGGCGACGTGCGCCTCGGCGCCTTCACGCCTGCGCTGCTCGAGGGCGTCGAGCTGCTTTGCATCAGCCCGGGCCTGCCGCTCGCCGATCCGCTGATCGGCGAAGCGCGCGCGCGCGGCATTCCGGTGCTCGGCGACGTGGAGCTCTTCGCCTGGAGCAACCGCGCGCCAGTGCTGGCCATTACGGGCACCAATGGCAAGAGCACCGTCACGGCGCTCGTGGGGCACCTGCTGCGCAGCGCAGGCATCGATGCCGAGGTGGCGGGAAACATCGCCCCACCCGTGCTCCAAGCGGCGATGAAAAGAACGATGCCACCGGCCGCCTGGGTGCTCGAGCTGTCGAGCTATCAGCTCGAGACCACCTGGTCGCTGAATCCGCTCGCCGCCGCGATGCTGAATCTGAGCGAGGATCACCTCGACCGCTACAGCGGCATCGCCGAATACCGGGCCGCCAAGGCGCGCATCTTCCAGGGCGACGGCGTGCAGGTGCTGAACCGCGAGGATCCCGTTTCTGCGAACCTGGCGCTGCCAGGCCGCCAGGTTTTGACTTTTGGGCTCGACACGCCGACGGGGAAGGCGTTCGGGCTCGCGCAAGGCTGGCTGGTCGAGGGCCAGGCGCGCATCGTCGAAGCGGAGGCGCTGACGATCCACGGCGCGCACAACGTCGCCAACGCGCTGGCCGCCTGCGCGCTCGCGCGCGCTTACGGGCTGCCGCGCGAGCGGCTCGCCGACGGGCTCAAGTCTTTCCGCGGCTTGCCGCATCGCCTGGAGCTGGTCGCGCGGCGCCAAGGCGTCGATTGGTATGACGATTCCAAGGGCACCAACGTCGGCGCCACCATCGCCGCGCTGCGCGGGCTCGGCAAGAAGGTCGTGCTCATTCTCGGCGGCGACGGCAAGGGCCAGGATTTCTCACCGCTGCGCGCGCCGCTCGCCCAGTTCGCCTCGCGCGTGCTGCTCATCGGCCGCGATGCAGCGCTCATCGAGGCGGCGCTCGCGGGGGGCACCGAGCGCTGTGTATCGCTGGAGGCGGCGGTGGCGCGTGCTGCGCAGCTGGCAAAGCCTGGCGAGGCGGTGCTGCTCTCGCCGGCCTGCGCGAGCTTCGACATGTTCCGCGACTACAAGCACCGCGGCGAGGTCTTTGCAGCCGCCGTGCGGGGGCTGGCATGAGCCAGACTTTCGTCCTCGCGCGCAACGCGCCTGCGGCGGAATACGACCGCTCGCTCGCCTGGGCCGCGCTGCTGCTCGCGGCGACCGGCCTGGTCATGGTGTATTCGGCGTCGATCGCCACCGCCGAGGCGAACCGCTATACGGGCAACAACGCCGCGTGGTTCCTCGCGCGTCAGTCGATTTTTCTCGGGGTCGCGTTCGCCGCGGCCCTGACGGTGTTCCTGGTGCCCGCACGCTGGTGGCAGCACGCCGCGCCGTGGCTCTTCCTCGGCGGCGTGGTGCTCCTCGCGGCGGTCCTCATTCCCGGGGTGGGGCGGGAGGTGAACGGCGCGCGGCGCTGGCTCGCGCTGCCGCTTCTCAGCGTGCAGCCCTCCGAGCTGATGAAGCTCGCGGCGGTGCTCTACGCGGCGGATTACACCGTGCGCAAGCACAGCGTGCTGAAGCGCTTCAAGCGCGGGCTGCTGCCGATGCTGGCGGTGATGCTGCTCGTGTCGTGGCTCTTGCTGCGCGAGCCCGATTTCGGCGCGCTCGTGGTGATCGCCGCTTCGGCATTCGCCGTGCTTTTCCTCGGCGGCATGAACGGCCGGCACTTCGCCGCGCTGCTCGGCATGCTCGGCGCGGGCTTCGTGCTGCTCGTGCTCGCCTCGCCCTACCGCATGCATCGGATCTTCGGCTACATGGATCCCTGGTCCGACCCCTTCGGCAGCGGCTACCAGCTGTCGCACGCGCTGATCGCCTTCGGCCGCGGCGAATGGCTCGGCGTCGGGCTCGGCGGTAGCGTCGAGAAGCTGCACTACCTGCCGGAAGCACACACCGATTTCCTCCTCGCCGTGCTCGCCGAGGAGTTGGGGTTCATCGGCGTCGCCGTGGTGATCGCCCTTTTCGCCTGGATCGTGGCGCGCGCCTTCGCCATCGCGCGCCAGGCCGCCTCGCGCGATCGCCACTTCGCTGCGCTCACCGCGCAGGGCATCGGCATCTGGCTCGGCTTCCAGGCGTTCATCAACATGGGGGTGAACATGGGGCTGCTGCCGACCAAGGGCCTGACGCTCCCGCTCATGAGCTATGGCGGCTCGGGTCTGGTGGTCAATTTCGTCGCGCTGGCGATCCTGTTGCGCATCGACTGGGAAAATCGCCAGCTCGCGCGCGGCTTGCACGCATGAGCCGCACGCTCCTCATCATGGCGGGTGGCACCGGCGGGCACATTTTTCCGGGACTCGCGGTTGCCGAGCAGGCGCGCGCCGCCGGCTGGCAGGTCGTGTGGATGGGCGCGCGCGGCGGCATGGAGGAGCGGCTCGTGCCGCGCCACGGCTACCGCGCGGCGTGGATCCGCGCGCGAGCGGCCAGAGGAAGGGGGCTGCTGCAGAAGCTCTTGCTGCCGACGAATCTGCTGTTTTCGTTCTGGGAGAGCGCGCGCCACATCCGGCGCATCCGGCCCGACGTCGTGCTCGGGCTTGGCGGCTACGTCGCCTTTCCGGGCGGCATGATGGCTTCGCTGCTAGGCAAGCCACTTGCCCTGCATGAGCAGAACGCCATTGCCGGACTCGCCAACAAGGTCTTGGCGGGCGTGTCCGACAAGGTCATGGTCGCCTTCCCCGACGCATTGCGCGGAGCCGAGTGGACCGGCAACCCCGTGCGAGCGGACATAGCGGCGATCGCGCCGCCGGAGGAGCGCTTTCGCGGCCGGCAGGGGCCGCTGCGCCTCCTCGTCGTCGGCGGCAGCCTCGGCGCACAGGCATTGAACGAAGCGGTGCCGCGCGCCCTTGCGCTGCTCGGCGAGCGCCCGCAGGTGGTCCACCAGTCGGGCGAGAAGCACCTGGAGGCTCTGCGCGGCCACTATGCCGCCGCCGGAGTGCAGGGCGAGCTCGTCGCCTTCATCGACGACATGGCGCGGCGCTACGCCGCGGCGGACCTCGTCATCTGTCGCGCCGGCGCCGTGACCATCGCCGAGCTGTCGGCGGGCGGCATGGCGAGCGTGCTGGTGCCGTTCCCGCACGCGGTCGACGACCACCAGACGGCCAATGCCCGCTTTCTCGCCGACCGCGGCGCCGCGATCCTGCTGCCGCAGACCGAGCTCACCCCCGAGCGCCTGGCGCAGCTCATCGGCTCGCTGGACCGTCCGGCGCTGCTGCGCATGGCGCAGAACGCGCGCGGGCTGGGCAAGCCCGAGGCGGCCCGAGTAGTCGCGCAGCGCTGCATGGAGCTAGCGCCATGAAGCACAAGGTGCGGCGTATCCATTTCGTGGGCATCGGCGGCGCCGGCATGTCGGGCATCGCCGAGGTCCTGGCGAACCTCGGCTACCAGGTGACCGGCTCGGACCTCGCCGCCAATGCCGCGACGCGCCGGCTGGGATCGCTCGGCGTGAAGGTATTCCTGGAGCACAAGGCGCAGCAGGTCAACGGCGCCGATGCGGTGGTCGTGTCGAGCGCGGTGCAGGCCGACAATCCCGAAGTCGTCGCCGCACGCGGGCACCGCATCCCGGTCGTGCCGCGCGCGCTGATGCTCGCGGAACTCATGCGGCTCAAGCGCGGCGTGGCCATCGCCGGCACGCACGGCAAGACCACCACGACGAGCCTGGTGGCGAGCGTGCTCGCGGAAGCCGGCCTCGACCCGACGTTCGTCATCGGCGGGCGCCTCAACGCCGCCGGCAGCAATGCGCGCCTCGGCAGCGGCGACTTCATCGTGGTGGAGGCGGACGAGTCGGACGCCTCCTTTCTGCACCTGCAGCCGGTGATCGCGGTCGTCACCAACATCGACGCCGACCACATGGACACCTATGGGCAGGAATTCCCGCGCCTGAAGCAGGCCTTCGTCCAGTTCCTGCAGAACCTGCCCTTCTATGGTGCCGCGGTGCTTTGCGCTGACGATCCCAATGTGCGCGACGTGCTGCCCCTGGTGTCCAAGCCGATCGTCACTTACGGCACCGGCGCCGATAGCCGAGTGCGCGCCGAGGCGATCACGCCTCAGGGCGCCCGCATGCGCTTTCGCGCGCAGCGCGCCGGCGGACGCGCGCTCGACGTGCTGCTCAATCTGCCCGGCCAGCACAATGTGCTGAATGCGCTCGCCGCCATCGCCGTGGCCGACGAGCTCGGCGTGGCCGACGCCGCCATTCTGAAGGCGCTGGCGGAGTTCCACGGCGTCGGCCGCCGCTTCCAGAACTACGGCGAAGTGGCACTCGAGGGCGGCGGCTCGTTCACGCTGATCGACGACTACGGCCACCATCCGGCCGAAATGGCCGCGACGCTGGCGGCGGCGCGCGGTGCATTCCCGGGCCGACGCATCGTGCTCGCGTTCCAGCCGCATCGCTATACGCGCACTCGCGACCTGTTCGAAGATTTCGTCCGCGTGCTTTCCACCGCCGACGCGCTGCTGCTCGCCGAGGTGTATGCCGCGGGCGAGGCGCCGATCGTCGCCGCCGACGGCCGCTCGCTCGCCCGCGCCGTGCGCGTCGCCGGCAAGGTCGAGCCGGTCTTCGTCGAGGAGATCGCCGAGATGCCGGACACGATTCGGCGCACGGCGCGCGCCGGCGACGTCGTGCTGACGATGGGCGCGGGCTCCATCGGCAGCGTTCCCGCCCAGCTGACATGAACATGGCCGAGACCCTGCAATTCACCGGACTGCGCGGGCAACTGAAGGCCGACGAAGCGATGAGCCGGCACGTGAGCTGGCGCTGCGGCGGCACCGCCGAGCGCTTCTACGTGCCGGCCGACCTGGACGATCTGTCGGCGTTCCTGCGCCAGCTCCCGGTCCACGAGCCATTGCTCTTCGTGGGCCTCGGCTCGAATCTTCTCGTCCGCGACGGCGGCTGGCGTGGCACGGTCGTGATGACCCACGCCGCGAGCCATCGCCCGCGCATGGACCAGGGCCTGATCTACGCCGACGCCGGCGTCGCCAGCCCGAAGGTCGCCCGCTTCGCCGCGCTGCGCGACCTCGAGGGCGCGGAGTTCCTGGCAGGGGTGCCTGGCTGCGTCGGCGGGGCGCTGGCGATGAACGCCGGCTGCTATGGCGGAGAAACCTGGGACATCGTCGAGCGGGTGGCGACCATCGACCGCGTGGGCAATGTGGTACAGCGCGGGCGCGGCGACTTCGACATCGGCTATCGCCATTGCGCGCCAACGCCGCCGCGCGAGGAGTGGTTCGCCGCGGCCTGGTTCCGCCTGCAGCGGGGCGACGGCGAGACCTCGCGCGGCGTGATGAAGGAGCTGCTCGCGCGCCGCATCGCCACGCAGCCCCTATCGCTGCCGAACGCGGGCAGCGTGTTCCGCAATCCGCCCAAGGATCACGCGGCTCGGCTGATCGAGTCCTGCGGCCTCAAGGGATTCGGCCGCGGCGGTGCGCGCGTCTCGGAGAAGCACGCCAACTTCATCGTCAATCCGCACGGCGCGGCGCGCGCTTCCGACATCGAATGGCTGATCCAGCACATCCAGCGCATCGTCTACCAGATGAAGGGTGTGGTGCTGCAGACCGAAGTGCGCATCGTCGGGGAGCGGGAATGAACTTCGGCAAGGTGGCGGTCCTGCTGGGAGGAAAGTCCGCCGAGCGCGAGGTGTCACTGAAGAGCGGCGGCATGGTGCTGACGGCGCTGCGCGCGAAGGGCGTCGATGCGCATCCGTTCGACCCGAAGGAGCGCGATTTCGCCGCGCTGGAGAAGGAGCGCTTCGCGCGCGTGTTCATCGCGCTGCACGGGCGCTTCGGCGAGGACGGCACCGTGCAGGGGATCCTCGAATGGCTCGGCATCCCCTATACGGGCAGCGGCGTGCTCGCTTCCGCGCTGGCGATGGACAAGCTGCGCACCAAGCGCATCTGGCAGGCCGAGGGCCTGCCGACGGCGCCATACGCCGTGCTGACCAAGGAGGCCGATCTGAAAGGCGTGGCCCGCCGGCTCGGCATGCCGCTCTTCGTCAAGCCGGCGAGCGAAGGCTCTTCGGTCGGCATGACGAAAGTGAAGCGCGCCGCCGACCTCGAGGAAGCGTTTGCGCTCGCGGTGAACTACGACCGGGTGGTCATCGCCGAGAAGTTCGTCGATGGCCCGGAGCTCACGGTGGGAATCCTCGGCGAGCAGGCGCTGCCGGTCATCCGGATCGAGACGCCGCGGGAGTTCTACGATTACGAGGCGAAATACATCGCGAACGACACGCGCTATCTCATTCCCTGCGGTCTGCCGAAGGCGAAGGAGAAGCAGCTGCAGGCGCTATGCCTGAAAGCCTTCCGCACGCTTGGCTGCGTGGGCTGGGGGCGCGTCGACCTGATGCTGAACAAGCAGAGGCGACCGTATCTGCTGGAGATCAACACGGCGCCGGGCATGACGGACCACTCGCTGGTGCCGATGGCGGCGCGCGCAGTGGGCCTCTCGTACGAGGACCTGTGTGTGAAGATCCTGGAAGGTGCGCATGTGGGATAACCCGCGCCTGCTCAACGCCGCTGCCGGCTTCCTCGTCGGCTTGGTCGTGCTCGCCTGCGCGCTGGTGGGGCTGCATTGGCTGCTGCGCGCGGCACCGTTCCCGGTGCGGGTGGTCGAGCTCATGACGCCGCTCAAGCAGGCGTCGCCCGCCGACGTCGCAGCCGTGCTCGCGCGCCACGGCGCGGGCAACTTCTTCGCCCTCCCGATCGACGAGCTGCGCGCGGCGCTCGAGCGCCTGCCTTGGGTACGCGCGACGACGGTGCGGCGCGTCTGGCCTGACCGGGTCGAGGTCGCGATCGAGGAGCACGTGCCGCTCGCGCGCTGGGGCGCCGACGCGCTGGTCAACACTTATGGAGAGCGCTTCGTCGCAAGATTCGACGCGCCGCTGCCCCTGTTCGTCGGCCCTCCCGGCAGCGAGGCCGAGGTGACGCGCCGCTATGAGCGCTTCTCGGGTTTGCTTGCGCCGCTCGGCAGTCCCGTGGAGCGCATCGCGCTGAGTGCCCGCCACGCCTGGCAGGTGAGGTTGGCGAATGGGCTGCAGCTGACCCTTGGACGCGACGCCGACCGAGCGGAGCAACGGCTTGCGCGCTTCGTCGATGCGTACGCGAACGCGGTGGGCACCGCGCGGGTGCCGGACGTCGTCGATCTGCGCTATCCGAACGGTTTCGCCATGCGGGTTAAAGGCTGATGGCCAAAGAGAACAAAAATCTGGTCGTCGCGCTGGACATCGGTACGTCGAAGGTGGCGGGCCTCGTCGCCGAGGTCGGCGCCGACGGCTCGCTCGACATTCTCGGCATGGGCTCGCACGAATCGAAGGGCCTGAAAAAGGGCGTGGTGGTCAACATCGAGGCGACCGTCGCCGCGATCCAGCGCGCGCTCGAGGAAGCCGAGCTGATGGCCGACTGCAAGATCACCTCGGCCTTCGTCGGCATCGCCGGCAGCCACATTCGCAGCTTCAACTCTACCGGCATGGTGGCGGTGAAGGACCGCGAGGTCGGCGTGCTCGACGTCGACCGCGCGATCGAGACGGCGCGCGCGGTCAACATTCCGACCGACCAGCAGATCCTGCACGTGCTGCGCCAGGAGTTCATCATCGACGGGCAGGAGGACGTGCGCGAGCCCATCGGCATGTCGGGCGTGCGGCTGGAAGTGAAGGTGCACATCGTCACCGGGGCGGTATCGGCGGCGCAGAACATCATCAAGTGCGTACGCCGCTGCGGCATCGAGGTGAAGGACCTGATCCTGCAGCCGCTGGCGTCCTCGCGGGCGGTGCTCTCGGAGGACGAGAAGGACCTGGGCGTGTGCCTGCTCGACATCGGCGGCGGCACCACCGACATCGCGGTATTCACGCACGGTGCCATCCGTCACACCGCCGTCGTGCCGATCGCCGGTGACCAGATCACCAACGACATCGCCATGGCGCTGCGCACGCCGACCGCCGACGCGGAGAACCTGAAGATCCGCCACGGCGTCGCGCTGCGCCAGCTCGCCGATCCGAACCAGATGCTGGAAGTCCCCGGGATCGGGGAGCGCGGCGCCAGGTCGCTCTCGCGCCAGACGCTCGCCGAGGTGATCGAGCCGCGCGTCGAGGAGCTCTACTCGCTCGTGCAGCAGGCGCTGCGCGAGTCGGGCTTCGAGGAGCTGCTCTCGAGCGGCGTCGTCCTCACCGGCGGCTCGGCGGTGATGCGCGGCATGGTCGAGCTCGGCGAGGAGATCTTCCACATGCCCGTGCGGATCGGCGTACCGCGCTACGCCGGCGGCCTCGCCGACGTGGTGCGCGCGCCGCGCTACGCCACGGCGGTGGGCCTTTTGATGGAAGGGGCTTCGCAGCTGCATCACGGAAGGCTTTCGCGCCAGAGCGGTTCGATGGGGGCCGTGCTGGGGCGCATGCGGGAGTGGTTTCAACGCAACTTTTAGAAGTCAAAACAACGGCAAGGAGACAACAACATGTTCGAAATAGTCGATAGTCAGGTAACCGGGCCGGTGATCAAGGTCATCGGCGTTGGCGGCGCCGGCGGCAACGCCGTCAATCACATGATCGAGCAGGCCGTGCAGGGCGTGGAGTTCATCGCGGTCAACACCGACGCGCAGGTCCTCTCCCGCAACAAGGCGCAGAACCAGATCCAGCTCGGCACGAGCGGCCTCGGCGCCGGGGCGAAGCCGGAGGAGGCGCGCGCCGTGGCGATCGCCGAGCGCGATCGCATCGAGGAAACGGTGGCCGGCGCGCACATGGTGTTCATCACCGCCGGCATGGGCGGTGGTACCGGCACCGGCGCCGCGCCCGTGATCGCGGAGGTCGCGCGCTCGCTGGGCATCCTCACCGTCGCGGTAGTGACCAAGCCCTTCACCTTCGAGGGCTCCAAGCGCATGAAGGTCGCGGAAGCCGGCATCGAGGCGCTCGTGCCGCATGTCGACTCGCTGATCGTGATCCTCAACGACAAGCTCGAGGAGGTGCTGGGCGAGGACGTGACGCAGGAGGACGCGTTCAAGGCTGCGGATGATGTGCTCAACAATGCCGTCGCCGGCATCGCCGAGATCATCAACAACCCGGGCCTCGTCAACGTCGACTTCCAGGACGTCCGCACCGTGATGTCGGAGCAGGGCATGGCCATGATGGGCTCGGCGATGGCAAGCGGCATCGATCGCGCGCGCATCGCCGCCGAGCAGGCCATCGCCTGCCCGCTGCTCGAGGGCGTGAACCTGGCGGGAGCGCGCGGCGTGCTGGTCAACATCACCGCCTCCAAGTCGAGCCTGAAGCTGCGCGAGACGAAGGAGGTGATGAATATCGTGCGCACGTTCGCGGCGGAGGATGCGACCATCATCTATGGCGGTGTGTACGACGACGCGCTGGCCGATCAGCTGCGCGTGACCGTGGTCGCTACCGGGCTCGGCATGGCCGCGGCACGGCAGCCGAAGCCGCAGCTGGTGCTCAGCAACGTGACGGCGCAGAAGACGGGAACGGACAACATGCCCGGGCCGGTCGATTACCAGCAGCTCGATGCGGTGCCGGCGGTCATCCGGCGCAACCGCGCCTCGACGGTTGAAGCTCTCCAGCAGAGCGGCGTCGACAAGTACGACATCCCCGCCTTCCTGCGCAAGCAGGCGGACTAGCCGCGGAGCGGGCCGCTTCCTCCTTGCCGGAGGCGGCCCGCTTTTGCATTTTCTCTTGCAATTCCTATGTCATGATCCGTTCCACAGGAAATCATGGCCTCGAATGAACGCGCCGAAGTCGACGCCGCCCTAGCGAGCGGCGCAGCTTTCAGCGCCTTGTATGAGCACGGCGGAGTGGGCCTCGCGCTCTTCTCGATAGGCGGCCGCTTTCTGCGCGCCAACGGTGCGTTTTGCCGCCTGCTCGGTTACACCGAGGAAGAGCTGCTGCAGAAGACGCACCTCGACATCGTCCACCTGGACGACATGGAAGCGACCGCGATCTCGCGCGCGCAGGTCATTTCCGGCAAAGCGAAAGCGCGGGTCAGCGAGCGGCGCTATGTCCACAAGGACGGCTCGCCCGTCTGGGCGCACGCGACCGGCGGCGTCGTGCGCGACGCGGCCGGCGCTGCCGTGTGCACGGTTCTTCTGGTCGACGACATCACGAGCATCAAGCGCTCGCTGCGCGCCGCCAAACGGCGCTTCCGCCGGCTGATCGAGATGGGCTCCGACTGGTACTGGGTACAGGACGCCGAGCTCCGCTTTGTCGAGGTGCCCGGCGTCGACATGCAGGAGCTCGACGGCGACACCGATATCGTCGTCGGCAAGACGCGCTGGGAGCTGCCGGGCCTCGCGCCTTTGCCCGAGATGGCCTGGGAGCAGCACCGCGCGAAGCTCGCGCGCCACGAGTCGTTCTCCGATTTCGTCTTTCTCCGCTACAACAAGGCGGGCGAGCTGCGCTATCTCTCGGTGAGCGGCGAGCCACTGTTCGACGAGCACGGAAAATTCCGCGGCTACCACGGCGTCGGCAAGGACATCACCGAGCGCGCGCGCGACCAGAAAGCACTGGAGGACAGCGAGCGTCGTTATCGCACGCTCTTCGACGCCAACCCGTATCCGATGTGGGTGGTCGACGCGAAGACGCTCGCCTTCCTCGCCGTGAACGAAGCCGCGATCCGCCTCTATGGCTACTCGAAGGAGGAATTCCTCGCGCTCAGCGCCGAGCAGATCCGCCCGGAGGAAGACATCGACGATCTGAAGAAGGCGTTCGAGGATCCGGCGAACTACCGCAGCCGCATCTGGCGCCATCGCAAGAAGGGCGGCGAGGTGATTCCGGTCAAGATCACCTCCTTCAACCTGGATTTCGGCGGCCGCCGCGCACGCCTGGGCGTCATCGAGGACCTGACCGAGCGCATGCAGGCCGAGGAGCGCGCCCGCCAGAGCGAGCGACGCTATCGAGAGTTGCTCGCCTCGCAAGGTTCAGGCAGTACCCGCTGAGGACTGCTAAAATCCCTGCTCGCATAAGGTGTTAGTCATGTTGCGGCAGCGCACACTGAAAACCCTGGTTTCCGCGTCCGGCGTGGGCCTGCACACCGGACAGAAGGTGCGCATGACGCTGCGCCCGGCGCCGCCGGAGACGGGCATCGTGTTCCGGCGCATCGACCTCGCTCTCCCGGTCGAACTGCCAGCTCGCGCCGAGCTCGTCGGCGAGACGCGCCTCTCGTCGTGCCTCGTGCGCGACGGCGTGAAGATCTATACGGTCGAGCACCTGATGTCGGCGCTCGGCGGCCTGGGCGTCGACAACGTCTATGTCGATCTCGACGCATCGGAGCTGCCGATCATGGACGGCAGCGCGTCGCCCTTCGTGCTCCTCATCCAGCAGGCCGGCATTGTGGAGCAGGCGGCGCCCAAGCGGTTCCTGCGCGTGACGCGCCGCGTAGAGGTGACCGAGGGCGACAAATGGGCGCGCCTCGAGCCCTTCGAAGGCTACAAGCTCTCGTTCTCGATCGATTTTCGCCATCCCGTGATCGAGCGCTCGACGCAGTCGGTCGAGGTGAATTTCGCCGAGGCCTCCTATCTCAAGGAGATTGCCCGCGCGCGCACCTTCGGTTTCATGCACGAAGTCGAAGACCTGCGCGACAGCGGGCTCGCGCTCGGCGGCGGTCTCGACAACGCCGTCGTGCTCGACGAGTACCGCGTGCTGAACGCCGAGGGCTTGCGCTTCGCCGACGAGTTCATCCGGCACAAGCTCCTCGACGCGATCGGCGATCTCTATCTCCTGGGCAAGCCGCTTCTCGCGGCGTTCTCCGCCCACAAGTCGGGCCACGCGTTGAACAACCGCCTGCTGCGCGCGCTGCTGGCTCAGGCGGGCGCCGTGGAGACCGTGAGCTTCGAGCGTGCCGAGGACACACCCGCCGGGGTCGCCCGGCTCGCCACGCAGTACGGCTAGCCGCCGCGCAGTGCGCCGTGGCGGCGCAGCATTTTGCCCAGCGCATCACGCGCCGGCGAAGGCTCCAACCGTTCATACAGCCCGCGCAACCGCTCGAGCGCATGTGTGGAGAAATGCACGGTTTTTTGCCTTTCCGGTGAGGCGCTTCGCGCCCTGTTTGGTTGCACCCTCACCGAAACTGAATTAACCTGAATTCGCTGCTGCAGAAGGAATTGGCTCAGGGCCGGGCCAAGCAGTTTCAGCTTCGCCGCCGCCGCGGAATTCGCGGCGATGAGCGTCAGATTCCCGTCCCTGAAGTTGCCGACGCGGGCATCTCGGGCTAGACCCGCGGACAAGAAGCTGTGAACCAGTCCGGCGAGGGCGCGCAAGTCGCGCGTCTTTGCGACAAGGGGTTGCAGGTCGCCTTGGGCTGAAAGAATCCGGTCGATTCGGGTAAGGCGCAAGCGCAGACCTGCTAGGGAGGGAAGAAGTGCAGATTATCCTGATCTCGGATCGGCTGGCCAAGGCGAGGTCAGTGACTTTGTCGTTCGGGCATCTGTTCGCGAGCGCCTTCCTGATGTGTCTGATCGTGGTGAGCGCGACCATCGGCGTGTACTGGATCACCCTGCGCTATGCCGCCGACGTGCCGCTGCCCGCGCTGCACCGCCTGGTGCTTGCAGCGCAGGAGACCGAAGCCGAACGCAGCCGGGCGTTCGTGCAACAGAACCTCAATGCCATGGCCGTGAAGCTCGGCGAACTGCAGGCGCACCTGACGCGCCTCGACGCGCTCGGCGAGCGGCTCGCCGCGCTCGCCGGCGTGCGCGACATCAAGCTCGCGGAATCGCCGGGCCTCGGCGGTGCCGCCCCGACCCTGATGCCGCCGCAAAACCTGTCGCTCGGCGACTTCAGCGAGAAGCTGCTCGAGCTCTCGCGCCAGCTCGAGAACCGCAACGACATGCTCGGCGTGCTCGAGTCGCAGCTCTTCGAGCAGGCGGTGAAGAAGAAGCTCATGCCGACGATGCTGCCGGTCGCCGCGCCCTTCAACGCCTCGGGCTTCGGGCGCCGCGTCGATCCGTTCACCGGGCAGTGGGCGATGCACGAAGGCATCGACTTCCTCGCCGACCCGGGCTCGCCGGTGGTCGCCGCGGCGGGCGGCGTCGTGGTGTTCGCCGGCTTCCATCCGCAGTACGGCTACGTGGTCGACCTCGACCACGGCAACGATCTCGTCACGCGCTACGCGCACTGCTCGAAGCTGCTGGTCAAGGAAGGCGACGTCGTGGCGCGCGGACGCAAGGTCGCCGAGTCTGGATCGACCGGGCGCTCGACCGGACCGCACCTGCACTTCGAAGTTCGCTTCCGGGGGGCGGCGCAGAACCCGGCCAAGTTCCTTTTCGCCAACGGCACGCAGGCCGCCGCGCGCGCCAAGTAGTCGTTCGGCTTTACCGTTAAAATCACAGGTTTTGCAGGGCGCCGGCGCACGCCGGTGCCCGGCCGATGATGGGCAAAACCACCGAGATTCTCCGCAGTAGTCTGGAAACGCTCTGGCGCGTGCCGACGCGCGTATTCGGCAGTCGCAACGAGCGGCTGCTGAAGACGTATACCGGCAGCGTCGCGAAAATCAACGCCCTCGAGCCCGGGATGGCGGCGCTCTCCGACAGCGCGCTCGCCGGCAAGACCGGCGAGCTGAAGAAGCGCTACGCCGAAGGCGCGACGCTCGAGGAGCTCCTGCCCGAGGCCTTCGCCGTGGTACGCGAGGCGGCGAAGCGCACGCTGCGCATGCGGCATTTCGACGTGCAGCTGGTCGGCGGGATGGTGCTGCACAACGGCAAGATCGCCGAGATGAAGACCGGCGAGGGCAAGACGCTCGTCGCCACGCTGCCCGCCTACCTCAACGCGCTCACCGGCAAGGGCGTGCACATCGTCACGGTCAACGACTACCTGGCGCGGCGCGACGCCGAGTGGATGGGCAAGATCTACAGCTTCCTCGGCCTTTCGGTGGGGGTCAACCTGCCGCAGATGGATCCCGAGGACAAGCGCAAGGCCTACGCCGCCGACATCACCTACGGCACGAACAACGAGTTCGGCTTCGATTACCTGCGCGACAACATGGCGATGCACGTCGAGGAGCGCTTCCAGCGCGGCCTACACTACGCCATCGTCGACGAGGTCGACTCGATCCTGATCGACGAGGCGCGCACGCCGCTCATCATCTCCGGGCAGGCCGAGGACCGCACCGAGATCTACTACAAGCTGAATGAGGTCGCACCGCTACTCACGCGGCAGAAGGAAGAGAAGAAGCCCGACCAGCCGGAGCCGCCGGGCGACTTCTACGTCGACGAGAAGAACCACCAGATCGTCCTGTCGGAGGCCGGCCACGAGAAGGCCGAGCAGATCCTCACGCGCATCGGCATGCTGCCGCCGGGCGCGAGCCTCTACGAGCCCGCATACATCAACCTGGTGCATCACCTGTACGCCGCCCTGCGCGCGCACCATCTCTTCCATCGCGACCAGCATTACGTGGTCCAGGACGGCGAAGTGATCATCGTCGACGAGTTCACCGGACGACTGATGGTCGGCCGGCGCTGGTCCGACGGCCTGCACCAGGCGGTCGAGGCGAAGGAAAACGTGGCGATCCAGAACGAGAACCAGACGCTCGCCTCGATCACTTTCCAGAACTACTTCCGCATGTACGGCAAGCTCGCCGGCATGACCGGCACCGCCGACACCGAGGCCTACGAGTTCCAGCAGATCTACGGCCTGGAGACGGTGGTCGTACCGACGCACATGAAGATGATCCGCGCCGACCGCCAGGATCAGGTGTACCGCACGGCGAAGGAGAGATACCAGGCGGTGGTCAACGACATCCGCGAATGCCAGCAGCGCGGCCAGCCGGTGCTGGTCGGCACCACCTCGATCGAGAACTCCGAGCTCATCTCGAAACTCCTCGACAAGGAGAAGCTGTCGCACCAGGTGCTGAACGCCAAGCAGCACGCGCGCGAGGCGGAGATCGTGGCGCAGGCCGGCCGCCCGAGAATGATCACCATCGCCACCAACATGGCGGGTCGCGGCACCGACATCGTGCTCGGCGGCAACGTGGAGAAGCAATGCGATTTCGTCGAAGCCGACGAAAAGCTGACGCCGGAGGAGAAGGGTGCGCGCGTCGCGCAGCTGCGCGGCGAGTGGCAGGCGCTGCACGACCAGGTGGTGAAGGCCGGCGGCCTGCACATCATCGGCACCGAGCGCCACGAGTCGCGGCGCATCGACAACCAGCTGCGCGGCCGCTCGGGCCGCCAGGGCGACCCGGGCAGCTCGCGCTTCTACATGTCGCTCGAGGATCCCCTGCTGCGGATCTTCGCGGGCGAGCGCATCAACCGCATCATGGTGATGCTGAAGATGCCCGAGGGCGAGGCGATCGAGCATGCGATGGTGACGCGCTCGATCGAGAGCGCGCAAAGGAAAGTCGAAGCGCGGAACTTCGACATCCGCAAGCAGCTGCTGGAATACGACGACGTCGCCAACGACCAGCGCAAGACGATCTATGCGCTGCGCAACGAATTGCTGGAATCGCAGGACGTCTCGGCGCGCATCGCCGACCTGCGGGCGGGCGTGCTCTACGACATGTTCCGCCTGTACGTGCCCGAAGAAAGCGTCGAGGAGCAGTGGGACATCGCCGGGCTCGAGGGCGCGCTCAAGGCCGACTTCAACCTCGAGCTGCCGCTGCGCGGCTGGCTCGAAAGCGAGCCCGAGCTGCAGGACGAGACGCTGCTCAAGCGCATCGTCGAGCAGGCGCAAGCGGCGTACGACGCCAAGCTGCCGGCCGGGGCGGAAGCGTCCTTCCGTCAGTACGAACGCTACGTCATGCTGCAGATCCTCGACGGGCACTGGCGCGAGCACCTGGCGGCGCTCGACCACCTGCGCCAAGGCATCCACCTGCGCGGCTATGCGCAGAAGAACCCCAAGCAGGAGTACAAGCGCGAGGCCTTCGAGCTCTTCGGCGCCATGATCGAGTCGGTGAAGCTCGAGGTGATCAAGACGCTGACCGCCGTCGAGGTCCGCACGCAGGAAGACATCAAGCCCGACGACCAGGCGCACATCGAGAACGTCACGACGCAGCACGCGAGTACCTTGGCCGTCGAGGAAGAACCCGCCTACGAGGGCAACGGCGACGTCGCGCTGGCCGAGGCGGCGACGAAGAAGAAGTCGCAGCCGATGGTGCGCCACACGCAAAAGGTCGGCCGCAACGATCCCTGCCCCTGCGGCTCCGGGAAGAAATACAAGCACTGCCACGGCAAACTAACCTAGGTTCTTGCGCCACCATCCGCATCGCGCTAACGCTAGTCGCAATCGCATTTAGGCTGCTCAGCGTCGCTGCAAAATCCTGCAGGGCGCGAAGCCGGCGACTTGCCGGTGGAGCAATCCACGAAGCTCGAGCTCGTCGTTAATCTGAACGAAGATGCTCTTCTTTCGAGGCGGCCGCGAGGTCGCGCGGATCTCAGGCGCGATGGTTCGCCGGGGGGATCCCTTCCTGGCCGCAGCTCAAAGCTAAATCCCCCCGCGAAGGCGGAAATCCGGCTTTCGATTGGTGCCCAGGCGGGGTATGGTGGATTGAAACCAATTCCTCTGGGGAAGAAGGATTGGATCGACGCGATCGAATGAATCGCCGCGATTTCATCGCGCTGCTCGGTAGTGCGGCCGCAGCGATGTGTCCGCCATTAGCGGCGTGCGCGGAGGGCGTACCCCCGCTGGTCGTGGGATTTCTGCATCCTGGTTCGGCCGCCACTAGCGCCGGCGCGGCTGCCGAATTCCGCAAAGGACTGGCCGAGATCGGTTACGTCGAGGGCCGCAACGTGGTCATCGAATACCGGTGGGGAGAGAACCAGCCCGATCGCCTGCCGAAATTGGCGGCCGATCTCGTCGGGCAGCGTGTCAGCGTGATCGTTACGCTCGCCAGCACACCGGCGGCGGTTGCCGCCATGACCGCGACTAGGAGGATCCCGATCGTTTTCAGCACCGGCAGCGACCCAGTGCGCGCGGGCCTCGTCGCGAGCTTCAACCGGCCGGGAGGCAACGTCACCGGCATCAGCTCGATGAACACCGAACTTGGGGGCAAGCGCATAGGGCTCCTGCGCGAGCTCTTGCCGCACGCCGCGCGCTTTGCGATTCTGGTCAATCCGTCGACTCCGATCGCGGCCCAGGTTGCCGACGCACAGGCAGCGGTTGCAGCAATCGGAGCGCAGATTGAAATCGTCCACGCGAGCGCGTATCGCGACATCGAAACGGCCTTCGAGACGCTGGCGCAAAAGCGCGTCGATGCGCTCGTTGTCAGTCCTGGCGCGCCTTTCAACGAGCGCCGGGCGCAAATCGCGATGCTGGCGGCGCGCCGCGCTATCCCGACGGTCTTTCCCACGCGTGAATGGATCGATGCCGGCGGGCTGATGAGCTATGGGCCCATCATCGCCGACGAATTCCGCAACGCGGGCATCTACGCGGGCCGCATCCTCAAGGGAGAGAAGCCGGCCGAAATGCCGGTGCTTCGTCCGACCAGGTTCGAGCTCGGCGTCAATCTCCAAACGGCGAGGGCGCTCGGCATAATTGTGCCGAGTAGCCTCCTCGCGCAGGCTGACGAAGTGATCGAATGAGCGCTGGTGGGCGGTACGCGCGCAATCCCGCTTAAAATTCCGTCCCAGGCACGACTTCTATGGGAAAAAACAGACGATGTTACGCAATTGTTCGGCAGCCCCTTTTAGCGTGCAAAAAACCGCTGTAGTTCAAGCACGTGCGCTGCCGAGCATGCAGTACAAGCACTGCCACGGCAAACTGACCTGATGGCGGTGAACCTGCCGCCACCCGATCCGGCTTCACTGCATCCTGTTCCGGGCGTCGAGCTCGGCGTCGCCATGGCCGGCGTGCGCAAGGCCAGCCGCAAGGACCTGCTGGTGATGCGCCTGGCGCCCGGGACGGCGGTGGCGGGCGTCTTCACGCAGAACCGGTTCTGCGCCGCGCCGGTGATCGTGGCGAAGAAGCACCTGCGCAACGACGTCCAGGCGCTGGTGGTGAACACGGGCAACGCCAACGCCGGCACCGGCGACGAGGGCGTGCGGCGCGCGCTGCAGGTCTGCGAGGCGCTCGCCAGCCACCTGGGCTGCGAGCCCGACCAAATCCTGCCCTTCTCGACGGGCGTGATCATGGAGCAGCTGCCCGCGGAGCGCATCGTCGCCGCGCTGCCGCGCGCCCTGCTGCACCAGGACGACTGGCGCTCTGCCGCCGAGGCCATCATGACCACCGACACAGTGCCGAAGGCGTACTCGCGCAAAGTGCGCCTGTCGCGCGGCACGGCGGTGGTCACCGGCATCGCTAAGGGCGCGGGCATGATCCGTCCCGATATGGCGACGATGCTCGCCTTCATCGCCTGCGATGCTCGCGTCCCGCAAAAGGCTCTCCAAGGTCTGCTCGAGCGCGTCGCCCAGCGCTCGTTCAACTGCATCACGGTCGATGGCGACACCTCCACCAACGACTCGCTGATCCTCGCCGCCACCGGCCAGGGGCCCGCGGCCGGCAGCCGGCGCGATCTCCTGAAGCTCGAGGCGGCAGTCGGCGACGTGGCGCGGCACCTCGCCCAGGCGATCGTGCGCGACGGCGAGGGTGCGACGAAGTTCGTCACCGTGCAGATCGAGCGCGGACGCGATGCCGAGGAGTGTCGCCGCGTCGGCTACGCCGTAGCGCATTCGCCCTTGGTGAAGACCGCTTTCTTCGCCTCCGACCCGAACCTCGGGCGCATCCTCGCCGCGATCGGCAATTCCGGCGTGCGCGGCCTGGACACCGCGAAGGTCGACCTCTACATCGACGCCGTGCGCGTCGCGCATCGCGGCGCTCGCGATCCCGCCTATCGCGAGGAGCAGGCCGTGGCGGCGATGCAGAAGCCCGAGTTCACCGTGCGCGCGGTACTCAATCGCGGCGCCGCGCAGGCAACCGTCTGGACTTGTGACCTGTCGTTCGATTACGTGAAAATCAACGCCGAGTATCGAACGTGAACAAAGAGCTCGAAGAAATTTTGCAGCGTCTGGGAGCCCTGCTCCCGGGTCCTGCGCCGGCGGCGGACTGGAAGGCGAGCATCGCCTTCCGCTGGCGCTCGAACGGCCGCGCCGGCGCCCCAGGGTGGCTGCAACCGGTGCGGCAGGTGCATCGCATCAAGCTCTCCGACCTGCGCGGCATCGACCAGCAGATCGAGCGTGTCGAGCAGAACACGATGCAGTTCCTCAAGAGCCAGCCGGCGAACAACGTGCTGCTCACCGGTGCCCGCGGCACGGGCAAGTCGTCGATCGTCAAAGGCCTGCTCAACAAGTACAGCAAGCAGGGCCTGCGGCTGATCGAAGTGGAGAAGAACGATCTCGTCGACCTGCCGCAGATCGTCGACCAGGTGGCCGGGCGCGCAGAGCGTTGCCTGCTCTTCTGCGACGATCTCTCGTTCCACGGCGCCGAGGACGGCTACATCGCGCTCAAGGTGGCGCTCGATGGCTCGATCTCGACCACGTCCGAGAACATGCTGATCTACGCCACCTCGAACCGGCGGCATCTGATGCCCGAGTACATGGCCGAGAACCTCGAGACCAAGTACATCGGCGACGAGATCCATCCGGGCGAGACGGTGGAGGAGAAGATCTCGCTCTCCGAGCGCTTCGGCCTGTGGGTCACCTTCTACCCCTTCGACCAGGACGAATACCTCGAGATCGTCGGACACTGGCTGAAGACGCTCGGCGCGAAATGGAGCGACGGCGCGCGCGAGGAAGCCTTGCAATGGTCGCTGCAGCGCGGCTCGCGCAGCGGCCGCGTCGCCTACCAGTTCGCCCGTGACTGGGCGGGGCGTCACTCCAAGAAGTGATCGAGGTAGCGGCAGCCGTAATCCAGCGCCCCGATGGCCGCTTCCTGCTGGCGCAGCGGCCGCAAGGGAAGGTGTACGCCGGCTTCTGGGAATTTCCCGGCGGCAAGGTCGAGCCCGGCGAGCCCGCCGAGCGCGCGCTCGCGCGAGAGCTGCACGAGGAGCTCGGCATCGACGTCCGCGCGTCTTATCCATGGATCACGCGCGAGTACATCTACCCCCATGGGCACGTGCGGCTCAATTTCTTCCGTGTGCTCGAATGGTCCGGCGAGCCGCATCCGCGCGAGGACCAGGCGATCGCCTGGCAGGACCTCGGCGCGCCCATGGCGGCGCCGATGCTGCCGGCGAACGCGCCCGTGCTCGCGTCGCTGGGACTGCCGCACGAATACGCCATCACCGATGCCGCGCGCCTGGGAATCCCGCCGATGCTCGAGGCGCTCGAGCGCCGGCTCGCGCAGGGACTCCAGCTCGTGCAGATCCGCGAACCCCACCTGGCCGAAGCAGCGCGCGAGCTCTTCACCACGCAGGCCATCGGCCTGGCGCATCGCTACGGCTGCAAGGCGATGGTAAAGGCGCCCCATCCCGGCGCGGACGGCATGCACTACACCGCGGCGGAATTGATGCGGCTCGAGCGGCGTGCGCAAGGCGGGCTGGCGGCGGCCTCGTGCCACACGCGCGCGGAGGTCGAGCGCGCGATGGCGCTCGGGCTCGACTTCGCCGTGCTCGGGCCGGTGCTGGAGAAGAGCGGCGGCTCGCCGCTCGGGTGGGACAGATTCGCCGCCATCGCGCGCGGCTCGAGCATTCCGATCTATGCGATCGGCGGCGTCACGCCGGTCGAGATGGAAAGCGCGTGGAGCGCGGGCGCGCACGGCCTGGCGATGATCCGCGGGAGCTGGCGCTAGCCCTCGTCGGGCGTCTCGGTCGGGGGCTTCTGGTCCTTGCCGGCGACGCGGTAATCCTCGCTCGCCCACTTGCCGAGATCGATCATCTTGCAGCGCTCGCTGCAGAACGGCCGCCACTTGTTCTTCGCGGAAAAAACCGACGGCTGCCCGCAGCGCGGGCAGGGGACTTTCCTTACAGATTGCAAAACGTGAGTTCGAACGGCACGTCCCAGTCGGCGGTGCGCGTGCGAGCGTCTTCGCCGTTCTGGGAGAGGAAGCGGATGTTGAGCACGTACTTGTTGGCGCTGATCTCCGGCACGCAGGGCGCGGAGGGGTCGAGCCGCAGGCGGAGCATCTGCGCGGTCTTGCCGCCGAGCATCTGCTGGAACATGCCCTGCGGCGCGTTGACCGCCTGCGGCCGGCCGGATTCGCGCAGGATGCGCAGGATGATCGCCGAGCCGTCGCGCAGCGGGTGGAGCGGCCCGGTCCAGGCGGCGAGCTGGCCGGTGCGCTCCTCGGCCGGACGGTGCAGCCAGTAGTGGTAGGAGGGCAGGTCAAACTCGCAGGCGCCGCCGGGAATGCCGGTGCGCTGCTTGATCGACATCAGCCAGTCGTTCTCACGCAGGTACTGGCCGATCTTGCCGGTCATCGAGAAGAGCGCGGCCGCGGCCTGCTCGATGTCGCGCAGCACGCCCGAGAGCGCCTCCTCGGCGATCTCCGGGTTGTTGCGGAACGAAAGCAGCACCTGCTTCTGCCGCTCGAGCTCCTGCAGCAGATCGGATTTCAGGTCGGCGCGGCTCGACACCTCCAGGATCTCGAAGAGCGTGAGCAGCGCCATGTGGTGGTCGTGCGGGTCGGTGCGGGCGATGAAATGGCGCGAGCGCTCGAACAGGTCCTCCAGACGCAGCAGCGTCCGGATGCGCTCGTTGAGCGGATATTCGTAAGTGATCACGCGGCGCGCGTCGCCAAAAAAACTGGCCGGATTCTGAGCGATTTGCGAGGCCAGCACAACTTAAGACTTGGCGTGGGGGGCCATTTTGAGGTATTTCGCGTGCAGCGCGCCGACCTGCCGGCGCAGGCCTTCGAGCGTGCCGGCGTTGTCGATCACGTCGTCGGCCGCCGCCAGCCGTGCGGCGCGCGAGACCTGGTGGGCCATGATCGAGCGCACCTCCGGCTCGGCGAGACCGCTCCGCGCCATCACGCGCTTCAGCTGCGCTTCCTCGGGCGCGTCGACCACCAGGATCCGACCGACGCGTCGGCGGTAATCGGCGGACTCGACCAGCAGCGGCACCACCTGAACGACATAGGGGCCGCGCGCCGCCGCGGTGCGCCGCTCGGCCTCGGCGCGGATCATCGGATGCAGCAGTCCCTCGAGCGCCTGCTTCGCCGCGGGATCGGAGAACACGCGGCTCCTCATCGCGTCGCGGTCCATGGCGCCCCCGGCGGTGACGAAGGCCTCGCCGAAGAGGCTCTTGATGTGCGGCAGCGCGGCACCGCCGCCCTGCGTGAGCTCGCGCGCGATCGCGTCGGTGTCGATCACGGTGGCGCCGAGCCGGGCGAACTCGTCGGCCGCTGCACTCTTGCCGCTGCCGATGCCGCCGGTCAGGCCCACGACGAATTTCACAGCCGCTCGGCGTACCAGCGCAGGATCGGCTCGCCCCAGAAGAGCGCGACCAGCGCCGCAATCGCGATGTAGGGACCGAAGTGGAAGCGGAAGCTCCCCTCCCATCGGCCGCGCGCGGCGAACATCTGCAGCGCGCCAAAAATCAGGCCGACGATCGAGGAGAGCAGGATCACGAACGGCAGCATCTTCCAGCCGAGCAGCGCGCCGACAGCGGCGTTCATCTTGAAGTCGCCGTAGCCCATGCCTTCCTTGCCGGTGGCGAGCTTGTAGCCCCAGTAGACGAGCCACAGCGACAGATAGCCCGCCACGGCGCCGATCACCGCCTCGCGCAGGGGCACGAAACCCGCGCCGAGATTGACGAGCAGCCCGATCCACACGAGCGGCAGCGTGAGGTCGTCGGGCAGGAGCCCGGTCTCCTGGTCGATGAAGGCGAGCGCGATGGTGAACCAGACGAAGAGCGCGGCGCCGAGGGCCGCCATCGTCGGCCCGAAGCGCCACGCGGAATACGCGCCGCCGATGCCGGCGAGGAGCTCGACCAGCGGGTAGCGGGCGCTGATCCTCGCGCCGCACTTGGCGCATTTCGCGCGCAGCACCAGCCAGCTGACGAGCGGGACATTCTCGAGCGCGGTGATGCCGTGGCCGCAGCTCGGGCAGCGCGAGCGCGGCGTGACGAGGCCGAGCGGAGGCTCCTGCGGCGCGGACTGCCCGGTGAGCGCCGCGCATTCGGCGCGCCACTCGCGCTCCATCATTTTGGGCAGCCGGTGGATGACGACGTTCAGGAACGAGCCGATGCACAGCCCGAAGACGAGCGCCAGCCAGGGAAGGACGGCTGGCTGCGCGAGCCAGCCGACAGACGCCATTCGCTAGACCGCCTGGCCCATCTTGAAGATCGGCAGGTACATGGCGATCACCATGCCGCCGATCAGGGTACCGAGCACCACCATGATCATGGGCTCCATCAGCGACGACAGCGCCTCGACCGCGTCGTCGACCTCGGCCTCGTAGAAGTCGGCCACCTTGCCGAGCATCGCGTCGAGCGCGCCGGTCTCCTCGCCGATCGAGCACATCTGCAGCACCATCGTCGGGAAGACGTTCGCGTTCTGCATCGCCACCGTGAGCGACGTGCCGGTGGAGACCTCGCCCTGGATCTGCTTGGTGGCGACGGCGTACACGTAGTTGCCGGCCGCGCCGCCCACCGAGTCGAGCGCCTCCACCAGCGGCACGCCTGCGGCGAACATGGTCGAGAGCGTGCGCGTCCAGCGCGCCACCGTCGACTTGCGCACCAGGTCGCCGAACACCGGCACCTTGAGCATCAGGCGGTCCATGAAGATCTGCACCGCCAGCGATCGCTTCCAGCCCTCGAAGAAGCCGTAGATGCCGCCGCCGATCACCGGAAAGATGATGAACCAGTAGGCAACGAACCAGTCGGACACTGCCATCACGAAGAGCGTGGGCGCCGGCAGATCCGCGCCGAAGGCGCTGAACACCTGCTTGAACGCCGGGATCACGAAAATCATGATCACCGCGGTGATGATGAAAGCGACGGCGATGATCGCAATGGGATAGAACAGCGCGGCCTTGATCTTCGACTTGATGGCGAGGATCTTCTCCTTGTAGGTCGCGAGGCGATCGAGCAGCGTCTCGAGAATGCCGGCCTGCTCGCCCGCCTGCACCAGGTTGCAGAAGAGCGCGTCGAAGTGCAGCGGAAACTTGCGGAACGCCGCGGCGAGCGCGGAGCCGGTCTCGACGTCGGTCTTGATCTCCAGCAGCAGCCTGGCCACGGCGGGATTGGTCGCGCCCTTGCCGACGATGTCGAACGACTGCAGGAGCGGCACGCCTGCCTTCATCATCGTGGCGAGCTGGCGCGTGAAGAGCGAGATGTCCTTATCGCTGACCTTGCCGCCGCCGCGGCGCTTCTGCTTCCTGACCTTCTGCACCATGATGCCTTGACGGCGCAGGGTCGCGTTGACGGCAGTCTCGCTCGCGGCACGAAGCTCGCCGCGAACGGTCTTGCCGCCCTTGTCCTTACCTTCCCAGGCGAACGTGAATTCCTTCGGCCCTTTTGCCGCGGCCGTTGCGGCTGCTGCTGTTGCCATTTTTAGGCACTCCCTCCCACTTCCCGACCGAGCATGATGCCTTTCGCGCCCCCCTTTGTAAAGCCTGAAGTTCCGCTTCTAAACCTCTGAGGTCTCTGTATTTTCTACATCGGCGAGCGGCCGGAAAATGCGCACGGTTTTAATCGTCCGCCCCTGCGCGTGGACGATTTCCATCGGCACGTTGTTGATCTTGATGGAGACATCGGCCTCGGGAATTTCCTGCAGGTGCTCGACGATGAGGCCGTTCAGCGTCTTCGGACCGTCGGTCGGAAGCGACAGTCCGAGCGCCCGGTTCACCTCGCGCACCGGCATCGCCCCCTCCGCGGTGGCGGTGCCGTTCTCGTCCCAGGCGAGCGGCGCGGCGGAGGGCAGCGTAGTGGTGAACTTGCCGATGATCTCCTCGATGATGTCCTCCAGCGTGACGAGCCCCATCAGCTCGCCGTACTCGTCCACGACCAGCGCGAGGCGCTCGCGGTTCTCCTGGAAGTACTGCATTTGCGTGAGGGCGGACGTCGTCGCCGGCACGTAGTAGGGCTCGTCGAGCAGCTCGAGGAGCGCCGCCTCCTCGAGCGGTCCGGCGTGCAGCGCGGCGAGCACCTTGCGGATGTGCAGGATGCCGGCAATTTCTCCCTCGTGGTTCTTGAACACCACCAGGCGCATGTGGTGGGCGGTGGCGAGCTGGCGCGCGACGGTCTCCATGCCGTCCTCGAGGCAGATCGACTCGATGCGCGCGCGCGGCACCATCACGTCCTGCACCGTGATCGCGCCCACGTCGAACAGATTGAGCAGGATCGACAGGTGCTTCTTCGGCATGAAGCTCGAGGACTCGAGCACCAGCGTGCGGATCTCCTCGGGCGAGAGTTTCGGCGCGTCGCCGCTCGGGTCGCTGCGCACGCCCAGGATCCAGAGCAGCGGCCGCACGAACAGATTGACGAACCATGCCGCCGGATCGAGCACGCGCAGGGAAATTTTCAGCGGCATCGATAGCAGCAGCGCGGTGCGGTCCGGGTGCGTGGCGCCGATCACCTTCGGCGTGATCTCGGAGAAGACGATGATCAGGAACGAGATCACCAGCGTGCCGGCCGCATAGACGATCTTGTTCTCTCCAAACAGCCGCACAGCGACGATGGTTGAGAGAGAGCTCGCCGCTACCACGACCAGCGTGTTGCCGATCAGGATTCCGCCCAGCAGGCGGTCGGTCCGCTTGAGGAGCTCGGCCACCCGCAGCGCGGCGCGGTTGCCCTGCGACACCAGGTGCTGCAGGCGGTAGCGGTTGGTCGCCATCATCGCCGTCTCGGCAATGGAGAAGAACGCCGACAGCGCGAGCAGCACGGCGAGTGCGCCCACCATCCATGAGAGGGAGATGTCTTCCATCAGGCGCGGTGCAGCAGGACCTCGAGCACGAAGCGGCTGCCGGGATAGGCGAGCATCAGCAGCACGAACCCGGTAAGCGTCCAGCGCAGTGCCGTGCGTCCGCGCCAGCCGTAGCGCCAGCGGCCGGCGAGCAGCAGGCCGAAGATCGCCCAGGAAAGGATGACGAAGACTGTCTTGTGCTCGAAGCGCATGGCGCGGCCGAAGAAGGCTTCGGAATAGACGATGCCGAAGGCGAGAGTGACGGTGAGCACCGCGAACGCCGCGGCGATCAGCACAAACACCAGGCGCTCGAGCGAGAGCAGCGGCGGCAGCTGCGCGAGCGGTCCGCCCAGGCCCGGCGCGCCGTGCAGCCGGCTCTCCACCTTGGCGATCAGCACGGCGTGGAGCATCGCCACGGTGAAGAGGCTGTAGGCGAGCATGCCGAAGACGAGGTGCAGGCGGAACTCGAACGACACGGCGTCGGGGCTCAGGCGCCCGGCGAAGAAAGCCGGCAGCGGCGCGCAGATCGCGCCCGCCGCGAGCAGCAGCGGATAGAGCGCCTCGATCGGATAGAAGAAGCCTTCCAGCCAGCACATCAGCACGGCGAGAAACATCATCACCGAGAGCGCCTGCGCGAAGCCGAAGCGCAGCTCCGCCGCTGAGAAGATCCCGCTGTAGAGAGTCCAGCCGTGCAGCGCGAGCGGCGCGAGGAGGGCGGCGCGCTCCCCAAGCGGAGACACGCGGCGCGGCGCGGCCGGCGCGGCGGCACGCCAGCGCGTGTTCCAGAAGTGCCACGCCAGGACCAGGTACGCGGCGGACGCGATACCGTGAATTACAATGTCGGGCACCTCTCCAGTCTATCACCCCATGCTTGAAAATCTGACCGCACGCCTCGCGCGCATCGTCAAGCAGGTGCGCGGCGAAGCGCGCCTCACCGAAGCGAACATCCAGGAAGCGCTGCGCGAAGTGCGCATCGCGCTGCTCGAAGCGGACGTGGCGCTGCCCGTGGTGAAGCACTTCATCGACGCGGTGCGCGCCAAGGCGCTCGGCGCCGAAGTCGTCGGCAGCCTCACGCCCGGACAGGCGCTGGTCGGCGTCGTGCACCGCGAGCTCGCCGCTCTGATGGGCGAGGCGAACGTGCCGCTCGACCTCGCCACGCAGCCGCCGGCGGTGATCCTGATGGCGGGACTGCAGGGCTCGGGCAAGACCACCACCAGCGGCAAGCTCGCGCGCCTGCTGCTCGGCGAGAAGAAGAAGGTGGCGCTGGTCTCCACCGACGTCTACCGGCCGGCGGCCATCGAGCAGCTGAAGACCGTGGCTGCGCAGGTGGGCGCCGAGTTCATCGGCTCGGAAAAAAGTGAAAAGCCCGTCGACATCGCCCGCCACGCCCTCGACTACGCGCGCACGCACTACATGGACGTGCTGATCGTCGACACCGCGGGGCGCCTGGCGATCGACGAGGAGATGATGCGCGAGATCGCCGAGCTGCACGCGGCGTTGCAGCCCGTCGAGACGCTGTTCGTCGTCGATGCGATGCAGGGCCAGGACGCGGTGAACGTTGCGCGCGCTTTCAATGAACGCCTGCCGCTCACGGGCGTGATCCTGACCAAGCTGGACGGCGACGCGCGCGGCGGCGCCGCGCTCTCGGTGCGTCACGTCACGGGCCGGCCGATCAAGTTCGCCGGCGTCGGCGAGAAGCTCTCCGGCCTCGAGCCCTTCCATCCCGAGCGCATGGCGGCGCGCATCCTCGGCATGGGGGACATCCTGTCGCTCGTCGAGGAGGCGCACGCCAAGATCGACCTCGCGGAGGCGCAGCGCGTCGCCGACAAGGTGAAGAAGGGCAAGGGCTTCGATCTGGAGGACTTCAAGCAGCAGATCGCGCAGATGAAGAAGATGGGCGGCGTGGCTTCGCTCATCGACAAGCTGCCGGCGCAGCTGGTCGGAAGCGTCGACCCGGCGAAGCTGGCCGACGACACGCAGTTGCGGCGCATCGAAGGCATCATCAACTCGATGACCCGCGAGGAGCGCGCCAAGCCCGAGCTGATCAAGGCCTCGCGCAAGCGCCGCATCGCCGCCGGCGCGGGTGTTCCGGTGCAGGCGGTGAACCAGCTCCTCAACCAGTTCGAGCAGATGCAGAGGATGATGAAAATGATGAAAGGCGGCAATCTGCAACGGATGATGCGGGGCATGAAGGGCATGATTCCCGGCATCCGATGAGCGAGCCGCTAGCGCCGAAAGCCGGGGATTCGAGCCGCACGCTGGTCTGCAGCGTGCTGTTCCTCGACATCGCCGGCTATTCGCGGCTCGGCGTCAGCGAGCAGATCCGGCTGAAGCAGAAGTTCAACGAGGTGCTGGCCGGCTCGCTCGCCGATCTCGAGGCGCGCGACCGGATCGTGATCGATACCGGCGACGGCGCGGCCATCGCCTTCCTGGACGATCCCGAGCGAGCGCTGTTTGCGGCGGTCGCCATTTTCGACAACGTCGGCGAGCTGCCGGTGCGCATGGGCATCAACCTCGGCCCGGTGTACCTGTCGAAGGACATCAACGGCCAGGACAACGTCATCGGCGACGGCATCAACGTCGCGCAGCGCGTGATGTCCTTCGCGCAGAAGGGCGAGCTGCTGGTGTCGCGCTCCTTCTACGAGGTGGTGCTGCTGCTCTCGGGCGACTACGCGAGCATGTTCCAGGCGCGCGCCGCGCAGACCGACAAGCACAACCGCTCGCACGAGCTCTATGCGGTGAGCGAGGCGGTGCGCGTCGGGCGCCGCGTGGCCGAGACGCAGGCGAAGCGCCGCTTGCAGCGCCCGCTGCCCGCCGCCGCCGGCCCGGCGTCGACGCAGCCCGCGACGGTGTCCGATGCGGGCAGCCACTTCCTCGTCTCCGGCTCGACGCGCGAGAGCGTCGAGGCCGAGCTCGCGCGCTTTGCCGCCGATGGCGCGAACGTCATTGCGGCGCCCGCCCAGGTCGGCGCCAGGTGGATGGCCACGTTCGAGAACCGCCGGCGCGCCGTGCGCGTGAGCGTCGAGAAGCTCGGCATGAAGACGATGGTGAGCGCGTCCACGCGCGAGGCGGTGGATGCGAAGGTGGCGGAGCTGGTCGAGTACGGCGCGCGCCTTGCCCAGGAGGTCGAGCAGATCGACGGGATGTGGACCGCCGTGCTCGACGACGCCTCCTAGCGGACGAGCACCGCTTCGGCCGAACCGCGCGCGCCGTTCATCGCCTTGCTCACCGCAAGGCTCCGCTCCCTGTAGTCGCGCGCGGCGGCGGCATCGCCGGCCGCCTCGGCGGCGCGCGCCAGCTCGGCCAGGTCCGCCAGGATCTTGCGCGGATCGCCGATCTCGCGGTCGAGCTCGAGTGCCTGCCGCAGCGGCTCGAGCGCCGCGGCGGGCTGGCCCTGCGCCAGGCGCGCGCGGCCGAGCGTGCGCAGCGCGTTGGCGCTCTCCGCGCGACTGGCGCCGCCGCGCGAGCGCTCGGCGGCCGCTTGCGCCAGGCGCGCGGCTTCTGCGCCATGGCCCGAATCGAGCTCCACTTGCGCGCGCACGTTGAGGATCGTCGCCGCGTACTCGCAGTTCGTCGCGGTGCAGCGCCGCTCGGCCTGCCCCGCCCAGATCGCCGCCGCGCCGATGTTGCCGCCGGCGAGCTCGAGGATCGCGCGCCGCAATTCCGCTTGGAGCTTGCGCCGATCGGAGAAGGCCGTGCGCGGGTCGTCCAGCACGGCGCCGAGCGCGGCGCGGGCGTCGGCGTCGCGGCCGAGCCACTGCTGGACGATCGACAGGTTGATCGCGTTGGCCGCGATCGCGTCGGCGTTCTCGAGCGAGGTGGCTATGCGCAGCGCCTCGCCGTAGTGACGCGCCGCGCCGGAGAAATCGCCTGACTTGACGAGCGCCGCGGCGCGCGTCTCGGCTTCGGCAAGCCGCGATTGCGCGAGCGACGTGTTGTTGAGCGGCGCCTTGCCGCCGCAGCCGGCGGCCAGCACGATCAGGCCCGCGGCCAGGACGTGGAGGACGGCGCCGCGCACGCGCATCAGCGCGCGAGCCCCTTGCCCCGGGCCTCGAAGCTGTCGATGGGCAGCATGCCGTCGGAGGTGTCCTTGAAGGAATCGCTGAGCGGCCAGACGCGCTTCGCCGCGCCCAGCACGTCGGCCGCCTCGCGCGCCGCCGTCTCGCCGTGGTCGACGAGCGGCCGCGCGTTGCGCAGCGTGGCCTGCGCTTCCTCGGCGGTGTGCTGCATCTGCGTGGCCGCCGCCCCGATCGCGACGGCGCTCGTGCCGAGCTTGTCGGAGAGGTCGGGCAGCGTGCGCTGCATCGTGCCGGCGACCCGCTCGACCGCCTGCAGGGTGGTGCCGGCCTGCTGGCTCAGGTCGGCCGTCGCCTGCCCCGCCTCCTCGACCAGCTTGCGGATGGCGCGGTGCGTCGACGGGAGCTGCTCGACCTCCTTGCGCAGGCTGGCCAGGATCTGCGTGATGTCCTCGCCCGAGCGGCCGACCTGCGACATCGCGGCCTTCACCTCGTTGAAGGCCGGGATCGCCTGGCGGCGGAAATCGTCGATGATCTCCGAGATGCCGCGCGAGGGCTCGAAGTTGATCCGCGCGCCTTCGGCGAGCGCGCGCTCGGCCTTGCCTGGGACGATGTCGATCACGCTCGCGCCGATTACGCCGGCTTCGCGCGCGTGCCGCGCGTACGAGTCCTGCGGAATGCGCATCAGGTACTCGGTGGCGAGCGACAGGCGCACGTCGACGCCGCCGGGCGCGAGCTGCATTTCGCTCACCGAGCCGATGGTGAAGCCGTGCAGCTTGACCGGCATGCCCTTGTTGATGCCGAGCGCGTTGGGCGTGACGAAACGAATCACCGACTGGCGTACGAACCAGCCCTGCTTGTAGGCGACCAGGCCCATGAAGGCCGCGACCAGGAGCATCGCGATCAGCAGGAACGCGTTGACCTTGACCACGAGCCCGGAGAAGCGCCCCGGTGGCAGTGCGACGCTCATGACACCTCCTTGATATCGACATACAGCACCGTGCCTTCCGGCTGGCGCGCCCGGTACTCGGCCTCGAAGCGCGCGGCGTGGCGGCACTCGGCGAAGGACAGACCGTCCTCGAGCGCGTCGAACACCATCAGTTCCGGCGCCGCGACCAGCTGGCGGATGAAGGACGCCATCTTGCGTTCGAGCATGCCGAGCTCGTCGGGCACGCGCGCGAGGAAATAGCGCGGCTCGGCGCCGAAGGCGGTGAGCACATCGTGCGCGAGCTGCGCCACCTCGGGCAGCGGCGGCGTGCCGTGGTAGGCGGCGGGCAAAGAGACGTTCTCCCACGCGTTCAGATTGGTCATCAGGCCGACGATCGGCGACACCGCGCCGACCCGCAGCCGCAGCTTCTCGCGCTGGCCAGCGGCGAGACTGGCGGCGCTCTCGCCGAAAAGCTCGAGCTCCTCGCCGGCCTCGGTGCGCGCCTTGAGCACCGCGGTGACGAGGTGCGCCTTGGCGTCGTCGTCCGGCAGATGCAGGTGCGTGACCGCGCCCTTCGGCACCGATACCTGCACCTCGTGGCGCGGGGTCCTGCGCGCGTAACGAATCGCAAGCCCGCTCATGCGTTCGCCTTCACCAGGCCGAAGAAAAGGATGCCGAACACCACGTAGGCGAACACGGCGTTGATCAGCAGCACCAGCATCATGCTCTGCGTCACCGCCTTGGTGACCACTTTCGGCACGGCGTTCTGCGTAAGGTCGGGCGGATTGAGGCCGTGCCAGCAGCAGCAGGCGGCGACCGCGAAGCCGAAGAGCAGGCTCTTCACCACCGAGTAGTAGAAGTCCACCGGCGTGAAGAGCTCAAAGAGCCGCCCGGTCAGCTCCTGGAAGGACGCCTCGATGATGAACGGGCTCAGCGCCAGCCCGCCGAGCACCGCGAGGAACTGCACGTAGAAGCTCAGCGCCGCGGTGGCGAGCATGATGCCGGCGACGCGCGGCAGCACGAGGTAGTCGTAGAGATCGATACCGAGGTAGCGCAGCGCGCGCGTCTGGCCGGACACGCGCATCATCGCCATCTCCGCCGAGACCGCCGTGCCGGTGCGCAGGATCACCACCACCGCGGCGGCGAGCGGCCCGACCTCGCGGAACACGAGGAGGAGCAGGATCTTCACCGCCAGGTCGACGTCGGCGTCGAGCATGTTCATCATCACTGCGATGATGATTACGCCGAGCGCGCAGGCGCGCAGGATCACGCCGGTGGCGGCGGTGACGCCGGTGAAATACACCTGCCGCAGGAACGACTCGAAGATCGGCGCTCGGGTGATTTTCGGCAGGCACGCGGCGACGTTGAGCGACAGCTGTATCCCGCCCTCGATCTCGCGCAGCGCCTGCAGCATTACTCTTCTCCCCTGGTTTGGATTGTCGCACCACCGGGCGGCCGAAACGCCCCAAAAGCGTCAATTTTTCCCGTATAATCCGCGCCTTTTCGCGGTTCCGGAGCAAACTCAGATGGTGGTGATTCGACTGCAACGCGGCGGCGCCAACAAGCGACCCTTCTACCACTTCGTGGTGGCGGATTCGCGCCGCGCGGCCTCGGGCAAGTTCCTCGAGCGCGTCGGCTTCTACGACCCGAAGGCACCCGAGGGCCGCGAGGCGCTGCGCGTGAATCTCGAGCGGGTGAAGCACTGGCAGGGCCGCGGCGCGCAGCTCTCGCTGACCGCCGAGCGGCTCGTGAAGCAGTTTGCCAAGAAGGCCGCCTGATCGGCTGATCGAGATGGGCCGCGTCGCCGGTTCGTATGGCGTGCGCGGCTGGCTCAAGGTGATTCCCGGCGGCGGCGTGGCGCCAGCGCTCGCCGAGGCGGGCGAGTGGTGGATTGGCGAGCGCGCCTATCGGGTCGCCGCAGCCAAGCTGCACAGCTCGACGGTGGTGGCGAAGCTCGATGGCATCGACGACCGCGAGCAGGCGCTGGAATTGAAGGGCGCGCGAGTGTCGATCGCGCGCGATGCGCTCCCGGAAGCGGGAGCGGGGCATTACTACCTCGCCGACCTGGTGGGTCTCGAGGTGCTGAACGAGCAGGGCGAGCGCCTAGGCGCCGTGAAGCAGTGGATCACGAATGGCGCGCAGGACGTGATGGAATTGGCGGGCGAGCGCATGCGCCTCATCCCGTGGGTGAGCGCGGTGGTGAAGGAAGTCGATCTCGCCGGCAGGCGCATCGTGGTCGACTGGGGCGCTGACTGGTGATGCGCTTCGATGTGGTGACGCTGTTCCCGCAGATGTTTGCGGCGGTGACCGAGAGCGGCATCACCAGCCGGGCTCTCGAGGCGGGGCTCTGGCAGTTGAAGACGTGGAATCCGCGCGATTTCACGACGGACAATTACAGGACGGTCGATGACCGTCCTTATGGCGGCGGGCCCGGCATGGTGATGTTGGCCGAGCCGCTGGAGAAGGCGCTGGATGCGGCGCGAGGCGCCGGGGCGGGAAGAGTGGTCTACCTCTCGCCCCAGGGCAGGAAGCTGGACCACCGCAAGGTGGTGGAGCTCGCAAAGGAGAGCGCGCTCACGTTGCTGTGCGGCAGGTACGAAGGCGTCGATGAGCGCCTGCTGCGCACGAGAGCGGACGAGGAGCTCTCGCTCGGCGACTTCGTGCTCTCGGGTGGCGAGCTCGCGGCGATGGCCCTGATCGACGCCTGCGTGCGTCAGCTGCCAGGGGCGCTGGGCGACGAGCAGTCGGCGCTCGAAGAGTCGTTTGCGGCGGGCTTGCTGGACTGCCCGCAGTACACGCGGCCCGAGAGGTATGCGGGAGAGCGGGTGCCGGAAGTGCTGCTCTCCGGGCACCATGAGAACATCCGCCGCTGGCGGCTGAAGCAGGCGCTGGGCAGGACGTGGTTGAGACGCCCCGAGCTGCTTCAGGAACGAGGGATGAGCAGGGAGGAACAGGCGCTGCTTGCCGAGTTCCAGAAGGAATACAGGAGCTAGCATGGATCTGATCAAGACGATCGAGCAGGAAGAAATCAAGCGCCTGGCGAAGCAGATTCCCGATTTCGCGCCCGGCGACACGGTGCTGGTCAACGTGAACGTGGTCGAAGGCGAGAGAAAGCGCGTGCAGGCCTTCGAGGGCATGGTGATCGCCAAGCGCAACCGCGGCCTCAATTCCTCCTTCATCGTGCGCAAGATCTCCTCGGGCGAGGGCGTCGAGCGCACCTTCCAGACCTACTCGCCGCTGATCGCCTCGATCGAGGTGAAGAGAAAGGGCGACGTGCGCCGCGCCAAGCTCTATTACCTGCGCCAGCGGTCCGGCAAGTCGGCCCGCATCCGCGAGCGCACCGGCGGCGCCGAGGGCGAACCGCAAGAGTAATACCAAGGGAATAGAATCGGGCTTATGCGCCGCGAAGTCGCAGCGATAAGTCCCATTACCGAGATCATCGGGGAGATCCGCGCCGGGCGGATCGTGGTCCTGGTCGACGACGAGGACCGCGAGAACGAGGGCGATCTCGTCTTTGCCGCCGATTTCGTCTCGGCGGACAAGATCAACTTTCTCGCCAAGCACGGCCGCGGCCTGATCTGCATGCCGATCACCGAGGAGCACGCGTCGCGCCTGGGCCTCAGGCCGATGGTCGAGCAGAACCGCTCGCGCCACGGCACCAACTTCACCGTCTCCATCGAAGCCGCCGAGGGCATCGCCACCGGCATCTCGGCGCATGATCGCGCGCTGACCGTCAAGGTCGCGGCGGCGCCGGAGGCGCTGCCCGAGGACATCGTCCAGCCTGGCCACGTCTTTCCGCTCATCGCGCAGCCGGGCGGGGTGCTGGTGCGCGCCGGCCACACCGAGGCCTGCTGCGACCTCGCCCGGCTCGCGGGGCTCACGCCCGTCGCGGTGCTCTGCGAGATCATGCGCGACGACGGCAGCATGGCGCGGCTCCCCGACCTCATGCACTTCGCGGGCGAGCACCAGCTCAAGATCGGCACCATCGCCGACCTGATCGAGTACCGCAGCCGCAACGAGTCGCTGGTGCAGCGCACGTTCGAGCGCGACATCCAGACGGCGTGGGGCGCCTTCCGCCTGATCGCCTACCGCGACCTCGCGCTCGGCTCGATCCATCTCGCGCTGCTGCTCGGCTCGCCGGTCAGAGACGAAGAGACGCTCGTGCGCGTGCATGAGCCTCTCTCGCTCATCGATCTGCTCGACGCCAGCGCGGGCACCCATTCGTGGGGTGTCGGCGAGGCGCTCGCGGCCGTTCGCCAGGCAGGCACGGGCGCCGTCGTGCTGCTCAACTGCACGCAGAGCAGCGATGCCCTGCAGGCGCGTCTGGGGGAGGAGCGCCCGCGGCCCGGGCGCTCGGCCGACCTGCGCGTGTACGGCATCGGCGCGCAGATCCTGCGCGACCTCGGCATCGGCCGCATGCGCCTGATGGCCGCGCCGCGCAAGATGCCGAGCATGGCGGGCTTCGGCCTCGAAGTCACCGGCTACGCCAGCCGCGCATCCGCTTCAGATTCGGGACTGCGCTGATGCGGCTGGCGATCGTGGCGAGCCGCTTCAACGACGCGCTCGCATCGCAGCTTCTGGCGCGCGCCGAGCAGGAGGCGAAGAAGCTCGGCGCGCAATCGCAGGTCGTGTCCGTCCCCGGCGCGCTCGAAATTCCCTTGGCGCTGCAATGGCTGGCGCAAAGCGGCCACTTCGACGCGCTGGTCGCCGTCGGCTGCGTGATCCGCGGCGAGACCTACCATTTCGAGGTGGTGGCGAACGAGTCGGCGCGCGGCGTGATGGAGGTGGCGCTCGAGTCCGGCCTGCCGATTGCCAACGGCATCCTCACCACCGAAGACGAGGCACAGGCCGAGGCTCGCCTGGACAAGGGCGCCGAGGCGGTGCGCGTCGCCGTCGAGATGGCGAAACTGAGGCAGCAGCTGCATGAAGAGCGCTAGACGCCAGGCCCGCGAAATCGCCCTGCAGGCGCTCTATGCCTGGCAACTCTCGGGCGGCGATCCGATGGAGGAGGCGCGCGGCCTGGAAGGCTTCGACAAGGGCGACCGCCGCTTCGTCGAGGCGCTGATCGCCGGCGTGCGCGACCGGCTCGCCGAGCTGCAGGGCCTGATCGTGCCGCATCTCGACCGCGAGCTGACCAAGCTCTCTCCAGTCGAGCGCTCGATCCTGTACATCGGCGCGCTCGAGCTGGTGGCGCATCCGGAAACGCCGTTCAAGGTGGTGATCAACGAGGCGATCGAGCTCGGCAAGAGCTTCGGCGGCGCCGAAGGCCATCGCTTCGTCAACGGCGTGCTCGAGAAGGTCGCTTCCCGGCTGCGGCCCGACGAGGTCGCCCGGGCGCGCAATCCGGCGTAACTCGAGCCGCGTGACCGAATTCGACATCATCCGGCGCTACTTCGACCGGGCGCCGAACCGCGCGCTCCTCGGCGTCGGCGACGACTGCGCGCTGGTGCGGCCGAACGCCGGCCTCGAGCTCGCGCTGACCACCGACATGCTGGTCGAAGGGCGGCACTTCTCGGCCGACGCCGCGCCGCGCTCGCTCGGCCACAAGGCGCTCGCCGTCAACCTCTCCGATCTCGCCGCGATGGGCGCCGCGCCGCGCTGGGCGCTGCTGGCGCTCGGGCTGCCGTCGGCCGACGGCGCCTGGCTGGAAGCGTTTTCCGCCGGCTTCTATGCGCTCGCCGACCGCTATGGTGTCGAGCTGATCGGCGGCGACACGACCCGCTCGCCGCTGCGCACGATCAGCATCGTCGCGCTGGGCGAAGTGCCCGCCGGCGTCGCGATGTACCGCAGCGCCGCGAAGCCCGGCGACGACGTCTGGATTTCCGGCGAGCTCGGCGGCGCGGCGCTCGCCTTGCGTCGCCCCGATATCGCGGCGGTGGCGAAGCGCCTGCACGAGCCCGAGCCGCGCGTCGAGCTCGGCGAGCGCCTGCGCGGGCTCGCGCACGCGGCGATCGACATCTCGGATGGGCTGACCGGCGACCTCGGCCACGTGCTCGAGCGCTCGCAGGTCGCGGCGGTGCTCGACTACGAGCGCATCCCGCGTCCCGCGGCGCTGCGCGCCCTCGGCGATCGCGAGCTCGAACGCGACTGCGTGCTGTCCGGCGGCGACGACTACGAGCTCGCCTTTACCGCCTCGCCGCGGCGCCGCGAGGCGCTCGACGCGCTCTCGGCCGAGCTCGGTCTTCCGCTCACCCGCATCGGCACCATCGAGGCGGGCCAGCCGAAGCTCGTCGCGCGCGACGCCGACGGCCAGCCGATCGCGTATCGCGCGAGCTACGATCATTTTCGCGGCCGTCCGTGATCGCCGCCGCGCGCCCCTCGGCCGGGTTCGCGTTCTCGCACCCCGCGCACGTGGTCGCGTTCGGCTTCGGCGCCGGACTCTCGCCGCGCGCCCCCGGCACCGTGGGGACGCTGCTTGCCTGGCCGCTCGGCTGGCTTCTCGCCGCGCTCCTTTCCCCGGCGCTTCAGCTTCCCGTCCTCGGGGTGCTCTTCCTGCTCGGCGTCTGGGCCTGCGAGATCACCGGCCGTCATCTCGGCGTGGCCGATCACGGCGCGATGGTGTGGGATGAGATCGTCGCGTTTCTGCTGGTGCTCGCCGTCGTGCCGCGCGATCTCGCCTGGCAGGCGGCCGCGTTCGTCCTCTTTCGCGCCTTCGACATCGGCAAGCCGCCGCCGATCGGCTGGTTCGAGCGCCGCTTCCACGGCGGCTTCGGCGTGATGTTCGACGACCTGATCGCGGCGGGCTACTGCCTGCTTTGCCTGGCGGGGATCAAGCGGCTGCTCGGATGAAAGCGCTGGCGGAAAAGCTCGGCGCACGCCTCAAGGCGCGCGGCGCGATGCTCGTCACGGCCGAGTCCTGCACCGGCGGCTGGGCCGCGCAGGCGGTGACCGCCGTTGCCGGGTCGTCGGAATGGTTCGAGCGCGGCTTCGTCACCTATTCCAACGCTGCCAAGGAAGAGATGCTGGGCGTGCGCCCCGAGACCCTTGCACGGCATGGGGCGGTGAGCGAGGAAACCGCGCGCGAGATGGCGCTCGGCGCGCTCGAGCGGAGCCGCGGCACGGTAGCCCTCGCCATCACCGGCATCGCCGGCCCGAGCGGCGGCAGCGCGGCCAAGCCGGTGGGTACGGTGTGCTTCGCCTGGGCCGCCAAGGGCAGAGAGAGCACTGAGACCCGCCACTTCCCCGGCGATCGCGAGGCGGTGCGCCGGCAATCGGTCGACCACGCTCTGCAGCGGGTGCTCGAACTGCTTGACGCGGGCTGACAGCACGCCTACATAGGGACATGGCTTCCGTTCGCAACGCCGCGGTGGCGGGCATGTTCTACCCGGGGGATCCGCGCGCCCTGTCGAGCGAGCTCGACGAGCTGCTCGGCGGCGTCGAGCAAAGCGAAGTGCGCCTGGGCTTCCCCAAGGCGCTCATCGTCCCGCACGCCGGTTACATCTACTCGGGCCCGATCGCCGCGCGTGCCTACGACGAGCTCGGCGCGGCGCGCGGCATCGTGCGCCGCGTAGTGATGCTGGGCCCGGTGCATCGCGTGCCGGTGCGCGGCCTCGCCATCCCGAGCGACACGGCCTTCGCCACCCCGCTCGGCAACGTGCCGATCGACCATGCGGCGCTCGACGAGGTGAGCAACCTGCGGCAGGTCGTGAAGAACGATCTCGCGCACCTGCAGGAACACGCGCTGGAAGTGCAGCTGCCGTTCCTGCAGCGCCAGCTCGGCGAGTTCGCGCTCGTCCCCTTCGCCGTCGGACAGGCGAGCGTGCAGGAGGTCGCCGAAGTGATCGAGCGCCTGTGGGGTGGGCCCGAGACGCTGATCGTCCTGTCCACCGATCTCTCGCACTACCACCCGTATGCCGAGGCGCGCGAGATCGACCACTCTACCGTGACGCGCATCGCCGGCTTCTCCACCGATCTCGATCACGACGAAGCCTGCGGCGCGACGCCGCTCAACGGCCTGCTCGCGTCAGCGCGCCAGCGCAATCTCGCGATCAAGCTGCTCGCCGCGTGCAACTCCGGCGACACCGCCGGCGGCAAGGGCAAGGTGGTCGGCTACTCCGCCTTCGCGCTGCACGAGCCGGGCAGCGACGTGGCGCTCGACGACGCCGGCAAGACGCTCCTCGCCATCGCGCGCGGCGCCATCGAATCGAAACTCTTCGGCTCCGCCAGCACCGCGGACGCGCCCTGGCTCACGCAGAACGGCGCGACCTTCGTCACGCTCACGCGCGACGGCGCGCTGCGTGGCTGCATCGGCAGCCTGCAGGCGGCGCGGCCGCTCGGCGACGACGTCGCCCAGAACGCGATCGCTGCCGCCTTCCGCGACCCGCGCTTCCCGGCGATCAGCGGCGCCGAATGGCCCGGCGTGCGGGTCGAGGTTTCGCTCCTGTCCGCGCCCAAGCCGATGCGCTTCGCCGACGAGCCGGATCTATTGTCGCAGCTGCGCGCCGGCGAGGACGGCGTGATCCTCGAGGCCGACGGCCGCCGCGCGACCTTCCTGCCGCAGGTCTGGGAAGGCATTCCCGACAAGCACCAGTTCCTGCGCGAGCTCGCGCGCAAGGCGAGCCTGCCCGACGACGTGCGCCTCGGCCGCTGCCGGGTCTGGCGCTACCAGGTCATCAAATGGACGCAATGAGCTATCCAGGGCGCTGGTGGCACACGCTCCCCGACGGGCGCGTGCAGTGCGACCTCTGCCCGCGCGACTGCAAGCTGCACGAGGGCCAGCGCGGCCTTTGCTTCGTGCGCAAGATGGAAGGCGGCAAGATGGTGCTCACCACCTACGGCCGCTCCTCGGGCTTCTGCATCGACCCGGTCGAGAAGAAACCGCTCAACCATTTCTATCCCGGCTCGAGCATCCTTTCCTTCGGCACCGCGGGCTGCAACCTCGCCTGCAAGTTCTGCCAGAACTGGGACATCTCGAAGTCGCGCGACTTGGATCGGCTGCAGGACGAGGCGAGCCCGCAGGCGATCGCCGCTGCGGCGCTCAAGCTCGGCTGCAAGTCGGTGGCCTTCACCTACAACGACCCGGTGATCTTCGCCGAGTACGCGATGGACATCGCCGACGCCTGCCACGCGAAGGGAGTGCAGACCGTCGCCGTCACGGCGGGCTACATCCACGCCGAGCCGCGCCGCGAGTTCTACGCCAAGATGGATGCCGCGAACGTGGACCTCAAAGGGTTCACGGACGATTTCTACTACAAGATCTGCGGCGGCCGTCTGCAGCCGGTGCTGGATACGCTGGTCTACCTGGTGAAGGAGACCAACGTCTGGACCGAGATCACCACGCTGCTCATCCCCGGCAAGAACGACTCCGACGAGGAGATCCGGGCCGAGTGCAAGTGGATCCGGCAGAACATCGGCCCCGACGTGCCGCTGCACTTCACCGCCTTCCATCCCGACTGGAAGATGACTGACATTCCGCCGACGCCGGCGGCGACGCTGACGCGCGCCCGCGAGATCGGCCAGCTCGCCGGGTTGAATTACGTCTATACCGGCAACGTGCATGATGCCGCCGGCGGCTCGACGTATTGCCCATCCTGCGAGAAGCCGCTGATCGAGCGCGATTGGTATCGCATCGACGGCTATCACCTGCGGCCGGATGGCAGCTGCGAGCACTGCGGCACGCCGATCAACGGCCGTTTCGGCAAGTTCGAGCGGCCGTTCGGCCCGCGCCGAATTCCCGTCCGGATCGCTCAAGCAGCTTGAATCCAGGCTCGGGGTCCTGGCTCGCCTCGCTGTGCACGAGCCGGGTCCTCGCCGCCACGTGGTTCGTCGCGTACTCGGCCGTGCTGCCGCTCACGCAGGTGGCCTGGGGTCTGAGCGCGCGCGAAGCGGGCATGATCCAGGCTGCCTTCCACCTCGGCTATCTCAGCTCGCTCTTCATCGTCGGCTTCATCGCCGACCACTTCGGCGCGAAGCGCGCCTACGTCGCGACCGGCGTCGCTGCGTGGGTGAGCCCCTGGGCCTTCGTGCTCTTCGCCGACGGCTTCTGGTCCGCCTTCTGGCTGCACGCCTTTACCGGCCTTTGCCAGGGCGGCACATACACGCCGGCGCTCGCGCTCATCAACGAGCACGTCGAGCGCGCGCGCCGCGGCCGCGCCATGGGCTATCTCATCGCCGGCTCGAGCGCCGGCTATGCGATCTGCCTCGGCATGGCGGGCCTCGCGCTCAGGTTCACCGACTGGCGCGGCGCGCTGGCGGTGGTCGCCGCGCTGCCGGTGACCTCGTGGCTCCTCGGCGTGTATGTGCTGCGCGGCACGCCCAACACCGTGCATCCGCGCCCGGCGGGCGAGCGGCTCCTCGCCTCGCTACCCGCGGTGTGGCGCAACCGCCGCGGCATGCTCTCGATCTGGGGCTATACCTTCCACAACTGGGAGCTGCTCGGCCTGTGGGCATGGCTGCCCGCGTTTCTCACCGCGGCGCTGGTCTTGCATGGCCACGAAAACCCAGCCGCGCTCGCCTTGATGCTCGCCGGCCTCACCTACGTGGCGAACATCGCCGGCAGCATCGTCGGCGGCACGATGGCCGACCGCTGGGGCCGCACGCAGAGCATCCTCACCTGGTCCTGCGTAAGCCTCGCGCTCTCGTTCTCGATCGGCTGGCTGATCGCGCTGCCGCTCGGCTTGCTGGTGGCGCTCGCCTGCCTTTACAACTTCGCCGCCATCGCCGATTCGTCCACGCATTCCACGGTGCTCGCCGAGAGCGTGCCGCCGCATTACCTCGGCGTCGCCTACGCCGTGCGCTCGGTGGTGGGATTCGGCGCCGGCGTGGTCAGCCCGGTGGTGTTCGGCTGGGCGCTCGACCTCGGCGGCGGCGGCCGCACGAGCGCCGATGCTTTCGCCTGGGGCATCGCCTGGTCGACGCTGGGCCTCGGCGCGCTGCTCGGCCCGGTCGCGACGTGGCGTCTGCACCGATCCACTACCATGGCGCGCGATGCATAACCGACTGGCGCTCGCCGCGATCATCGCTGTGCTCGGCGCCTGCGCGAGCGCTCCGCCGCCGTCACCGCCGCAAACGCTGGAGGACTACAAGCGCGGCGTGGCGAAGCGCATCGCTGTCGCCAACGGTGCGCTCGACGTCGCGCCGCTCCCCGCGATGCTGAAATCAGTCATCGTGCTCGAGATCACCGTCGACAGCGCCGGCGCGCCGCTGGCAGTCTCGGTCCTTCGCACCAACGGCTATGCGCCCCTGACGCAGCGCGCCATCGCCAGCGTGATCGACGCTGGCCCTTTTGCCGCACCGGCGCCCGCACTGCTGCAAGACGATGCGGTGAGCTTCCTCGAGACCTTCCTGTTCCGCGACGATGACTCGTTCCAGCTGCGCAGCCTCGTCGGAGAC
>DASQAW010000154.1:0-2539 GCA_035635495.1 Burkholderiales bacterium
CGTCTCGCCCTATTTCGTGCCGACGGCCGACGGCACCGCGGCGCTGCGCGCGCTCGCCGGGCGCGGCGTGAAGGTGCGCGTGCTGACGAACTCTCTTGCGGCGACCGACGTCGCGCCGGTGCACGCCGGCTACGCGAAGTACCGCGAGCGGCTCCTGCGCGGCGGCGTGCGCCTGTACGAGCTCAAGCCCACCGCCAGGCCCGAGCGCGACGATCGCCCGGGCGGCTCCGACGCGAGCCTGCACGCGAAGACGTTCGCCATCGACCGCAGCCGCATCTTCGTCGGCTCGTTCAACTTCGATCCGCGCTCGGCGCGGCTCAACACCGAGATGGGCGTGGTAGTCGAAAGCCCGCGCCTCGCAGCGCGGCTCTCTTCGGCGCTCGACCGCGGCCTGCCGCGCGATGCTTATGAAGTGCGCCTCGCCCCGAATGGATCGCTCGAGTGGGTCGACGGCGATTCGCGCTATGGCTCCGAGCCCGGCGCGGGCTTCTTCAAGCGGCTGTGGATCGGCTTCCTCTCCGTCCTGCCGATCGAGTGGCTGCTCTAGGCATGCCGGGAGTCTCCTTTCTCCTGCCGATCGAGTTCGACCTGGCCGCCACGTTCCTTGCCGCGATCGCGGCCACCTGGGCGGCGAGCCGCCGCGGCTACGACATCGTCGGGCTTTGCGTGCTTGCCTTCGTCGGCAGCATCGGCGGCGGCCTGCTGCGCGACAGCGTCTTCATCATGCAGATCCCCGTCGCGATGCAACACCCTGAGTACCTGTGGGCGATCCTCGCCGCCGTAACAGTCGGTGTGCTGACCTTCCGCTATGCCGAGCGCTTCGTGCATCTCTTCGCCTATACCGACGCGCTCGCACTGGGCGTGTATGGCATCTACGGCGCCAACCGCGCGCTCATCGCCGGTCTGTCGCCGGAAGGCGCGGTCATCGTCGGACTGTGCAATGCGGTCGGCGGCGGCCTGATGCGCGACATTCTGGTGCGCGAGGAGCCGATCCTCTTCAAGCCGGGCCAGCTCTACACCCTTGCCGCGCTCGCCGGCGTCGCGACCTTCGTCGTGCTATCGCACGCCTATGGGGTCGATACTTTTCAGGCGGCGTGGATCTCGATCTTCGTCACGGCGCTGCTTCGCCTGCTCTCGATCCGCTTCAACTGGACCACGCGCGCCGTGAGGACCCTGCTCCGCCTGCCTTAGCGGACCCGGTACAACACATGGCGATGCTCACTGCTTCGGCCTGCTCTTTTTCCAGTCTTCCGCGCTCGTCACCAGCCGGAAGCCGATGTGCGACATCGGGTTGTAGGGGTCGTTGCCGCGGCGGGCGCTCGGGCGGTACGACAGGCAGTAGTCGACGTTGCAGAGAAACGAGCCGCCGCGTGTGACGCGTCTGGGCGCGCCAGCGGGTGCTGTGCGATCGTCGGGGTCGTAGCTCTCCTCCGGACCGGTAGGGTTCTCAATCAGCTTGAGTCCCACCTGGTGCCGGAAATGATCGGCGCGATACCAGTCCGCGACCCACTGCCACGCGTTGCCGGTCATGTCGTAGAGGCCGTAGCCGTTCGGTGGAAACGTTTCCACCGGAGAGGTGCCGGTCGCACCGCCGGCCTTTGGGCTCACCACGGGGAAGCGGCGCTCTTTCGTGTCCCAGTAGTTCGACATCTTCGCGCCACCCGGCTCCAGATCGTCGCCCCACGCGTAGGTCGCCTGCTCGAGGCCGCCACGCGCCGCGAACTCCCATTCGCCTTCGGTCGGCAGGCGCTTGCCGGCCCACTTCGCATAGGCCTGCGCGTCCGCGTACGACATCTGCACCACGGGGTGATCGTCCTTGCCCTCGATGCTGCTGCCCGGGCCTTGCGGATGCTTCCAGTTGGCGCCGGGAACGTAGCGCCACCACAGCGACCAGTCGTCGAGGGGAATCGGCTGATCGGTGCCAACGAACACCATGGCGCCGGCTACCAGCGTGGATTCCGCCGGCTTGGGCGTGCCAGGCGGGACCTGGACTTTGATCGTTTCCCAGTCCGGCTTGCGCTCGGCGGTGGTGACGTGGCCGGTCACCTCGACGAACTTGCGGAACTCGGCGTTGGTGACGTGATGGCGATCCATCCAGAAGCCGGCGACCTTCACGCGGTGCGCGGGCCGCTCGTTGGCTTGGGCGAGCTTGTGATCGCTTCCCATCAGGAACTCGCCGCCCGGGACCCACAGCATGCCCTTCGGGCCTTTCACGCCATCGCCCTCGATGACCTGAGGTGCCGCCTTGGTTCGCGTGGACAGCACGCCATACGCAGTCGCGCCGACGACGGCACACGCCGCAATGGCAACGGCGATCAGCGCGATCCACCGCCGTCGGCGTGGCTGCACCGGCAAGGCCGCGGGGATCGCCGCCGCCGGTCGCCGTGCGGCGGCGGCTAACTTCGCCTGTCTGCGCTCGCTGCGGTTCATTGCGTGCTCACTTGAAGTCGATCGTGACCTTGTCGAGCGTGCCGGTGAACCTGAACGGCGGCTTGTAGGTGAAATCCACCGGCGAGCCGACGTCCTCGCCGACATCGAA
>DASQAW010000155.1:0-5860 GCA_035635495.1 Burkholderiales bacterium
GCGTCCGGCGTCGGCGCGCTCGGCGCCCTGATCCTCGCCGTGTGCTATCGCCGGCTCACCTTCGCCGGCCTCAAGCGGGCGGTGATCAGCGCGACGATGACCTCGAGCATGGTGCTGTTGCTTGCCGTCACCTCGAATGTCTTCGGCGCGGTGTTCGCGCGCATGGGCACCGCCGACTGGGTCACGGGCGCCATGACGTCGTTGCCGGTGCCGCCGATCGTGATGCTCGGTTTCGTGGTGATCCTGCTTTTCCTGCTCGGCTGGCCGTTCGAATGGCCGGCGATCATCCTCGTCTTCCTGCCGATCTTCTACCCGGTGGTCGATGCCTTGAAGCCGTCGCTCTCGCAGAGCTTCGGCATCCCGCCGGAGCTGTTCATGGTCTGGTTCGGCTCGCTCGTCGCGGTAACCATGCAGACGGCTTATCTCTCGCCGCCGGTCGCGATGTCCGCCTACTACCTCAAGCAGGTGGTCAAGGAATGGTCGCTCGGCACCATCTACAAGGGCATGTTCGAGTTCATGGTGCTGCAGTGCATCGCCATCGCCATCGTGATGTTCGTGCCGTCGATCTCCACGTACCTGCCGCAACGGCTCCAGAGCGAAGCCCGCCTGGCCCCCACCGAGGACGTCGACGACAGCATGAACCGGCTGGAAGAGGATCCGTACAAGGCCGGCCAGGAGCAGCAACCCGAAGAGGAAGAGCAGTCGAAGCCGACGAAGTAGATTTCGATGCGCCGGTCGAGCGGACCGGCACCTGGAGCCTGCGCTGGGACCGCTACGCGGGGCGCGACGTCATCCCGCTGTGGGTCGCCGACACCGACTTCCGCGCGCCGCGCGCCGTGCTCGATGCGCTCGCCGCACGCGTGCAGCACGGGGTATTCGGCTACACCGCTCCGCCGGAAGAGCTCCGTACCGCGATCGTCGAGCGCCTCGCGCAGCGCTACGCCTGGCGGGTCGACCCGGACTGGATCGTCTTCCTGCCCGGCGTGGTGGCCGGTCTGCACATCAGCGCGCGACGCCTGCTTGCACCCAATGAGCGTGCCCTCGTGCCGACGCCGGTCTATCAGCACTTCAAGCGCGCGGTGGAGCTCGCGCCGCGGCCGCACGCCGATGTGCCGCTCGTGCTGCAGGGCGGGCGCTGGGTGTTCGATACCGACGCGCTGCGTACTCCGGCGCGGCTGGCCTATCTCTGCAATCCGCAGAACCCGGGCGGCACGGTGTTTACTCGCGCGGAGCTCGCGCAATTCGCCGAGCTGACGCGCGACGCGATCATCGTCTCGGACGAGATCCACTGCGACCTGGTGCTCGATCCGGCGGCGCGTCACGTGCCGATCGCCAGCCTCGCGCCCGAGACCTCGCGGCGCACGGTGACGCTGATGTCGGCGAACAAGGCGTTCAACATCCCCGCCGCCGGTTGCGCCTGGGCGGTGGTCGAAGATGCGCGGCTGCGCGAGGCGATGTCGGCGGATATGCGCGCGCACGTGCTGCCCTCGCCTTCGGTTTTCGGCTACGCCGCGACGCTCGCCGCGCTGCGCGGAGGTGATGCCTGGCTTGCGGCGCAAATCGAATACCTGCGCGGCAATCACGATTTAGTCCGCAGCGAGCTGTCCCTGCCCATGGCCGCGGTGCAGGCGACCTATCTGGCCTGGATCGACGCGCGCGGCGTGCACGACGCCCATGAGCGCTTCCTGCGCCACGGCGTGGCGCTCTCTCCCGGGGAGCAGTTCGGCGCGCGTGGATTCGTCAGACTGAACTTCGGGACGCAGCGCGCGCGCCTCCGGCAGGCGCTGCAGCGCATGCGACGCGCCCTGAGCTCTGCAGGCTGAGCGCGGCGTCGAGCACGCGCTCGAGGTGCGGATCGCGCACGCCGACGTCGTGCATGTGGTCGAGCGTGTTGCGGATGTAGTCGACGCAGGGCCCGCGCTTGCCGATGCCCTGCGCCACGAGCCGCGCCCGGCCGTGCAGGTCGAGCTCGCGCACATAGGACGGGTGTCTCGGATCGGCGACGAACGCGAGCGCGCGCACGCGCCGGCCGTTGCGCAGCCGCACCGGCACGAGCCGCGGCTCGTAGACGCGCCGGGGCATCTCGCGATGCCACAGGCGCGAAAGCCCGCGGCCCACCTCGCGCGCCGCGAGGCGAAACGCCATGCCCCAGCACGAGCCGCCACGGCAAAGCCCCATGACCAGTCCGGGTTTGCGGTGCGTGCCGCGGTAGCGCGTCGAGAGGATGCAGAGCGCGCGGTGGTAGCCGTGGACCCGGGCGGGCCGCTGTTCGCTATAGGAGAAGCAGGGCGACCACATGAGCGAGCCGTAGCCGAAGACCCAGAGTTCCCCCGCGGGCAGGCGGGCTTTGATTTCGCCCAGTGTCATGGTGGTGTCCGAATTATGTGTCAACCGCAGGCCGGGCCGGGCGTTATAGCAAGCAGGTCCGCATTGGATCGCATAACCGGAGACAGGAACCCCGCCATGAAGAAACTGCTTGCTGCGTTGATTGCCTCGGCGTTCGCGGTCACCGCGTTCGCGCAGGCGCCGAAGTCCGACACCGCGCCGAAGGCCCCGGCCGGCACCGAAGCGAAGAAGGATACGGCCAAGCCCGCCAAGGGCGAGAAGAAAGCCAAAGGCGAGAAGAAAGCCAAGGCGAAGAGCAAGGGCAAGGCGAAAGCCGACGAAGCCAAGAAATAAGTTTCACGTCACCCTCGAGCCCGGCTCCTGCCGGGCTTTTTATTTGGGCTAGAGTCTTCCACCGTGAAGATTTTCGTGGCCCTGATACTCGCCGTCGGCGCCGTGGCGGCGAAGGCGGATGAAAACGACTGGCGCGTTCCGTTCATCACCACCCCCGGCGACGTGGTGGAGCGCATGCTCGAGATGGCCGGCACGCGTGCCGGCGACCTGGTCGCGGACCTGGGCTCGGGCGACGGGCGCATCGTCATCGCCGCCGCACGCAAGTACGGCGCGCGTGGGCTCGGCATCGAGCTGGACGCCGGGCTTGCTGCCGCCTCCAGGAAGAACGCGGCGGCCGCGGGCGTCGCCGATCGCGTGACTATCGTCCAGGGCGACGTGCTGACCGCCGACTTCTCGCAGGCGACGGTGGTGACCGTCTACCTGCTCCCCAACCTCATCGGCAAGCTCGAGCCGCGCTTCCTGAACGGGCTGAAGCCCGGGACGCGCATCGTGTCGCATTCCTTTCGCATGGCGAGCTGGCGCCCCGACCGCACCGAGACGATGCGCGTCACGCAGCCCCATCCCGGCCAGGGGGACGAGAGCACGCTCTATCTTTGGATCGTGCCCGCCGACGTGCGCGGCATCTGGCTGGGCGGCGGACGCCGGGTACGCATCGAGCAGAACTATCAGGAAATCGGGGTAGAGGGCGCGGCCGACGCGCGCCTCGTGGGTAGGCAAATCTCCTGGGGAAACTTCCGCGGCCGCGTCGAGGGCGAACGCATCCTCGGCGAGGACGGGCTGGTCCTCACGCGCGAGCGCTAGAGCACCTTGCCGGGGTTCATCAGCCCCTTCGGATCCAGCGTGCGCTTGAGCGCGCGCATCAGCTCGAGCTCGATCGGCTGCTTGTGCCGCGTGATCTCGTCGCGCTTGAGCTGGCCGAGGCCGTGCTCGGCGGAGATCGAGCCGCCGAGCTCGTCGACCACGTCGTAGACGATGCGGTTGACGGCTTCGCGCTCGGCGAGCAGGCCCTCGGGGCCGACGTTGTAGTGGATGTTGCCGTCGCCGAGATGGCCGAAGGCATAGGGACGCACGTCGGGGAAGCGTGCCGCCAGCCGCGGGCCCACGCGCTCGATGAACTCCGCGCTCTTCGATACCGGCACGGCGACGTCGTGCTTCACGTTGGTGAACTGCGCTTCGGGCACCGTCTCGCGGATCCGCCACAGGGCGCGCGCCTGCTCGCCGCTCTGCGCGAGCGCCGCGTCGAGGATCGCGCCGCGCTCGGCGCAGTCGACCAGCACCTTCTCGACGCGCTCGCGCAGCGCGCGCTCCTCGCCGCTGTCGGCGAGCTCGACCAGCACGTACCAGGGATGCGCCGCGGCGAGCGGGTCCTGCGTGCCTGGGGCGTGCGCGAGCACCGCCTCGACGCAGCTCCGGGACAGGAGCTCGAACGCCGAAAGCCGCTCGCCCAGCCGCTCATGCAGCAGCGCGAGCAGCTCCACCGCCGCGGCGGCGCTGTCGAGCGCGATCCATGCCGTGACGCTCGCGCTCGGCTTGGGATGCAGGCGCAGCACCGCCGCCGTGATGATGCCGAGCGTGCCTTCGGCGCCGACGAAGAGCTGCTTGAGGTCGTAGCCGGTGTTGTCCTTGCGCAGCCCGCGCAGGCCGTTCCAGACCCGGCCGTCGGGCAGCACGACTTCCAGCCCGAGCACCTGCTCGCGCGCGTTGCCGTAGCGCAGCACGTTGATGCCGCCGGCGTTGGTGGAGAGGTTGCCGCCGATCTGGCAGCTGCCCTCGGCGGCGAGCGAAAGCGGAAAGAGCCGTCCCGCCTCGTCGGCGGCGCGCTGCACGTTGGCGAGCACGCAGCCCGCTTCCACGGTGATCGTGTCGTTCAGCCGGTCGAGGTCACGGATGCGGTTCATCCGGCCCAGCGCGAGCACGATCTCGCGCCCTCGGCCGGTCGGCACGGAGCCGCCGACGAGGCCCGTGTTGCCGCCCTGGGGCACGATCGCCAGGTCGTGCTGGGCGCAGAGCGCGACCACGCGCGCCACTTCCGCCGTGCTCGCCGGCCGCACCACGCACTCCGCGGGAGCCGAGTACTGGCGCCGCCAGTCTGTAAAGTACGGCCCGGTATCTTGCGCATCGGTCAGGACATTGGCGGCGCCTACAATGTCGCCCAGCAGCTTATTGATCATCGATCTACGGAATTCTCTTATGGTCAGTCGCGCAAAGGAAGTGGCACCGAAGCGTTTCCGCGAGTCGACGGGGCGCCACTACGAGGACTTCGAGCTTGGCCACGTGTACGAGCACCGGCCGGGCCGCACGCTCACCGAGGCCGACAACATCTGGTTCTCGCTCCTGACGATGAACCAGCATCCGCTGCACATCGACTCGGTGTACGGCGCCGGCACCGAATTCAAGCGGCCGCTCGTCAACTCCGCGCTCACGCTCGCCATCGTCACCGGCATGAGCGTCGCCGACGTGAGCCAGAAGACCGTCGCCAACCTCGGCTGGGACAAGGTGCGCCTCACCGCCCCGGTCTTCGCCGGCGACACCATCTATGCCGAATCGGAAGTCATCGCCAAGCGCGAATCCAAGTCGCGGCCGCACCACGGCATCGTCACCGTGCGCACCACCGGCAAGAAGGCCGACGGCGTCGTCTTCATGACCTTCGAGCGCTCGGCGCTGATCCCGATGCGCGGCCACGCCGTCGATGACCGGCTGGATTACTAGCGCGCTCGTCGGCCTTGCGCTCGCCTCGGGCGCTTCGGCCGAGGACGCCGCGCTGGTGGTCGGCGCGGTGGTCTCCGAGACCGGCGCCCACGCGGCGGCCGGGGCTGAGTACCGCAAGGGCCTCGTCCTCTGGGCCGAGGAGGCGAATGCCGCCGGCGGGCTCTTGGGCCGGCGCATCGACCTGCAGCTGAAGGACGACGGCTCGGAAGCGGTACGCGCAGGGGCCGCCTACGCCGACCTCATCGCCGCAGGTGCGCAGCTTCTCATCGGTCCCTACGGCTCGGCGGCGACGCTGACCGCCGCGGCCGAGGCCGAGCGCGCACGGCGCGTGCTGCTGAACGCCGCCGGCCCCTCGGGCCAGGTGCACAAGCGGCCGCTGCGCTACGTGTTTCAGACCGTGCCGCCTTACACCGCCTACGCCGAAGGCGTGCTCGCCGCGGCGCGCGAGGCGAAGGCCGAATCGCTCTACATC
>DASQAW010000156.1:0-8212 GCA_035635495.1 Burkholderiales bacterium
CGCTCGGCCGCCTGCCGCATCCCGTGGGTGTCGAGCCCGAACGCGCGGCGCGTGGAAGTGCGCTTCCCCGATCCGACGACCAATGCCTACCTCGCGTTTGCCGCGATGCTGATGGCGGGGCTCGATGGCGTGCAGAACAAGATCCATCCGGGCGACCCGATCGACAAGGACATGTACCACCTGCCGCCGGAGGAAGCCGCGAAGGTGCCCCATGTGTGCGCCTCGCTCGAGCAGGCGCTCGAGTGCCTGCGCGACGATCATGCGTTCCTCACGCGCGGCGGGGTGTTCTCCGAAGACTTCCTCGAGTCCTACATCACGCTCAAGGAAGACGAGCTCACGCGCTTCCGCATGACCACGCATCCGGTCGAATTCGACATGTACTACTCGTCGTAATCCAAACCGCGGCTCGCGCGTTTAAGAAGGGGCGGCGCAGTTTTCCTGCGTTCCGCCCCTTTTTCATTTGGTTTGATAGACTTATCTCATGCTCCGGGCTGTCGTGTGGATCGGCATCGGCGCCATTCTGGCGCTACCGGCGTACGCACAGCAGCCGCCGCCGGTGACCGAGATCTTCAAGTGCAAGGGCGCCGACGGCCACTGGACGTACACGAACGACCGGAACGAGGCGGAACGGCAGAAATGCGAGCTCGTCACCCGGCAGGTGAACGTGGCGCCGGCACAGAAGGTGCCGCCGCCGCCGCCGGCGAGAAACGCGCGCCCGGGCGAGTTTCCGAAGGAATCGCCGGCTGACCGGGCGAGCGCGCGCGAGCGCCAGCGCGAGATCCTGGAGAAGGAGCTCGCCACCGAGCAGACGGCGCTCGCCAAGGCGCGCCAGGACCTGGCTGCGCAGGAGCAGATCCGCAGCGGCGAGGAGCGCAACTACGCGCGCGTGCAGGAGCGCCTGCAGCCCTACAAAGACAGCGTCGAAACCCACGAAAAGAACGTCGAAGCGCTCAAGCGTGAGCTGAGTAACCTGTACCGCTAGTGGCAGCTTTCCCAGGCCTGGAACTGCTTGCCACGGCGGTGGTGGTGCTGGATCGGCGTTTCGTCGTTCGCTACGCCAACCCCGCCGCGGAAAACCTCCTCGCCACCGGCGCGAAGAGCCTCAACGGACAGTCCTTCCTGCACCTGTTCGCCGAGCGCGAGGCGCTCGAGCGCGCGCTCGGCGAAGCCGCGAATACGCACTGGGATTATTCGGCGCAGAGCGTGACCTACAACCGCGCCGGGCGCGAGCCGCTGCCGCTATCGTGCACCATGACGCGCATCGACGCGCATGGTTTGGCACTCCTCGTGGAGTTGCGGCCGATGGAGGAGCAGCTCCGTTACGCACGCGAGGAGCGCCTCGTGTTCGAGCAGCAGGCGAACCGCGAGCTGATCCGGAATCTAGCGCACGAGATCAAGAACCCCCTCGGCGGCCTGCGCGGCTCGGCGCAGCTGCTCGAGCGCGAGCTGGACAGACCGGAACTGCGCGAATACACGCAAGTGATCATCAAGGAGGCCGACCGCCTGCAGCGGCTGATGGACCGCATGCTCACGCCGCGCCGCGCGCCGCGCGTCGAGCCGCTCGGCATCCACGAGGTGCTCGAGCGCGTGAGGAGCCTGGTCAAGGCGGAGTTCGCGATCGAGATCGAGCGCGACTACGACCCGAGCATTCCGGAGATCGTCGGCGATCGCGAGCAGCTCATCCAGGCGGTGCTCAACATCGCGCGCAACGCCGCGCAGTCCGGCGCGGAACGCGTGGGCTTCCGCACGCGCGCCGTGCGCCAGATCACCATCCTCCGGCACCGCCATAGGCTGGCATTAGAATTGCAGGTAGTCGACGACGGGCCGGGCGTACCGGAGGAGATCCAGGATCGGATCTTCAATCCGCTCGTGTCCGGGAGGGAAGGCGGCACCGGCTTGGGACTCTCGCTCGCGCAGACGTTCGTCCAGTATCACCAAGGCGTCATCGAGTTCGAGTCCCGCCCCGGCCGCACAATATTCAGGATCCTGCTGCCGCTGACATGAAACCGGTCTGGATCGTCGACGACGATCGTTCCATCCGCTGGGTGATCGAGAAGGCCCTCAGCCGCGAAGGCATTGCGTTCAACTCCTTCTCTTCAGCACAGGACGCGCTCGATGCGCTCTCCGGTGGTGCGCCGGAAGTGCTGGTGTCGGACATCCGCATGCCCGGGCTTTCGGGGCTCGAGCTCCTCAACACGGTCAAGAGCCGCCATCCGGCGGTTCCGGTCATCGTGATGACCGCGTATTCCGACCTCGATTCGGCGGTCGCCGCGTTCCAGGGCGGCGCCTATGAATACCTGCCCAAGCCCTTCGACATCGACCAGGCGATCGAGCTCATCCGCCGCGCGCTCGACGAGAGCCGCCGTGAATCGGAGGCGAGCGAGGCGCCCGCCGAGACGCCCGAGATCCTCGGCCAGGCGCCGGCGATGCAGGAGGTCTTCCGCGCCATCGGCCGGTTGTCACAATCGAGCGCGACGGTGCTGATTACCGGGGAATCAGGCACCGGCAAGGAGCTTGTGGCGCGCGCGCTGCACCGCCATAGCGCACGCGCCCCGAAGCCCTTCGTCGCCATCAACACCGCGGCGATGCCGAAGGACCTGCTCGAGTCCGAGCTGTTCGGCCACGAGCGCGGCTCATTCACCGGCGCGCAGCAGCAGCGCCGCGGCCGCTTCGAGCAGGCCGAGGGCGGCACGCTTTTCCTCGACGAGATCGGCGACATGCCGGCCGAGCTGCAGACGCGCCTGCTGCGCGTGCTCTCGGACGGCACGTTCTACCGCGTCGGCGGGCACCAGCAGCTCAAGGCCAACGTGCGCGTCATCGCCGCCACGCACCAGAACCTCGAGCAGCGCGTGCGCGAGGGATCGTTCCGCGAGGACCTGTACCACCGCCTGAACGTGATCCGCGTGCGCCTGCCCGGCCTGCGCGAGCGCGCCGAAGACATCCCGCTGCTCGCGCGTCACTTCCTCGCGACGAGCGCCAAGCAGCTTGGCGTCGAGCCCAAGCGCCTGTCCGAGGATGCGCTGGCGCATCTCTCGCGCCTCGCGTTTCCCGGCAACATCCGCCAGCTCGAGAACCTGTGCCACTGGCTCACGGTGATGGCCGCCGGGCAGGTGGTCGACGTCGGCGACCTGCCGGCGGAGTTCAGGGATCAGAGCGCGGCGGCGGCGTCCGACTGGCTCTCGGCGCTCGAGTACGAGGCCGAGCGGCGCCTCGCCCGCGGCGACACCGGCATCCTCGATTCGCTCGGGCGTCAGTTCGAGCGCGCGCTGATCAGCAAGGCGCTCGCGCGCACCGGCGGCCGCCGCATCGAGGCCGCCAACCTCCTCGGCATGGGCCGCAACACCATCACGCGCAAGATCGCGGAGCTCGGCATCGAGGACGATGACGAGCGCGGCAAGACCGGTTCGGACTCCGAAGCCGCCTAGGCGGCGCTGCGCTTCGCGGGCGCGGCCTTGACGCCGGCAGTCGCCGCCGGTTGCGCGCGGCGGTTGGCTTCGAGCTTCGCGTCGACCAGGCGCACCACTTCATCGAGGACCGGCGAGCGCATGCCCTTCTGCGCCGCGATGCTCTGCACCAGGCGATCGACACGCTCGATGTAGGGCGCGCCCGCGGCGAGCGCGCGCGCCGCTGACGAAGGACTGCCGAGGCTTTGCGCGGCCGCGGCGTACTTCTCGAACGGCACGAGGTCCTTCTCGTCTGCGCCGAGCGAGACCACCAGCTTCACCACCCAGTTGTACATCGTGCGGGACGCTTCGAGGTCGCCGTGCACGGCTTCCTTGATCGGACGGATGCCGTCCTTCGTCACGCAGCGGTAATTGCCAGCGATCAGCATCGCCCACTTGGCGAGCGGCACGAACACCGACTCGTGCACCTTGAGCTTGACCGGCAGCTCCAGGCCTTCGAAGCGCGACGCCTCGATGTCGGCTTCCAGCCGGCGCAGGATCGCGGTGTGCTTGTCGGAAGCGAAGCGCGCCGACTTGAAGTTGGTCGGCAGGCGCACCTGCAGCACGTTGCCCTTTTCTTCGGGCGGGCGGAAGGCTTGCGCGTCCGGGCTGCAGAGCGTCATGAATTGCGGATCGCAGTTCGCCCAGACCGTCGCATCGGTGTAGCAACCCTTCAATGCGTCGACGTTCACTCCGGGAATGCGTGCCAGATACGGCAGCGGCGGCATGTTCATGATCGACATGCAAGGCAGCTTGGCCTTGCCGACCGCGTCGAGAAGCTCGCGCACGCCCGGCGAGCGGTATTGCGGCTCCTGCATGCCGAGGACCACGAGGTCGAATCCCGCGAGCTTCACCGCGGTGGGCACTTGGGCGGAGAGCTTGCCCGGGAGCTTGCGCGAATCCACCTCGACGAGGCCTTCGCGACCCTTCACCGGAAGGCGGACCCTGGTGCCCTCCTTATTGATGAGCTCTACCTCGGCCGGCACGCAGACCATCTGCACGTTGTGCCCGGCCAACAGCAGCTTGGTGGCGAGCAGGGAGCCGTAAGAAGCTCCGAAGATCAGGACGTTATGGGGCATTTGCGCTTTCCACGATGTGAAATGCGAGGTTGCGACGTGAGAATACCCAGCCTACTCCGAATGGACCACCATTTCATGTTGCGGCGCCGCATTTCGGTTCATAGAATGGTCCAATGGCTATCTCCGCCCCTAAGGCCCAAGACATCACTGTCAGCGGGCGCGTAACTGCCGAATTCGCGCAGATCCTCACCGCTGAAGCGCTGGATTTCATCGCCAAGCTGCATCGGCAATTCGAGCCCCGCCGCGAGGAACTGCTGGCCCGCCGCGCCGCGCGCCAGAAAGATTTCGACGCCGGCAAGCTGCCCGACTTCCTGCCGGAAACGCGCCAGGTGCGCGAGAACGAATGGCGCATCGCCGCGCAGCCGAAGGACATGCTCGACCGCCGCGTCGAGATCACGGGGCCCACCGATCGCAAGATGGTGATCAACGCGCTGAACTCCGGCGCGTCGACCTTCATGGCGGACTTCGAGGACGCCAACTGCCCGACCTGGTTCAACATGGTCGACGGCCAGCTCAACCTGCGCGATGCCGTGCGCCGCACGATCACGCTCGAGCAGGGGGAGAAGCGCTACCAACTGAAGGATAAGACGGCGGTGCTGATCCCGCGCCCGCGCGGCTGGCACCTCGACGAGAAGCACGTGAGCGTCGACGGCAAGGCGGTGTCGGGCAGCATCTTCGACTTCGCGCTGTTCTTCTTCCACAACGCGAAAGAGCTCATCGCGCGCGGCTCGGGCCCGTACTTCTATCTGCCGAAGATGGAATCGCACCTCGAGGCGCGGCTGTGGAATGACGTGTTTGTAGCCGCGCAGCAGGAGCTGGGCATTCCGCGCGGCACCATCCGCGCCACGGCGCTGATCGAGACCGTGGTCGCCGCCTTCGAGATGGACGAGATCCTGTACGAGCTGCGCGAGCACTCGTCGGGACTCAACATCGGACGCTGGGACTACATCTTCTCGTGCATCAAGAAATTCCGGGCGAAGGGGGATTTCTGCCTCGCCGACCGCAGCCAGGTGACGATGCTCGCGCCGTTCATGCGCGCCTACGCGCTCCTGCTGGTGAAGACCTGCCACCATCGCGGCGCGCCGGCGATGGGCGGCATGGCGGCGCAGATTCCGATCAAGAACGACCCGGCGGCGAACGAGGCGGCGCTCGAGAAGGTGCGCCAGGACAAGCTGCGCGAAGTGACCGACGGCTGCGACGGCACCTGGGTCGCCCATCCCGGGCTGGTGGCGATCGCGAAGGAGATCTTCGACCAGCACATGCCGCAGCCGAATCAATACGACCGGCAGCTCCCGGATGTGAAGGTCACCGCTAAAGACCTGCTCAATTTCCAGCCCGAGAAGCCGATCACCGAAGCGGGGCTGCGCAACAACATCTCGGTGGGCATCCAGTATCTCGGCGCCTGGCTCGGGGGCAACGGCTGCGTGCCGGTGTTCAACCTGATGGAAGACGCCGCCACCGCCGAGATCTCGCGCTCGCAGATCTGGCAGTGGATGCGCTCGCCGAAGGGCCTGCTCGAGGACGGTCGCAAGGTGACGCCCGAGCTGTTCAAGAAGCTCCTCGGCGAGGAGCTCGCCAAGGTGAAGGCGAACTACAGCGAAGGCAAGTACGACGAGGGCGCCAGGCTGTTCGAGAAAATCACCACCGACGACAAGTACGTCGAGTTCCTGACGCTGCCGGCCTACCAGCAGCTCGACTAGTAAAATCGGTAGCGCTCATGCGCTACTCGATCTTCTCCGTCAACGACCACCACCCGCGCCTCGCGCGCACCGTGCCGCAGCTCTACGCGCAGGTCATGCGCCAGTGCGAGCTTGCGGAGACCCTGGGCTACGACACCTTCTTCTGCGCCGAGCATCATTTCCACGAGTACGGCGCGGTGCCGGATCCGGCAGTGATGCTGTCCGCGCTGGCCCAGCGTACCAAGCGAATTCGGCTCGGCACCGCGATCTCGATCCTCACCTTCCATGACCCCCGTCGCATCGCCGAAACGTATTCGATGGTCGACATGATGAGCGGCGGTCGCCTGGTGTTCGGCGTCGGCTCGGGGTATCTCGAGCACGAGTTCGTCGGCTACGGCAAGGAGCCGAAGGAGAAACGCGACCGCTTCAACGAGAACCTCGATATCGTCAAGCGCCTGATGGCCGGCGAGACGCTCGCGTACAAGGGACAGTTCTCGGCGAGCGAGAAAGTCGTGCTGAACGTGCTGCCGCACGAGGGGCGGGTGCCGCCGATCTACGTGGCGGTGCTAGCCCGCGAAGCGGCCTATCACGTCGGCAAGCAGCGCAACCGCATCTTCACCGTGCCGTATGCGTCGTGCAAAGACTTCCGCGACATCGGCACGATGCTCGCCGAATACCGCAAGGGCCTCGCCGAGGCGGGACTCGAGGCCGACGACGACGACCATGTCTTCACGCTGCATACCTATGTCGCCAAGACCGATGAGGAAGCAAAGGCACAAGCCAAGGCCGCGTATGACCTCTACGTGGACACGCGCCTCTACGCGAAGAAGCACCTCTACGAGGACATCATCGCCAACGGCATCTGCCTCTTCGGCTCGCTCGATACCGTCGCGGAAAAAATGTGCCAGCTGCACGAAATGGGCATCCGGCACGTGGCGACGATGCACAACTTCGGCGCGCTCGACCCCGCGCTGGTGGAGCGCTCGATGAACCTGTTCGCGCGGCAAGTGATGCCGCGCGTCGAGCGCCGTATCGCTGCGATCAGTCCAGCTTGATATTGAGGCTGCGGATGAACGGCAGCCAGCGCCTGCCTTCTTCCTGCAGGAAGAAGGCGAACTGCTCCGGCGTATCGGCGATGATCTCCAGGCCGAGCCCGCTCAGCTTGGCGCTCACTTCCGCATCGCGCACGGCCTTCACCACCTCGGCATTCAGCCTGGCGACGATGTCGCGCGGCGTCCTGGCAGGCGCCACCACGCCGACGATGGGCGCGATTTCCAGCCCGGCATAGCCGAGCTCGCCCATTGCCGGCACGTCCGGCGTGGCCGAAAGGCGCTTCTCCGAAAACGAAGCCAGCCCGCGCAGCTTGCCGCTCCTCAAATGCGGCAGCACCACGACCGTGTCGATCGGCCCCATCGGAATCTGGCCCGCCACCACATCCTGCACCACGGGCGCGATGCCCTTGTATTGCACGTCGACGATGTCGAGCTTGGCTTTCTGCTTGAACGCCTCCATCGCCAGCTGGTGCGCGAGGCCCCGGCCGGGCGAGCCGTAATTGAGCTTGCCGGGGTTCTTTCTCACGTACTCGACGAAGCTCGCCAGGTCCTGTGCCGGGAAGGATGGATTCACCGCGAGAACGATCGGCGCGCGGATCATGTCGCTGATCGGCGTGAAGTCGCGCTGCGGGTCGTACGGCAGCTTGGAGTAGAGCGCAGTATTGAAGATGAGCCCGCCTTGCTCGGTGCTCCAGATGGTGTAGCCGTCGGGCGCCGCCTGCGCCACGTATTGCGCGGCGATGATCGAGCTCGCGCCGGGGCGGTTCTCCACCACCACCGGCTGGCCGATGTTCTGCGACAGCTTCGCCGCGACGAGACGCGTCACGCCGTCGGCGCCGCCCCCCGGCGGAAAGCCCACCACCCAGTTGATCGCCTTCGACGGATATGCCTGCGCGCGCGCGCCGAGCGGCGCCATCGCCGCCGCGGCGGCGATCAGGAACTCTCGCCTTCTCATCTTT
>DASQAW010000157.1:0-3175 GCA_035635495.1 Burkholderiales bacterium
CTCGCCGCGGCGAAATGTGACAAGCCCGGCGAGCATCTTCCGTTAATGCGCTTTTTGCGCCGCCGAGCCGGTTTCCTTGAGGAAGAGCGCGACGATGGCGGCCACCACGATCGCGGCGACAAAGACGCCGTCGGCCTTCACGAAGACATCCAGTGAAAGCGCGGCGCCGCCCGCCAGCTTTTGCAGCAGCCAGCCGAACGCGGGCCCTACCACTGCGCTCAGGACAAAAACCAGGAAGTTCATCGCGCCCGTGGCACTGCCCTTCGCGTAGTCCGGATTCACCTCCTTGATGGTCGAATAGGGGATCATCGCCGCGCCGGAGCCGAAGCCGAGCAGGAAGCCGAGGACATACGGGGGAAAGGTCTCGGGCGGCAGATAGTTGATCCCGAGCATCGCTACCAGCATCAACGCCGCTCCGGCGAACACGACCGGCTTGCGCCGTCCGATGTGGTCCGCGAGGTAGCCCAGGATCGGGCAGCCGAACACCCAGCCCATTGCCACCGCTGCCGCGCGATCGACCGCGTGCGTGTAGTCGAGATGCCAGCCGTGCTCCAGCAACGACACGCCCCAGGTCATGGCGCCGACCGTGGTGGGCAGGAAGAGCAGGCCCGCGCACAGGCCGCACAGGTAGGACTGCGGGTTCGTGAGCACGGTCTTGTAAGGCGCAAACGTGCTCCAGACGCTCGCTTTCGCGCCCGGCGATCGATCTTCATGCGGCGTAGCGACGAACATCGCTACGGCGATCAGCAGGATCACCACGCCCGAATAAAGCCAGAACTGCTGCCAGGCGATCGGTCCGTGAATCAGCGGCGCGGCAGCGAACTGGCCGGCTGCCCCGCCGAGCATGCCGAGGCATTGGGTAAAGCCGATGGCGGTCGCCAGATACCGCGCCGGCAGACCATGGGCGGCGAGATAGACGGCGCCGATGAACGCGAAGGCGGCGCCGGCGCCCTGCAGGAGCCGCCCGACGCCAGCAATCCAGCTCACGCTCAGGCCGAACATCGCGGTGCCGATCGCGAGGATCAGCACCCCGACGGCCATCACGTACTTGGCGCCCCAGCGGTCGACCGCGGCGCCGGCAATGACGGCGAACAGCGCGTACGTGTAGTAGTACAGCCCGATCAGCGAGCTCAGCCCCACCGTCGTCAGGCCGAACGCCGAGGTGAGCTCCGGCAGCATGACGCTCGGCGCGGAGCGCACCACGTACTCCATGAAGTAGAACAGGAGGCAGAACGCCCAGGCGACGACGAACGCAGCGTGGAAGCCGCTTGCCGCGGGCAGCCTGGGTGCAGAAATGGCAGTCGTGTTCATGTTTGAGCCTTAACGCGTCAGGTTCACTTTCGCCAGGTCGATGAGCTCGCCGCCCCGCCCGTCGAGGACGGCCTTGAGCATGAACACGCCGAACTTGTGCGCCTGCTCGAAGGTTGTGTTGGGCGGCATCACCAGCTCCTGGCGAGCGGTGACGACATCCAGAAGCGCAGGCCCGTCGTGCTGGAGCACTTCCTGAACCGCGGCGTGCAGGTCCTGCGGCGCCTCGACGCGAACGCCCTTGATGCCCATTGCCCGCGCCATCTCGGCGAAATTCGGGTTGGTCAGGTCGACGTTGGTATCGAGAAAGCCCGTTGCCTTCATCTCCATTTCCACGAAGCCCAGGGTGCCGTTGTTCAGCACGACGATCTTCACCGGCAACTTCGTCTGGAGCAGCGTCACGAACTCGCCCATCATCATGGTGAAGCCGCCGTCGCCTGAGAGGGAGATGACCTGGCGCTTGGGGAAGGCGGCCTGCGCGCCGATGGCCTGCAGCATGGCGTTCGCCATCGACCCGTGGCTGAACGAACCGACCAGCCGCCTTCGCCCGTTCATCTTCAGGTAGCGCGCCGCCCAGGCGGTGGGCGTGCCGACGTCGCACGAGAAGATCGCGTCATCGTTCGCCAGCTCGCTGATGACCCGGTTCACGTACTGCGGATGAATGACCTTGCTGCGGGGTCCGCTTTCCGTCAGGGCGTCGAGGTCGGCGCGGGCCCTTCGGTAGTCTGCGAGCGCTTCCTCGAGATGCTCCGCATCGCCTTTCGCATCGATGAGCGGCAGCAGCGCCGTGACGGTGTCACGGACGGTCCCGACGACACCGAGGTCGAGGGGACAGCGATTGCCGAGCGCCGCGGCGCGGATGTCGACTTGTGCGATGCGCGCCTGTTCCGGAAAGAACTGGCGGTACGGGAAGTCCGTCCCGAGCAAGAGCAGCGTGTCGCAGTCCTTCATCGCCCGGTATCCGGACGCGAATCCAAGGAGCCCGGTCATGCCGACGTCGAAGGGATTGTCGTATTCGATGTGCTCCTTGCCGCGCAGAGCATGGACGATCGGCGCCTTCAGCTTGCGCGCAAGCGCGACCACCTCGTCATGGGCGCCGGCGCAGCCGGCTCCGCAAAACAGCGTCACGCGGCTGCCGCCGTTCAGCAGCTCGGCCAGGCGGCGCAGCTCGTCATCGTTGGGCCGCACGGTCGGCGCCGAGGGCAGCAGCCACGCCGGGACCGGCTTTGCCAGGGGGCCCAATGCCACGTTGCCGGGAATGACCACGACCGCCACGCCCCGCTGTCCAACCGCAACGCGCATGGCGCGCAACAGGACCTGCGGCAGCTGATCGGGGTGGCTCACCACCTCGGCGTAATGGCTGCACTCCTTGAACAGATGCTCGGGATGCGTAGCCTGGAAATAATCGATGCCGATCTCGCTGCTCGGGATGTGCGCCGCGATCGCCAGCACCGGCACCTGGTAGCGGTGTGCGTCGAACAGGCCGTTGATGAGATGAAGGTTGCCGGGACCGCAGCTGCCGGCGCAGACCGCGAGCTCGCCCGTGAGGTGCGCCTCGGCGCCAGCCGCGAAGGCGGCGCCCTCTTCATGGCGCATGTGAATCCACTCGATGGATTTCAGACGCCGCAGGGAATCGGTGAAGCCGTTCAACGAGTCGCCTACGACGCCATAAATGCGCTTGACGCCCGCCTGGGCGAGGGCTTGCGCCATGTAGTCCGCTGCGGTGCTGCTCATGCTGGAACTCCTGTCGATGCGTAAGGGGGTTTCGGGATTGTGGCCGCCGGCGCGAGATCTCTTTATCCCCCGGCTGGGGGGCACAGCGTGCTTCCCCCAATTGCGGGGTATGTCGAGCCGCGATTTCAACGCA
>DASQAW010000158.1:0-2822 GCA_035635495.1 Burkholderiales bacterium
GCGGACGGCGGCGTGCACGCGCTCTTCACCCTCACCGGCCGCGCCGGCGCCTGCAACCTCGCGCAGCCCGACTTCGCGACGCAGCTTGCCATCAACAACGTGATCTTCCGCATTCCGACGCCGACCTTCGGCGCCGGGCTGATCGAGGCGATCCCGGACGCGGCGATTACCGCGAACCAGGCAAGCTACCTGTTGCAGAAGCAGGCGCTGGGCATCAGCGGCAGGCCGAACTTCGCCGTCGCCGGCCGCACCATCAGCGGCATGACGAACAACAACGGCAATGACGGCACGATCGCGCGCTTCGGCTGGAAGGCGCAGAACAAGTCGCTGCTGCTGTTCTCCGGCGAGGCCTACAACGTCGAGATGGGCATCACCAACGAGCTCTTCCAGACCGAGCGCGAGGAGCAGACGGACTGCCAGTTCGCCGACGTGCCCAACAACGTCACCAACACCGACGCGACGCTGGCGACCGACGTGGTGAGCGCGATCGAGAAGTTCGCGTTCTTCATGCGCTTCCTCGACGCGCCGCAGCCTTCGGCCGATACCCCGGGAGGCGCCTGGTCGATCTGGCGCGGCCGGCAGCGGTTCGGCGACATCGGCTGCGCGCTGTGCCATACGCCGTCGTTCACTACCGGCAACTCGCCGATCGCGGCGCTACGCAACCAGCCGGTGAATCTGTTCTCCGACCTGCTGGTGCACGATATGGGCGTGGGGCTGGCCGACGGCGTCACCCAGGGCGAGGCGGGCCCGCGCGAATTCCGCACCGCGCCGCTGTGGGGCGTGGGACAGCGGGTCTTCTTCCTGCACGACGGCCGCACCTCGGACCTGAAGCAGGCGATCCGCGCGCACGCCAGCTTCGGCTCCGAGGCGAACGGCGTCGTCATCAATTTCATCAACCTGCGCGAAGGCGACAAGCAGGACCTGCTCAACTTCCTCCGTTCACTCTAGGCCGCCGGCGCGGGCAGGGCGCTTTCGGCCGAGAGGCGGCCGATGTAATCCCGCAGGAACGCGTTGAAGCCGTCGCTGCCCGCCGGCAGCTTGCGCGTGCCGCTGACCAGCCAGTGGATGTCGCCCGAAACCTCGGGATCGACCAGGCGGTGCAGCGCGATGTGGCGTTTGGTGCACGCCTGCAGGACGAAGCTAGGCACCACGGCGACGCCGGCACCGACCTCCACCATGGCGAGCTGCGTCTCGAGGTAGTTGCAGACCACGTCGGGCCCGGCGTGGCGGCCGGCCCGCTGCAGATGCTGGTCAACCAGCTCGCGGATCGGGTAGTTCGGCGGAAAGCCGATCAGCCGGCGCCGCACGAGATCGCTCCAGCGCAACTCGTGCGGCAACTCCAGCGCGGCGCCGCGCCCGACCGCCAGCACGAGCGAAAAGCGCGCGAGCGGCAGGCGCCGCACGCCGGGCGCATCGTGATGCAGCGCGGTGAGCGCGACGTCGAGCTCGCCCGAGCGCACCATGTCGACGAGGCGCCCGCCCTCGGTGTCGACCAGCCGCACCTGCAGCCGCGGGTCGCGCAGCGCGTACGCGGCGATCGCGGCCGGCAGGATGTCGGCGGCGACGAAGGGCGCGGCGCCAACCGTCAGCACGCTGCGCGTGGCGCCGGCGCTGCGGCCGATGTCCGCCGCCGCGGACTCGAGCTCGATCAGGCTGCGATCGGCGATCGGCAGGAACTTCGAGCCGAACTCGGTCAGCGTCACCCTGCGCGTGGTGCGCTCGAAGAGGCGAAAACCGAGCTGCCCCTCGAGCTCGCGCACGAGCACGCTCATCCCCGACTGGGTGATGAAGAGCTGCTCGGCGGCACGCGAGAAGCTCTGATAGCGCGCGGTCAGCAGGAAGGCCTTGAGCTGCCGCGAAGTGATATTCATGGCTTAGAGGCGCGGATTGATGACGGACCGCAATGAACCTTGTAGTTCATCGCGCGCGCGGTCGTCAAGGGCTTCACTACGGTCGGACAGCCGGGAAAGGAAGACCATACTCCGAGCGCATTCATATTCCCGTAATCAACCGCGCCGGCTGACGCGAACCTGACCACGGATCCCGCCGCCGGGCGATTTATCCGTGTAGGCGAGGGATTCAGAAGCAACTTCAATGGATCGGCTGCGGGAAGCGGAACACACTCGATCACTGCTTTACGGGGAGGAGTCATGCCAGCACTCTCGCGCGCCGTCCTGGCGCTCGCCGCCTGCATTGCCGTGCTCGCAAATCCCGCAGCCGCCTGGGACCGCGGCGCCGTCCAGCGCTTCGCCACGCTGCCCGCCGGGGCGCCGAACCCCGAAGGCATCACCGTCGACTCGCAGGGCAATGTGTACGTCACCGGCTTCGACCCGACCGGAGCCACCGCGCCCGGCAAGGTTTTCGTCTTCGACGACGACGGGCGCCTCAGCCGCATCGTCGAGGTCGCGGGCGCGAGCTCGGCGCTGCTCGGCCTCGCCTTTCACCCGATGACGCACGAGCTCCTGGTCATCGACTTCGGCGCGGGCAACGTGCTGCGCGTCAATCCGCACAGCGGCGCGGCGAGCGTTTTCTCTCCGATTCCGGGCGGCGGGCTGAACGCGCTGACCTTCGATTCGCTCGGCAACGTCTATGTCTCGGATTCGTTCCGCGGCATCGTCTGGAAAACCGGCCCCAAGGGAGGGCCCGCGGTGAACTGGGCGTCCGATCCGCTGCTCACTACGAGCGGCTATCCGCCCTTCGGCGCGAACGGCCTGGATTTCAATCGCGACGAGAGCGCGCTGTTCGTCGCCAACACCGGCAACGACACCGTCGTGCGCATTCCGGTGGTCGCGGGCGTCGCCGGCAAGGCCGAGGTGTTCACC
>DASQAW010000159.1:0-2688 GCA_035635495.1 Burkholderiales bacterium
AGCGCGTATCCGGTGAAACCGGCGCAGACGAACCAAATACCGGCGATCGAGAGCGCCATCACCAGCATGATGGTGCCGAAGCCCGCGCGCATGATGAGCGCCGGCGAGTAGACGAAGAGGAAGGGCACGATGTAGGACGCCCAGCCGAAACGCATCGCGGTCCAGCCCGCCGCCATCGGGTCGGTCTTCGCGATGGTCGCGGCGACGAACGCGGCGGTGGCGATCGGCGGCGTGATGAGCGACATCACGCCGAAGTAGAGGATGAAGAGGTGCGCCGCCATCGCCGGCACGCCGACCTTGACGAGGGCCGGCGCGACCAGGATCGCGAGCATCACGTAGACCGCGAGCGTAGGCAGCCCGAGGCCGAGCACGATGTTCGTGACGGCGCAGATGATGAGCAGCAGGAGCAGGTTCTCCGCGCCCAGGTTCACGAGGTAGGCGGTGAGCGCGAACGACAGGCCGCCGATCTGGAACAGGCCCAGCACGTAGCCGCCGATCGCGCTGATCACGATGATCTCGCACACGCCGATGCCGGTCTCGATGATCGCGCTCCAGATGTCGCCCAGCTTCATGCGATGGCCGCGGTAGCCGATGAACAGGCCGAGCACGATGATGATCGCCGAGGCGAGCGCCGCCGCCGGCTCGGGCTCCCAGTTGAGCCAGAACATGGCGCCGATGATCGCGGCGAACGGTGCGAGGAAGATCCATCCGGTGGCGAACACCGGCCCCATGCGCGGGATCTCGCTCCGCTCGACGCGTCCGATCCCGTAGCGCGCGGTCTCGAGATCGCACTGGATGAAGAGCGCGGTGTAGTAGAGGATGGAGGGCAGCAGCGCGGCGAGCGCGACTTCGCGGTACGGCACCTGCAGAAAGTCCGCCATCACGAACGCGACCGCGCCCATCACCGGCGGCATCATCTGCGCGCCGTTCGCCGAGCAGGCCTCGATCGCCGCGGCGAGCCTCGCCGGAATGCCCGACTTCTTCATCAGCGGGATCGTCACCACGCCCACCGCCAGCGCGCTGGCTGCGGCGATGCCGGAGATGCTGCCAAACAAGCTGGAAGCGACCACCGCGATCTTGGCCGCGCCGCCGCGGAAGCGCCCCATCAGGCCGAGCGCAAAGTCGTTGAAGAATCCCGAACCTCCGGATCGCGCCAGCAGCTGCCCCATCAGGACGAACGCGATGACGATGGTGGCGGCGATCTCGAGCACCAGCCCGAGCAGGCCGTTGTTGTCGAATGAGAGGTAGATCGCCAACGTCGCGGGCTCGACCTTGTGCGTGCGCAGCTGTCCCGGAACGAGGTGGCCGACCAGCACCCACAGCACCAGACCGAAGGTGATGATGATGAGCGAGTAGCCCGAGGTGCGCCGCGTGCCTTCCAGGGTGAGGTAGGCGATGACGGCGGCAAGAATCAGGAGCTCCGCGGTGACCGTGCTCGCGAGCGCCGTGAGGCGCGGGAATGCTATGGCGACGTAGATGCCGACCGCGAGGCCCGCGACCGCGGCGAGCCAGTCATACCAGGGAATGTCAGTGCGCTGCGTGCCGCGCTTCGCGGGAAAGCTGACGAAGAGGAGCGCGAGGCAAACGCCGTAGGCCGCGGCCAGGAACTGCTCGGGGAAAAGCACCAGCCCCGCCTTGCGGGTGAGACCGATGCTGTAGGCGAGCGACCCCAGGGTGAGCAGCGCCGCGAGGAACTGCTGCGCGAAGCGCCCGAGCGCCGATCGCGGCGGCGCCGCGGACGAGAGCTCTTCCACTTACTTGAGCAGGCCCGCTTCCTTCCAGTATTTCTCGGCCGCCGGATGGAACGGCAGCCGCGGCTGGGGTTTGCCCGCCTGCTTGGGGTCGAAGGCATTGAAGTTCGGGTGTCCTTCCACCAGCGACTTCTTGTTCTCCTGCACCGCCTTGATGAAGTCGCGCACCACGTCGTCCTTGACGTGCGTGCCGACGCCGATGATGAAGTCGATGGTCTGCACCTTGGTGGGCTTGTCGATGCCGGCGATATGCGGCGCGGGATTCACCGTCGAGAAGTAGTACTCGGGCCGGATGTTTTTCATGCGCTGCTCGGAATCCGGCAGGATCTCCATCGACAGCACGCGCAGACCGCCGACCGCGGCGGATATCTCCTGCACCTTGGGCGCGCCGACGGCGAAGAAGAAGACGTCGATCTTGCCGGACTTGAAGTCTTCCGATGCGCGGATCACGTTCACCGTAGGTACCTTCTTCACGTCGTTCATCGACACCCCGCCGGCGGCGAGCAGCGCATTCAGATGCGTGATGACGCTCGTCTGCTGCACCCAGTCGGAGGGAATGTTCTTGCCCTTGAGGTCCGCGATGGTCTGGATCGGCGAATCCTTGCGTACCCAGAACGCCATCTGGAAGCCGAACAGACTCATCGCCAGGCGGATGTTGGGCTTCGGGTTGCCTTTCCAGACGTTCTCGCCCTTCATCGCCTCGGCCGGCTCGCCGACGTCGAGCAGCAGCATGTCGGCCTGCTTCGAGTTGACGGCGTCGATGATGCCGGTGTCGCCGCCGTGGCCGATGACGCGCACCTGGAGCTTGCTGTTGTCCTGCACCACCTTGGCGATCACCGAGGCCTGCGCGTTGAGCAGCGTGCCGGGCTGCAGAGTGGCGAAGCCGACCGTCTGCTGTCCGAACGCTGCGCCCGCGAACGCGGCCATGGCGAGCGCG
>DASQAW010000160.1:0-9240 GCA_035635495.1 Burkholderiales bacterium
ACGGCGATGACCGCCTTGTCGATGCCGCGCTTGAGATCCATCGGGTTCATGCCCGAGGCGACGAACTTCATGCCCTCGCGCACGATCGCCTGCGCGAGCACGGTCGCGGTGGTGGTGCCGTCGCCGGCGACGTCGGACGTCTTGGAGGCGACTTCCTTCACCATCTGCGCGCCCATGTTCTCGAACTTGTCCTTCAGCTCGATCTCCTTGGCGACCGACACGCCGTCCTTGGTGACGGTGGGGGCGCCGAACGAGCGCTCGAGCACGACGTTGCGGCCCTTCGGCCCGAGCGTCACTTTCACGGCGTCGGCCAGGATGTTCAGGCCGTGGACCATCTTGGCGCGCGCGCCGTCGTGGAATCTGACTTCTTTTGCTGGCATTGGTGCGTTCTCCTAGTCTTGGATTCTTTGGATCAGGCGCCTTCGATTACGCCCATGATGTCTTCCTCGCGCATGACGAGGAGCTCATCGCCCTTTACCTTCACGGTCTGGCCCGAGTACTTGCCGAAGAGCACGCGGTCGCCGACCTTCACGTCGATCGGGATAAGCTTGCCGTTGTCGTCTTTCTTGCCCTTGCCCACGGCGACGATCTCGCCCTGGTCAGGTTTTTCGGCGGCGGTGTCGGGGATGACGATCCCGCTGGCAGTCTTGCGCTCCTCTTCGATGCGCTTGACGATCACGCGGTCATGCAACGGACGAATTTTCATGCTGACTCCCAAATAGAAAAAGAAAACACGATGTCTTACAATGGGTTGCGATGACGCACCCTCTGAAATCCAGGAAGCCGGTACCTGCTAGCACTCAGCTTGGACGAGTGCTAATGATAGCGGCGGCGGCGCTCGCTTTCAAGAGTGGCGCCGCAGATTTGCCCCCGGCCGCGCAAAAGGCGTTGCGGGGGGCCGGCGTGCCGCCGGGAAGCGTCGCGGCGTGGGTGCAGGAGGTCGGCTCGCCGCGCCCCATCGTGGCGGTGCGCGCCGACGCGCCGGTGAACCCCGCCTCGGTGATGAAGCTGGTCACCACCTACGCCGCGCTGGAGCTTCTCGGCCCCGCCTACCGCTGGAAGACCGAGGTCTATCTCGACGGCGAGCACCTCGTGCTGCGGGGCACGGGCGATCCCAAGCTGAATTACGAGAGCTTCTGGATGCTCCTGCGCAACCTCAGAGGCCGTGGCCTGCGCGAGCTGCGCGGCGACCTGGTGCTCGACCGCAGCTACTTCGGGCAGGTCGCATACAGCCCGTTCGACAGCGACACTTACCGGCCCTACAACGTGTCGCCCGACGCGCTGCTGGTCAATTTCAAGTCGCTCCGCTTCACGTTCATCCCGGATGGCGACAAGTCGGTCCGGGTTTTCGCCGAACCCGGCCTTCCAGGGATGGAGATCGTCAACAGCCTGAAGCCCGGCTCCGGCAGCTGCCCCGACGGCACGCGCGCCTTCCGCGAGGCGATCCAGGCCTCGTTCCAGGCGCAGCCGCCGCGCGCGAGCTTCGTCGGCACGTACCCGCTTTCCTGCGGCGAGCGCGAGCTCAACGTCGCGCTGCACGACCCGGCGGACTATCTCGCGGGAATGATGCGCCACCTCTGGTCCGAGATGGGCGGCACGTGGAGCGGCACGGTGCGCGAAGGCACGGTTTCGCCGACCGCGCGGCTCGTCTATACGCACGAGTCGGAGCCGCTCGCGGAGATCGTGCGCGACATCAACAAGTATTCGAACAACGTGATGGCGCGCCAGCTGTTCCTCACGATCGGCGCCGAGCGCGGCGCGCCGCCGGCGCGCGCCGAGGAGGCCGTGCGCGCGATCCGCGAGTGGATCGCGGCGAAGAAAATCCGCGCGCCCGAGCTGGTCCTCGAGAACGGCTCCGGCCTGTCGCGCCTCGAGCGCATCAGCGCCCAGCATCTCGGGCAGCTCCTGCAGGCGGCGTGGCGCAGCCCCGTGATGCCGGAATTCGTCTCCTCGCTGCCGATCGTGGCGGCCGACGGCACCATGAAGAAGCGCCTGCACGGCGAACGCGTGGCGGGCAACGCGCACATCAAGACCGGACTGTTGGCCGACGCCCGCGCCATCGCCGGCTACGTGCTCGACCGTGACGGCCGGCGCTACGTGGTGGTGATGATCGTCAACCATCCCAAGGCGCACGAGGCCGAGGCGGCCGTGGATGCGCTGCTCGAGTGGGTCTACGACTCCGCTACAGGCCGAGCTCCCGCCATAACGAATCGACCCGGCGCCTCACCGCCGCGTCCATGACGATCGGGCGGCCCCAGCGCCGCTCGGTCTCGCCCGGCCACTTGTTGGTGGCATCGATCCCGATCTTGGCGCCCAGCCCGGACACCGGGCTCGCAAAATCCAGGTAGTCGATCGGCGTGCGCTCGGCGATGAGGGTGTCGCGCGCCGGATCCACGCGAGTGGTGAGCGCCCAGATGACTTCCTTCCAGTCGCGCACGTCGATGTCTTCGTCGCAGACGATGATGAACTTCGTGTACATGAACTGCCGCAGGTAGCTCCACACGCCGAACATCACGCGCTTGGCGTGCCCGGCGTACTGCTTGCGCATGCGCACGACGGCGAGCCGGTATGAGCATCCTTCCGGCGGAAGGTAGAAGTCCAGGATCTCCGGGAACTGCCTGGCCAGCAGGGGCACGAAGACCTCGTTCAGCGCGAGGCCGAGGACCGCGGGCTCGTCGGGCGGCTTGCCGGTATAGGTGGAGTGATAGATCGGCGAGCGACGCATCGTGATGCGCTCCACCGTCAGGACCGGAAAGCGCTCCACCTCGTTGTAATAGCCGGTGTGGTCGCCGTGCGGGCCTTCCTCCGCCGTGTCGCCGGGCCGGATGACGCCCTCCAGCACGATCTCCGCGGTGGCGGGGATTTGCAGCTCGCTGCCGATGCACTTCGCCACCTCGGTGCGCGCGCCCCGCAGCAGGCCCGCGAACTGGTACTCGCTCAGCGTATCGGGCACCGGCGTCACCGCAGCCAGCATCGTCGCGGGATCGGCGCCGAGGGCCACGGCCACCGGAAAGGGTTCGTTCGATATTTTCAGGTGATCCTGGAAGTCGAGCGCGCCGCCGCGATGCGCGAGCCAGCGCATGATGACGCGGTTCGGCGCGATCACCTGCTGGCGGTAGATGCCGAGGTTCTGGCGGCTTTTCTGCGGCCCGCGCGTCACCGTGAGGCCCCAGGTGATGAGCGGACCGGCATCCTCCGGCCAGCAGGTCTGCACGGGCAGCCGGCCGAGATCGACCTCGCTTCCCTGCCACACGATCTCCTGGCAAGGCGGCGAGGAGCGCTCCTTCGGCGCCATGTCGAGCACGCGCTTGAAGACGGGGAACTTGTCCCAGAGGTCGCGCAAGCCCTTGGGCGGCTCGGGCTCCTTCAGGTACGCGAGCAGCTTGCCGACCTCGCGCAGCTCGGTGGCATCTCTTGCACCCATCGCCGCGGCGACGCGCGACACCGTGCCGAACAGGTTCGCCAGCACCGGCAGGTCGTGCCCGGCGGGATGCTCGAACAAGAGCGCCGGCCCGCCCGCGCGCAGCACGCGATCGCAGATCTCGGTCATCTCGAGCCGCGGCGAAACCTCGGCGCGGATGCGTTTGAGATCGCCCTGCGCCTCGAGCTGCGCGATGAACTCGCGCAGGTCGCGGTAGCTCATCGCGCAGTGGCCATCAGCCGCTCGGCCGCGAGCTGGGCGAAGTCGAGGAGCAGCGTATCGCGGCCGCGCACGCGGTAGCTGCGCTGCGCGCCGCCGAGCGCCAGCGTGAGCGTGGTCGAGCCGCGCCAGCCGAGCACGCCGAGCGCCGCGCCGCCGAGCGCCGCGGCCAGCGCGATCGCGGGAAGGAGCGCCGCGGTCATCTCGAGAAAGCGGAACAGGCTGTACAACGCGCGCGCCACGCCCTGCGCGCCCTGCGCCATCTCCTGCGCCGCGCCGTGGGCAAAGCTGCCGAGCGGCGCCGACACGATGAGGAGAATGAGCGCAACGACCACGCAGGCGATGCCCCAGCCGAGGCGGCGCGCATCGCGCTCGAAGGCCACCTCGATCGCGTCGATACGCGCCAGCGGCACGGTCTCGAGGTGCGCCTCGCTGCGATGCACGAGACAGCGCGGGTAGAGCATGAGCGCCGAGCCGCGCTGCGCCCCGCTCGTGAACTCGAAGCGCATGAGCGCGAGCTGCGATTCGTCGTTCATGGCAGCGCGAACGCGGCGGCGATGCCGGCGAAGATCGCGGCGCCGACCCAGTTGTTATGGCGGAACGCCTTGAAGCAGCCCTCGCGGCTGCGCTCGCGGATCAGCGTCCAGTGGTAGCCCATCATCGCGCCGGCGAGCCCAAGGCCCGCATAGTAAGGCCAGGCGAGCCCGCGCAGCGCCCCCGCCACGGCGAGCAGCGCGAGCATCAGCGCGTAGCTCGCCATGACGCCGAAGACATCCCGGCGCCCGAGCGTCAGCGCCGAGGTGCGGATGCCCAGTCTGGCGTCGTCGTCGCGATCCACCATGGCGTACTCGGTGTCGTAGGCGAAGGCATAGAACACGTTGGCGGCGAGGAGCAGCCAGCACTCGAGCGGCAGCCGCTCCTGGATCGCCGCGTACGCCATCGGAATGCCGAAGCCGAAGGCGATCCCGAGATACGCCTGCGGCAACGCGAACACGCGCTTCGAATAGGGGTAGGTGGCGGCGATCGCCAGCCCCAGAAACGAGAGCGTGATCGCGAGGCGGTTGAGGTACAGAACGAGCCCGAATGCCGCTGCGGCAAGTGCCGCGGCGATGGCCAGCGCTTCCCAGGGCTCGATCTCGCGCGCGGCGAGCGGGCGGCTGCGCGTGCGCTCGACGTGCGGATCGAAGTTGCGGTCGGCGTAATCGTTCACGGCGCAGCCCGCCGAGCGCATGAGGAGCGTGCCGAGGACGAAGATCAGCACGATCGCCGCGCTCGGGCGGCCGTCGGCAGCGAGCCACACGGCCCAGAGCGTCGGCCACAGCAGCAGCAGCGTGCCGATCGGCTTGTCGAGACGGACGAGACGCTCGTAAGCGTCGAGGCGCCTTGCGAGGAAGGCGAGGTCCACGTTCGAAGGATAACTCACACCTGCGTCAGGTCCTTGCGTCTGCCGAGCCAGCGTTCGACGTGCGCGCGGGCCGCGGCGGGATGCAGCGCGAGCATCTCCCCGGCCGCTTCGATCGCCTGCGACATGAGCTCGCCGTCGCGCTCGAGATCGGCGAAGCGCAGGAGCGGCTCGCCGCTTTGCCGCTCGCCCAGATACTCGCCCGGCCCGCGCAGATCGAGGTCGCGCTGCGCGATCTGGAAGCCGTCGGTGCTCTCGAAAACCACTTTCAGTCGCTGGCGCGCCGTGTCCGACAGCGGCTCGGCGTAGAGCAGGATGCAGACGCTCTCGCGCGCGTTCGGGCCCGAACTGCGGCCGATGCGTCCGCGCAGCTGGTGCAATTGCGCGAGGCCGAAGCGCTCGGCGCTCTCGATCACCATCAGCGAGGCGTTCGCCACATCCACTCCCACCTCGATGACCGTCGTGCAGACGAGGAGCTGCGTCCCGCCGCCGACGAAGTCCGCCATCACCGCCGCCTTCTCTGGCGCCGGCAGCCGCCCGTGCAGCAGGCCCACGCGCAGGCCCTTCAGCTCCCTGGCGAGCAGCTTGAAGGTATCGACCGCCGTCTGCACGTCGCCCTCCTTTGACTCCTCGATGACTGGGCAGACCCAGTAAGCCTGCTGGCCTTCGGCGCAGGCGGCGCGGATGCGCCCAAGGAGCTCCGGGCGCCGCTCGGCGGAGAAAAGGCGCGTCGCCACCGGCCGCCGTCCCGGCGGCAGCTCGTCGATCACCGAAACATCGAGGTCGGCGAAGTAGGTCATCGAGAGCGTCCGCGGGATCGGCGTGGCGCTCATCATGAGCTGGTGGGGCGAGGTGTCGTCGCCTTTGCGCCGCAGCGTGAGGCGCTGCTGCACGCCGAAGCGATGCTGCTCGTCCACCACGGCCAGCCCGAGCCGCGCGAATTCGACGCCCTTCTGAACGAGCGCGTGAGTGCCGATGGCGATCCTCGCCTCGCCCGAGGCGATCGCCGCGAGCGCCTGCTTCTTTTCCCGCGCCGAGAGCGAGCCGTGCAGCCATGCGATGCGCACGCCGAGCGGCTCGAGCCACTCGGCGAACTTGCGCGCGTGCTGCTCCGAGAGGATCTCGGTGGGCGCCATCACCGCGGCCTGGTGGTCGGAGTCGGCCGCCGCCAGGCAGGCGATCGCCGCGACGACGGTCTTGCCGCTGCCGACGTCGCCCTGCAGCAGGCGCTGCATCGGGTGCGGCTGCACCAGGTCGCGCAGCACCTCGTTCATCGCGCGCGCCTGCGCGCGCGTCAGCTTGAAGGGCAGCCTGCGCGCGAACGCCTGGAGCAGTGCGCCGTCGGCGCGCAGGACCGGCGCGCTGCGGCTCCGCCGCCTGCGGTAGGCCAGGCGCAGCGACAGCTGCTGCGCGAGCAGCTCGTCGAACTTCACGCGTCGCCATGCGGGATGCGTGCGCTCGACGAGCGACGCGGCATCGATGCCCGGCGGCGGACGGTGCAGGAGCCTCACCGATTCATCGAACGGGGGCAGTGCATACTTCGCGCGCAACCCCGGCGGCACGGTGTCCTCGAGCGCCCCGGCATCGAGCGCCTCGAGCACCTTCGGACGCAGCGTTCCCTGGCCGATGCCGGCGCTCGCGGGATAGACCGGCGTGAGGGTCTCGGGCAGCGGCTGCCCCGGCCTGACGAAGCGGTAGCGCGGGTGCGCCATCTCGGCGCCGAGCAGGCCGCGGCGCACCTCGCCGAAGGCGCGCACGTGCAGGCCCTCGTCGATGGCTTGCTTGAACTGCGCGAGCTGAGTATTGCGGAAATGAAAGAAGCGCAGTACCAGCCCCTCGGCATTCACGAGGAGCTGGCGCTTGCCGCGGAAGACGACCGCAGCGCGCTGCACGCGCGCCTCCACCAGGACGCCACGGCCGGCGGGCGCCGCGTGGACCGGCGTGAGGACGGTCTCGTCCTCGTAGCGCAGCGGCAGGTGCAGGACGAAGTCGAAGCGGGAGCGCAGCCCCAGCTTCTCGAGCCGCGCCGGCTTCACTCCGCGTGCAGGATCGCGTCGATCTCGACCAGTGCGCCGCGCGGCAGGCCCGCGACGCCGACGGCGGCGCGCGACGGGTAGGGCTCGCGCACGTATTGCGCCATGATCTCGTTCACGCGGGCGAAATGCGCGAGATCGGTGAGGTAAACGGTCATGCGCACGGCGTGCTCCAGTCCGAGCCCCGCCGCCGCGGCGACCGCAGCGAGGTTGCGGAACACGCGATGCGTCTGGCCTTCGATGCCCTCGGCGAGCTGCATGGTTGCCGCATCGAGACCGATCTGCCCGGAGAGATAGACCGTGTTGCCCGCGCGCACCGCCTGCGAATACGTGCCGATCGCCTCGGGCGCGTCGCGCGTCTGGATCGAGGTCTTCATGCAGGTTATCTTAGCCCAATGATTTCGAGCCTTGAGAAGCTGATCGGGACGCCGCGCGACGGCGCGCTGCTGCGCTACTCGCTCGGCCGCGAGTACGCGAAGGCGGGCGATCCTGCGCGCGCCGCGCAGTACTTGCGCGACGCCGTCGAGCGCGATCCGCTGTATTCCGCGGCATGGAAGGCGCTCGGCCGTGCCCTGCAGGACGCCGGACAGGCGGCTGCCGCGATCGAGGCTTATGCGCGCGGCATCGAGGCCGCGCGCGCGAAGGGCGACCGGCAGGCCGAAAAGGAAATGACGGTGTTTAAGAAGCGCCTGGAAAAAGCCGCGCCAGCGCCTGGGAAAGACCCGCGATGAAGCACTCCTTGCCGACGAGCTCGTCGGCGCCGGCGCGCTTTGCAGCGGCGAGCGCTTCGGGCGTATCGAACAGGGCTAGCGCGACGACTGCGGGCGCCGCCGGCGCGGCTTTCACGCGCTGCACCAGCTCGAGGCCGCGTTTCGGCCCGAGTCCGAGGTCGAGCAGCAGCACGTCGGGCGTCGCCGATTCGACCAGCGCGAGCGCCTGCGGTGCCGTGCTGGCGATGCCCGCGAGCATGAACCCGGGCAGGGTGGCTACGTAGTTGGCGGCTGCGGCAAGAAACGCCGGGCTGTCGTCTGCGATCGCCACCTTTCGCAGGCGCGTCGATTCCTCCATGCAAAGGAGGATATGCAGAGCGCCGGTTTGCGCATATCGGGAAGTTCCCGAAGTCCGCTTCGGAAATCCCTGAGAACGTCAGAAGTTGTCAGCCGTCGGGCGGCACGAGCCCGGTGCGCAGCGCGTAACGCACCAGACCGGCGACGTCGCGGATGCCCAGGCGATCCATGATCTGCGCGCGATGCGTCTCGACCGTTTTCACCGACAGATTGAGCAGGAAGGCAATTTCCTTTGTGCTCTTGCCGCCGGCGACCAGCCGCAGCACCTCGCGCTGGCGCGCAGTGAGCACTTCCGGCGCCGCATCGCCGCCCGTGCGCTGCACGTAGCCCTCGACGACCTGCCGCGAGACCGCAGGACTGAGCCAGCTCTCGCCGCGCATCACGCTGCGCAGCGCGAGCTCGAGCTCGCCGGTGGCCGCATCCTTGAGGAGATAGCCGGCGGCGCCGGCGCGCAGCGCCTGCAGCACGTACTCCTCGCCCGAATGCATTGAAAGAATTACCACGCGCACCGAGGGGACGCGCTCGCGCATCAGCGCCGCGGCCTCGAGTCCGGTAATTCCCTTCATCGCGATGTCCATGAGCACGACATCGGGTTGCTCGCGCAAGGCAAGCTCGAGCGCCTCCTCGCCGCTCGCCGCTTCGCCCACCACCTGCACCTCCGCCATCGCGCCAAGCAGCGAGCGGATTCCCGCCCGCACCAGCGCGTGATCGTCGGCGAGGAGCACGCGGATCATCAGGCGGCCTGCTCGCTGCCGCGGCTGCGCAGCGGAAAGCTCGCGAGGAGCACCGTTCCCTGACCCGGCGCGGCGCGCATCTCGAGGGAGCCGCCGGCGAGCGCGACGCGCTCCTCCATGCCGACGAGGCCGAGGCTCGCGCCGCTCGCGCCGCGGCGCCGCACCGCCTCGAGGTCGAAGCCGCGGCCGTCGTCGCGCACCGAAAGCGCGAGGCGCCCGCCCGCGGTGAAAAGCCGCAGCCACAGGTTGTGCGCCCTGGCGTGCCGCAGCACGTTGGTGATCGCTTCCTGCGCGACCCGGAAGCATGCGGTCTCGGTTTCCGGCGCGATGTCCTGGGGCGCCTCGCTGGCGTCGAAATGCGGCG
>DASQAW010000161.1:0-10286 GCA_035635495.1 Burkholderiales bacterium
GCGCATGCAGTGATGGATGCGGCCGGGCCCGAGCCGGCCCTGCGCGATCTCGAAGCCGCGGCCTTCGCCGAGCAGCACGTTGGACGCCGGCACGCGGACCTCCTTCATTTCGATCTCCATGTGGCCGTGCGGCGCGTCGTCGTAGCCGAAGACGGGCAGATGGCGCAGGATTTTGATTCCGGGGGTGCCTGCCGGCACCAGAATCATCGACTGCTGGCTGTGGCGCGACGGATTGTCCGGATCGGTCTTGCCCATGACGATGTAGATCTTGCAGCGCGGGTCGCCCGCGCCGCTCGACCACCATTTCTTGCCGTTGATGACATAGTCGTTGCCAGAGCCGCTTCTATCCCTTTGGATGCGCGTCTGGATGTTCGTCGCGTCCGAAGAAGCGACGTCGGGCTCGGTCATCAGGAACGCGGAGCGGATCTTCCCTTCCAGCAGCGGCTCGCACCAGTCCTTGATGTGCTCGGGCGTGCCGTACTTGAGCAGCGTCTCCATGTTGCCGGTGTCGGGCGCCGAGCAGTTGAAGACCTCCGGCGCCCATTCGACGCGGCCCATGATCTCGCAGAGCGGCGCGTACTCGAGGTTGGTCAGCGTGCCGCCGTGCGACTTCGGCCGCCACAGGTTCCACAGCCCCGCGGCGCGCGCTTTGGGTTTGAGCTCCTCGATGATCGGCACGACCTCCCAGCGCTTCGCCGAGCGCGTGTGCTCATGCCACTTGTGCTCGTTCGGATAGACGTGCTCGCGCATGAACGCCGTGACGCGCTCGCGCAGCTCCTGCACTTTCGGCGTGTAATCGAAGTTCACGCTGCCCTCCTCAGTATCTTTTCCACTTGCTTCCAGCCGAGCTCGGCCATGGGCCGCGCTCGCTCGCCCGCATCCTTGGCGTGGGCGCTCGCCGCGGTGCCGTCGACCACGCGCTTGCGGATGCCTTGCAGGATCGCGGCGATGCGGAACAGGTTGTACGCCAGATAGAAGTCCCAATGCGACTGGTCGATCCCCGCGCGCCCGGTCCGCTTGCAATACATCTGCACGTACTGACTCTCGCTCGGGATGCCGAGTTGCGCCAGATCGAGCCCGGCGATGCCGCGGAACTGCCCCGGCGGGATGTGCCAGCTCATGCAGTGGTACGCGAAATCGGCAAGCGGATCGCCGAGCGTCGAGAGCTCCCAGTCGAGCACGGCGAGAATTCTCGGCTCGCTCGGATGGAAAATCGCGTTGTCGAGGCGGTAGTCGCCATGCACGACCGTGGTGGCATTTTCCGGCGGGATGTTCTTCGGCAGCCAGTCGATGAGGTTGTTCATCGCCTCCATGCGCTCGGTCTCGGAGGCCTGGTACTGTTTGGTCCAGCGCGCCACCTGGCGCTCGATGTAGCTGCTGGGCTTGCCGAAGGTTTCGAGGCCGAGCGTTCGGTAGTCCAGGCTGTGCAGCTGGGCGATCACGCGGTTCAGCTCGTCCCAGATCTCGAAGCGCCGGGCTTTCGTCATGCCGGGCAGGCTCTGGTCCCACAGCACGCGGCCCTCGACGTAATCCATGACGTAGAACGCGGTGCCGATGACGGATTCGTCCTCGCACAGCGCGTGCGGACGCGCGACCGGAAAGCCGGCGGGATGGAGCGCCGCGATGACGCGATACTCGCGATCGACCGCGTGCGCCGAGGGCAGCAGCTTGCCGGGTGGTTTGCGGCGCAGGACGTATTTCTTTCCGGTCGAAGCGCTCAGCCGGTACGTGGGATTCGACTGTCCGCCCTTGAACTGCTCGATCTGCGCAATGCGGAAGCCGAGGAATTTCTCGAGGGCGCCCAGATCGATGCGATGCCGCTCCTCGACCGGCTTCGTGCCAATGAACTGCTCGAACATGGGCTCCGAAGCTTATCCTAGAATCATCGCCCCATGACCGCTCGATTCAGCGTCAATCACCGCAAGGGCTCGCGCTTCGCGCGCCGCGGCCTGCGCAGTTACTTCGAATACCGCGACCTCGGCATCAAGCGCGCCACGAAGGGGAAAATGGTGGCGCACGTGATCCGCGTGCGTCCCGGCAGGGCGCCGCACGGCGAGTGGCACTACCACGACGTCGCGGTGCAGTTCGTCTACGTGCTGAAGGGCTGGGTGCTGTTCGAGTACGAGGGCGTCGGCGAGGTCATGATGAAGGCCGGCAGCTGCTTCTACCAGCCGCCGCGCATCCGCCATCGCGAGCTCAAGCACTCGCGCGATCTGGAGATGATTGAGTTCGTCTCGCCCGCCACCTTCAGGACGGTCGAGGCGAAACCCGCAGCAAGAAAGTCACCGGCCCGTCGTTCACCAGGCTGACCTGCATGTCGGCGCCGAAGCGCCCGGTGGCGACATGCACGCCTTCGGCTGCCTTCTCGGCGAACCTGAGGAAGAGCATCTCGCCGTCCGCAGGCGCCGCAGCGCTGGAGAAGCTCGGGCGCAGCCCGCTATTGGTGTCGGCGGCGAGAGTGAATTGCGGCACGGCGAGCAGCTCACCGCTGATGTCCTTGAGCGATAGATTCATCTTGCCCTGACCGTCGGCGAAGATGCGGTAGGCGAGCACGCGCTCGGCGAGGCGCGTCGCTTCTGTTTCGCCGTCGCCGCGCTCGACGCCGACGAACGCGAGGATGCCCTTGCCGATGACGGCGACTTCGGTGCCCTGGATGCGCACGCTCGCCGTGCTCACCCGCTGGATCAGTGCGATCAAGCGACGATGTCGGGGATCAGCCGCGCGCGCAGGCGCTGGATCTGGTCTTTCAGGAGCAACTTGCGTTTCTTGAGGCGCTGCAGCTGCAGCCGGTCCTGCGTCGGGTCGGCAGCAAGGCGGTTTATCACGTCATCGAGGTCGTGGTGCTCGATTTCAAGCGCGTGAAGGCGGCTTCGAATCTGCGCCTTCTCCTCTTCGGTCAGCGGGAAGCCGGTCACCTGTGGAAAAGGTCATGCCCGATGGCCGATGCTATCCCTATACTCGGCGCGGGGAAACCCCCTGCGCGCATGCGTCGAAACGACTACGACATCAGCGATTCGATCCGCACCACCGACCCCGCGGCGGTCGGCGAAGAAGTCGTCCGCATTTACCGCAATCTCTTTCCCCACGCCAGCCCGCGAGGGCTCGAGCGCGCCTTCGCCGACATCGCGCGCATGTACGACGGCGGCGATCTCGCGTACTGGCCGTGCGACACCGAGTATCACGACGTCCAGCACGTGCTCGACGTCACGCTCGCGATGGCGCGCCTGATGGACGGCTACCAGCGCAGCCGCGACGGCGGCGAGCCGCTGGTTCCGGATCTCTTCATCGTCGGCGTGATCGCGGCGCTGTTCCACGACATCGGCTACCTGCGCAAGCGCAACGATCACCGCCACCGCTACGGCGCCGAATACACGATCACGCATGTCGGGCGCGGCGCCATGTTCGTGCGCCGCTACGGGCCCGAGCTCGGGCTGGAGAAGCGCGAGGCGCAGCTCGCGGCGACGCTGCTGCACTTCACCGGCTACGATCGCAGGCCCGAATTGATCCGCATCAGCGCCGGGCTGCCGCGGCGCCTCGGGCAGCTCCTCGGCACGGCCGACATCATCGCCCAGATGTCCGACCGCTGTTACCTCGAGAAATGCCGCGATCGGCTGTATCCGGAATTCGTCCTCGGCCGCCTCGGCGCGCCGCGCGGCCGCAGCCTGCCGGCGTTTGCCTCATCCGCAGAGCTCGTAGCGCAGACACCTGGTTTTTACGAGGGCGCGACGCGGCGCCTCGAAGCACAGCTCGGCCGCACGTACGAGTATGCGGCGCGCTACTTCGGCGGGCCGAACCTCTACCTCGACGGCATGCGCAGGAACGTGAGCTACGTCGCCGGCAGCCCGGACCCGGCGCTGCGTCGCCGGCCGCCGTATACCCTGCTCCCCGGAGTGCAGCCGTACCCGCGCGACCTTTTCGGGCTCGAGTAAGTCACTCTAGTACGTCAAGGCAGGCCGGAAGTAAGCCACCCGGTCGATGGAGCGCACGGCGATGTCCTTCACCTGCGCTCCCTGCAGCACGCGCAGCGGAATCTCCACGCCCGCTTCGCCGCGCGCCCAGACCTTGCGGTAGAAGTCGGCGAGGCTGCTCACCGCCTCGCCTCCCACGGCGATGACGATGTCGCCGTCGCGCACGCCCGCGCGCTCGGCCGGGCCCTCGGGCGAGACGCGCGAGACGAAAAGGTGGCCGCGCACCTCGTCGGCATTCATGCCGAGCCACGGCCGGGCCGGGCCCTTGCGGCGCCCGTCGGCGAGCAGATCGTCGAGGATCGGCTTCAGCAGGTCGACCGGCACGAACAGGTTGCCCGGCAACTGCGTGCCCGGCCCTGCGGCATCGGGGACGACGAGCGAGCCGATGCCGAGCAGCTCGCCCTTCGAGCTGATGAGCGGCGCGCCCGACCATTCGTCCACCGGCGGAGAGGTGAAGATCGCCGCGTCGAGCATGTACTCCCAGCTGCCCGAGAATCGTCGCCGCGAGACCACGTAGACCAGCGAAGGCGACTCGCGCGATGGCGCCGTCACCACCATGGCCGGAGCGCGCTCGGCGAGCGCCGCGGAATCGCCAAGCGGCAGCGGCTTTCCGGTCGAGCCGCCGAGCAGCCTGAGAAGCGCGAAACCGCTCGCATGGTCGTACGCCGCGACGGCGGCGGGCAGCACGCGGCCGTCCGCCGCGACCACCCGGACCGACTCGGCCTCGACCACGAGGTAGCCGATGGTGAGGACCAGGCCGTCGCGGATCAGCGCGCCCGTGCCGCGCCGCTCGCTGCCGAGCGTGGCGGCGCTGCGCGCGTTCGGCAGCGCCTTCGCCTGCACGCCGACGACCGCCGAAAGGATCTCGTCAGGCTTGTCCTGCGGCGACGCAGGGCGGGCCGCCAGTGCGACAATCAGCGCCAACGAGCAGGCCAAGAATCGCATGGTTTCTCCCACCGCCATGATGCGCCCAAGGAACTTCCATGACTACTCGTCGCGAACATCTGAAAGCGCTCGCCGCCCTCGGTTGCCTGCCGGTTAGCGCGCACGCCCAATCGGAAGCCGATATCCCGCCGCAGGGCATCGGGCACCGCATCCGCCATGTCTCGTACAGCGACCAGGGCGGCCGCCCCGACGCGGTGCAGGTGATGGTCAACCGGCGCCATGTCTACGTCGGACACATGTTCAGCGGCGGCATCACGATCCTGGATGCGGCAGACCCGCGGCAGCTCAAGCCCGTGCACTACTGGCACCCGGGCGGCCTTACGCGCACGCACCAGCTCCAGGTCGCGAACGACATGCTCCTCGCGGCCAACGGCGCCGACATCGTCGCGCTGCAGTCCTACGACAACCAGCGCGGCTACTTCGAGAACAATCTCGCCGACAGCATGACCAAGCAGGGCAAGTTCCGCTCGGGGCTCAGCATCCATGACATATCCAAGCCAGGCGAGCTTCGCGAAATCGCCTTCCTCGAGATCCCCGGCTTCGGCGTCAACCGGTCCTGGTGGACGGGAGGTCGATACGCCTATGTCTCGGCGCATTTCGACGGCTTCACCGACCACATGCTGTGCATCGTCGACCTCAACAACATCACCAAGCCCGAGATCGTCTCGCGCTGGTGGCTGCCGGGGATGAACCGCGCCGCCGGCGAGAAGCCGGCGCTGCCGCCGGGACGCCGCGCGGCGCTGCACCACATGCTCACCTCGGGCGACCGTGGCTACGCCTCGTGGCGCGACGGCGGGCTGACGGTGCACGACATCAGCGATGCGCGCAATCCGAAGCTGCTGTCGCACGTCAACTGGTCGCCGCCGTTCCCGGGAGGCACGCACACGGCGCTGCCGCTCCCCGGGCGCAACCTCGTGGTGGTGGCCGACGAGGCGAACGCGGAGAAGTGCGCCAAGGGCATGTTCCATACCTTCGTGCTCGACGTGCGCGCGCCGCAGAACCCGGTGCCGATCGCGACCCTGCCGACGCCGCGGGAGCGCGACTGGTGCGCGGCGCCCGGAACCTTCGGCCCGCACAACCTGCACGAGAACCGGCCGGGCTCGATGCAGAGCGAAGAGACGATCTTCGCGACCTACAACAACGCGGGGGTGCGGATCTTCGACATCAAGGACGCGTTCGCTCCCAAGGAAATCGCCTACTGGGTGCCGCCCACCCCGCAGAAGATGATCGACCCGCGGCCCAAGGTCACGCGCGCCGCCAAGACCGCCGACCTCTACGTCATGCCCGACGGGCTTATGTTCGTGACCGACTGGAACGCCGGGCTCAATGTCTTGCAATACACGGGTTAGCCATAGGATAGAATCCGGCCCCTCATGAAACGCAAATACGGCAAGGCCAAGAGCCGCGAGACCATCGCGGAGCAGCGCATGCGCGAGGTGGCGAAGATGATGGGCGACAACAGCCACAACTTCGGCTCCGAGTCGCGCAAGGGCGCGATCTCGCGCGGCAAATTGCGCGGGCGCGCCTACCGCGCGGGCTAAACGGACTAGCCCGGGCCGCTTCGGGCATCACGCGCCATCCTCAAGATGGCCGCGTGGCCAACTTCCAGCTCCGCGCCCTGCGCAAGGCCGCCCGCCTCCTGGGCGGCGAGGAACGCCTGCGCGAGCTGCTCGACGCGCCGCCGGGCGCCTTTTCGCGCTGGATGCAAGGCGCCGAGCCGGTCCCGGACCACATTTTCCTGATGATGGTGGACTTCCTCGCCGACATGGAGTCGGGCGTGCAGCCCTTTGGCTCGGCGGGTGAAGTATTGCCCGCCCGCTCGCACTAGATACGCCTTATCCTCCCGTCCGGGAGGGATGAGTGGCGGAAGGCGAAGAAACCCTTAGATGGCCGACCAACCTGGATCGGCCGGCGATCGAAAAGCGCCTGATCCAGGCGCGCGACACGGCCGAGAAGCAGGGCTGGAAGGAAGTCGTCGCCCTCCTCGCCGGGGTCGAGCACAAATCCGCTGCCGAGATCGCGAAAACCGTAATCGCCGCTCTAGACTGGCTGCAGCGGCAACCCGAGATGCGCGCGTTCGCGCTGCAGATCGAGATGGTGGCGCTGAACCTCAAGAACCTTAAGTAGTGCGGCTGTAGTGCGGCTCTTAAGCTGGAACGTCCAGTGGTGCCGCGGCATCGATGGCGTCGTCGACCCCGCGCGCATCGCGCATGAAGCGCGGCGCATCGCCGACCCGGACGTGCTGTGCCTGCAGGAAATCAACATCGGCTTCGCGGACCTTCCCGGCAGCCAGGGCGAGAACCAGGTCGAGGCGCTGAAGCGCGAATTTCCGGGGTTCTTCGTTTTGTTCGCTTCCGCCGTGGACGTACCCGGTGCCGAAGGCGCGCGCCGGCGCTTCGGCAACCTCATCGCCTCTCGCTTTCCGGTCGGCCGAGTGATGCGCCACTCGCTGCCCTGGCCGCGAACCCGCGCGCCCAGCATGCCGCGCATCGCCCTCGAGGCGGTGATCCAGGCGCCTTTCGGCCCGCTGCGCGTCATCACCACGCACCTCGAGTACTACTCGAGCGGCCACCGCGCCGCGCAGATCGAGCACCTGCGCGATGTGCATGCCGAAGCCAACAGGGAAACCGCTAACGAGGAGACCGAAGGCCCATTCGCGCCATTCCCACACCCCGAGACCGCCATCGTGTGCGGCGACTTCAACATGCCGCCCGACGATCCGTTGCGCGGGCGGTTCCTCGAAGCGTTCCTCGCGCCGACGCCGAAATTCATCGACGCCTGGGAGGCGCTGCATCCGTGCGTGCCGCATCCCCACACCTTCCGCGTTCACGAGCGCGAGGCGGGCCAGTCGCCGTACTGCTGCGACTACGTGTTCGTGACCGAGGACCTCGTGCCGCGCCTGCGATCGATCTCGGTCGACGGCGACAACCGCGCCTCGGATCACCAGCCCGTCATCGTCCACCTTGGATGAGTCCGCGCAGCGCCTCCGCGCGCTCGCGGTTGACGCCGAAGTCCCGCCGCCCGAGGCGCGAGGCGGAGCGCACGTGCACCAGCCGCTGCTTTTCATCGTAGTAGAGCTCGACGTCGTCCACGTAGCGCATCAACCGGGTGCGGAACTCGGCGTACAGATAGTTGCGCTCGGCCTTGATCACCGTCGCGCGCTCCATGGACTCGACGGCACGGCGCAGGTCTGCCATCGAGCCGCGGAACGGGATCGGCGCGATGTAGTGCTCTTGATCGGCGGCGTCCGCCTGCGAGGAGACGCAGTTGGGGCTCGGCTTGCAGGGCGCCAAGCGCCCGTCCTTCACCCCGAGGTTGGTCGGCCGGCGCCAATTGAACATCGCGGCGATGCTACCATCGCGGCCAAGGAGGCAGCGCCAATGGAAATCTCGGCCCAGCAGCTCGCTGAATTACTCCTCGGCATCGCGCGCGCCCAGGCCGCGATCATCCAGGGACTCGAGAACGAGATGGCCGGGGTGCGCAGCGGCCGCATCATCCCGGCGCTGCAGAACGTCGGCCACCTGCGCGATCACCCCAATCCGACGCTCACCGACCTGCCGGTGCGCGTGCTCCTCGGCACGCTCGGTCGCCAGGTGCCCGATACCGCGAGCATCGTGCGCGACCTGGAACGACTGCTGGGCGGCAAGCCGGCCTAGACCAGCTTGCCGACGCGCTTCTCGAGGAGCGCCCAGGCCTTCTCGCCGTAGATGCCCTTCCAGCGCGCGTAGAACGCGCCCAGGTGGCGGCGAAAGCCGCTGGTGTCGGTCTCGTTGACGATCATGCCCTTGCCGCGCAGGAGCTCGAGCGCGCCGGCCTCGATGCGCGCGACGTCCTCGCGCTGCGCCAGCGCGGCCGCGTGCGCGTGGCTGGTGATGACGGCCTGGAGGTCGGCCGGCAGCGCCTGCCACTTCTCCAGGTTCGCGTTCAGCGTGAAGCCCGACCACCAGTGGTTCGTGATGCTGAGATACGTCTGCACCTCGTAGAGCTTGAGCAGCACGATGATCTGGTACGGATCGGTCTGACCGTCGACCGTCTGGTCCTTCAGCACCTGGTAGAGCTGGTTGAGCGTGAAGGTCTTCGGCTTGGCGCCGATCGACTCGAAGAAGTCGACCGTCATCCTCTGGAACGGCGTCCGGATCGTCATGCCCGCCAGGTCCTCGACCGTGCGAATCGGCTGGGTGCGGGTCGTGAGCTGGTGAAAGCCGTTGTCGAAGCCGAGACGAAACTGGTGGATGCCCTTCGCGGCAAGCTCGCCGCGGATGTAGTCGCCAAGGTCGCCGTCGAGCGCGGCGAACACGTCCTTCGGCGTCTTGAAGGTGAACGGCAGTCCCGGCATCTCGGTGACCGGCACCAGCGGTCCCCAGACGTTGCCCGCCATGTACATCTCGAGCTCGCCCTTCTGCACCATGGCGAGCATCTGGTTGTCGGAGCCGAGCGCGCCGGCGCCGAGCACGTCGACCTGCACGCGGCCGCCCGTCTCGGCGCGCACGCGCTCCGCCATTTCCCGGAGGCGGATGTAGTTCGGGCTGTCGAGCGGCTGGCTCAGGCCCAGGCGGTAATGGAACTGCGCGCCCTGCGCGCGCGCCGATGCGGTTATCGCCGCGGCCCCGATGCCTGCCATGAAGCGACGTCGCTCACGATTCATGGTCAGCTCAATCCAGTAACCGGCAGCGCCGCACCGTGGATCGCCCGTGACGCGTCCGATGCGAGGAAGACGATCACCTGCGCCAGGTCATTGGGGGCGACCCAGCGCTTCGGGTCCGCATCCGCCATCGCGGCGCGGTTCTCCGGCGTATCGATGATGGTCGGCAGCACGCAGTTGACGTTGATGTTCTTCTCGCGCAGCTCGGCGGCCATCGTCTCCGTCAGCCGGATCACCGCGCTCTTCGACGCGACATAAGCGCCCATCTGCGCGGCGCCCTTCTGCGCGGCGAAGGCGCCGATGTTGACGATCTTGCCGCCGCCCGCCTTGAGCATCACCGGCACCACTGCCCTCGACATGTGGAGCACGGTGCGCGCGTTCACGTCGAAGAGGAAGTTCCAGTCCTTGTCCGACGTCTCGTGCACCGGCGAGCCCATGCGGAACGCTCCGGCGATGTTGCAGAGGACGTCGATGCGCTTGAAGCGCTGCACCGCCTTGTCCACCGCCGCCTGCACGCTCTGCGCGTCCAGGAGGTTTGTCTCGACGAACATCTGCCGCTCGCCGTCCTGCAGGGCGCCGCGCTTCAGATCCAGGAGCACGAGGTTGTCGCCCACCCCGGCAAAGGCGCTCGCGACTGCGCGGCCCAGGTTGCCCGCGGCGCCGGTAAGCATCACGGTACGCATCTGGCTATTCTAGGATGCGCCACGCGAGGGGAATCAGGATCGCACCGG
>DASQAW010000162.1:0-14735 GCA_035635495.1 Burkholderiales bacterium
GGGCTCGATCACGCCGCACGCGAAGTTCGAGTGCGAGGTGTACGTGCTGAGCAAGGAAGAAGGCGGGCGGCACACGCCGTTCTTCAACAACTACCGGCCGCAGTTTTACTTCAGGACGACCGATGTGACGGGGTCGGTGGAACTGCCCAAGGGCACCGAGATGGTGATGCCCGGGGACAACGTGAAGATGGTGGTGACGCTGATCACGCCGATCGCGATGGAGCAGGGCCTGCGCTTCGCCATCCGCGAGGGCGGCAAGACCGTGGGTGCCGGTGTCGTGGCCAAAATAATCGAATAGCCGAAATGCAAAGCCAAAGAATCAGGATCCGCCTCAAGGCGTTCGACTACCGGCTAATCGACCAGTCGGCGCTCGAGATCGTCGATACGGCGAAGCGCACCGGCGCCGTGGTCCGAGGACCCGTGCCGCTGCCGACGCGCAAGCAGCGCTTCGACCTGCTGCGCTCGCCGCACATCGACAAGGCCTCGCGCGACCAGCTGGAGATCCGCACGCACCTGAGGTTGATGGACATCATCGACCCGACGGACAAGACCGTCGATGCACTCATGAAGCTGGATCTGCCGGCTGGCGTCGACGTGGAGATCAAGGTCCAGTAGCACGCATCACTAGGTGAAGCGCCGGCCAATTGCAGCCGGCACCGGCCGGAGGATCGGCCGGCAAACGAGAAGAGGAAGGTATGACGATAGGATTGGTCGGCCGCAAGGTCGGCATGACGCGCATCTTCACCGACGACGGCGGCACGCAGCCCGTCACGGTGCTCGACGTGTCCGACAACCGGGTGACGCAGATCAAGACCGCGGAGAAGGACGGCTACGCTGCCGTGCAGGTGGCGTTCGGCAAGCGCCGCGCCTCGCGCGTGACGAAGCCGATCGCGGGTCACCTCGCCAAGGCAGGGGTGGAGGCTGGCCACACGCTGCGCGAGTTCCGCGCCAAGGCGGAAGAACTGGCGAACCTCAAACCAGGCGCGAAACTCGACGTCGGCACGATCTTCAAGGTGGGCCAGAAGGTCGACGTCCAGGGCGTGACCATCGGCAAGGGCTTCGCCGGCGTCATCAAGCGCCACCACTTCCATTCGCAGCGCGCGAGCCACGGCAACTCGATCTCGCACAAGACGCCCGGCTCGACCGGCCAGAACCAGAGCCCGGCGCACGTGTTCCCGGGCAAGCGCATGCCGGGCCATCTCGGCGACAAGCGCCGCACCATCTCCAACCTGATCGTCGTGCGAGTCGATGCCGAGCGCCAACTCTTGCTCGTCAAGGGCTCGGTGCCGGGCTCCGCGGGGCGCGACGTGGTCGTGCGCCCGGCGGTGAAGATCTCGAAGCCCGTGGTGCAGCAGGCGAAGCCCGCCGCGCCGAAGGCCGAGCCGAAGCCGGCGCCCAAGCCGGAAGCGGCCAAACCCGCGGCCAAGCCCGCCGCGCAGCCGGCGAAGAAATAAGGGGCCGACATGGAACTGAAAATGGTCGGCAACGGCGGCACGGTGAACGCGACCGACGACATCTTCGGCCGCGAGTTCAACGAGGCCCTCGTGCATCAAGTCGTCGTCGCCTACCAGGCGAACGCCCGCGTCGGCTCGCGTGCGCAGAAGGACCGTGGCGCCGTCAACCACTCGACCAAGAAGCCGTGGCGCCAGAAGGGCACCGGCCGGGCGCGCGCCGGCATGACCTCGAGCCCGCTGTGGCGCGGCGGCGGCAAGATCTTCCCGAACTCGCCCGACGAGAACTTCACCCACAAGGTGAACCGCAAGATGTATCGCGCCGGCCTCTGCTCGATCCTCTCGCAGCTCGCGCGCGAGGATCGCCTGCGCGTGGTGGACGAGTTCCGGGTCGATCAACCCAAGACCAAGCTGCTGGCGAAGAAGGTCAAAGACATGGGCTTTGACGAGGTGCTCGTCATCACCGACGAGGTCGACGAGAAGCTCGCGCTTTCCTCGCGCAACCTCGCCAACGTCGTGGTGATGCCCGCGCGCCACGCCAACCCCGTTGCACTGGTGCGGTCGAAGAACGTGCTCCTGACCAAGGCGGCGATGGCCAAGCTCGAGGAGATCCTCAAGTGACCGCGGTGAAGAAATACAACGCCGAGCAGCTCATGAACGTGGTGCTCGCGCCGGTCGTCTCGGAGAAGAGCACTTTCGTCGCGGACAAGAACCGCCAGTACGTGTTCCGCGTGGCCGACGACGCGACAAAGCCGCAGATCAAGGCGGCAATCGAGCTGATGTTCAAGACCAAGGTCGACGACGTCACGGTGCTGAACGTCCGCGGCAAGGAGCGGCGCTTCGGCCGCCTGTCGGGGCGCCGGCGCAGCTGGAAGAAGGCCTACGTGCGTCTCGCCGAAGGCCAGGAAATCAATTTCGCGGCGACGGAATAATCATGCCTCTCGTAAAAGTCAAACCGACATCACCGGGCCGCCGCGCGCTCGTCAAGGTGGTCGCGCCCGAGTTGCACAAGGGCGACCCGCACTGGGCGCTCACCCAGCCGCAGCGCCGGGGCAGCGGCCGCAACAATTACGGCCGCATCACCGTGCGCCACCAGGGCGGCGGCCACAAGCACCACCTGCGCCTCATCGATTGGCGTCGCAGCAAGGATGCAATCCCGGCGAAGGTCGAGCGGCTGGAATACGACCCGAACCGCAGCGCGCATCTCGCGCTGCTGCTCTACGCCGACGGGGAGCGTCGCTACGTGCTCGCCGCCAAGGGCGTGCAGGTGGGCACGCAGCTCATGTCCGGCTCCGAGGCGCCCATCAAGGCGGGCAATACGCTGCCGTTGCGCAATATTCCGATCGGCACCGAGGTGCATTGCGTGGAGATGCAGCCGGGCAAGGGCGCCCAGCTTGCGCGCTCGGCGGGTGCGCATGTGCAGGTGCTGGCGCGCGAAGGCTCCTACGCGCAGCTGCGCCTGCGCTCAGGCGAGATCCGCAAGGTACACATCGACTGCCGCGCCACCATAGGCGAAGTCGGCAATGCCGAGCACAACCTCGAATCCATCGGCAAGGCGGGCCGTGTGCGCTGGCGCGGCGTGCGCCCGACCGTGCGCGGCGTGGCGATGAACCCGATCGACCACCCGCATGGCGGCGGCGAAGGTCGCACGGCGGCGGCGCAGCCCCCGGTTTCGCCGTGGGGTGTGCAGAGCAAGGGATTCAAGACCCGGCGCAACAAGCGCACGCAGGTGATGATCGTGCGCGACCGGCGAGTGAAATAAGGGACTAGCCCATGGCACGTTCAATCAAGAAGGGCCCGTTCGTCGACCATCACCTGATGGCGAAGGTCGACAAGGCACGTGGCGCCAGCGATAAGCGGCCGATCAAGACCTGGTCGCGCCGCTCGACGATTGTGCCCGACTTCGTCGGCCTGACGATCGCCGTGCACAACGGCAAGCAGCATGTGCCGGTGTACATCACTGAGAACATGGTGGGGCATAAGCTCGGCGAATTCGCGCTGACGCGCATCTTCAAGAGCCACTCGGCGGTCGGCAAGAGAACCGAGGAGGCCGTTGGCGATGCCCGCCGGGCGCCGCCTGGGACTCAGGGACCGGCTGCGGCACCGGCGGCCGCCGCGCCCGCGGCAGCGCCTGCGGCGCCGGCAGGGAAGAAATGATGGAAACCAGAGCCAGCCTGCGCGGTGCGCGCATGTCCGCCCAGAAAGGGCGCCTCGTCGCCGACCTGATCCGCGGCAAGCCGATCGACCAGGCGATGAGCATCCTTGCCTATACGCCGAAGAAGGGCGCAGCCATCGTGAGGAAGCTCCTCGAGTCCGCGATCGCCAACGCCGAGCACAACGACGGTGCCGACATCGACGCGCTCAAGGTAAAGACGATCTACGTCGAGCGCGGCATGTTCCTCAAGCGCTTCCAGGCGCGCGCCAAGGGCCGCGGCAACCGCGTGCTCAAGCACACGTGCCATATCTACATCACGGTGGGTGACTGATGGGCCAGAAGATCAATCCCGTGGGCTTCCGCCTCGCGGTGAACAAGAACTGGAGTTCGCGGTGGTACGCGAACACCAAGAACTTCGCGCCGATGCTGGCCGAGGACATCAAGGTGCGCGATTTCCTCAAGCGCAAGCTGGCGCACGCCTCGGTCGGCCGGGTGCTGATCGAGCGGCCGGCCAAGGACGCGCGCATCACCATCTTCTCCGCCCGTCCCGGCGTCGTCATCGGCAAGAAGGGCGAGGAGATCGAGGCGCTCAAGGCCGAGCTGCGCCGGATCATGGGCGTGCAGCAGGTGCACGTGAACATCGAGGAGATCAGGAAGCCCGAGATCGACGCGCAGCTCATCGCCGACTCGATCGCGCAGCAGCTCGAGAAACGCATCATGTTCCGTCGGGCGATGAAGCGCGCCATGCAGAACGCGATGCGCTTGGGCGCGCAGGGCATCAAGATCATGAGCGCCGGCCGCCTGAACGGCATCGAGATCGCGCGCACCGAGTGGTATCGCGAGGGCCGCGTGCCGCTGCATACGCTGCGCGCCGACATCGACTACGGCCTCGGCGAAGCGAAGACCAGCTACGGCGTGATCGGCATCAAGGTCTGGGTCTACAAGGGTGAAGTGCTGCCGAAGGGCGAAGTGCCCGCGGCCATCCCCGGAGCCACTCCGGCGACGCCGCAACCCGAGGCGCCGGCCGAGCCGAAGCGCGCGAAGAAACCCGCGCCGCGCCCGGGCGGCAAGAGAGGCGAGCGCGGCGGACCCGCGCGCCCGCGCGCCGCGGCACCGAGGAAGGAAGGCGCCCCGGCTCCGAAGACCACGGTGAAGAAGCCGAAGAAGATCGAGAAGCCGGAAGGGGAAAAGAAGGAATAGCGCGATGCTGCAACCCGCACGCACCAAATACAGGAAGCAGCAGAAGGGCCGTAACACCGGCGTCGCCACGCGCGGCGCCAAGGTCTCCTTCGGCGAATACGGCCTGAAGGCCACCACCCGCGGCCGTCTCACGGCGCGCCAGCTCGAGGCGGGACGCCGCGCCATGTCGCGCCACATCAAGCGCGGCGGCCGCATCTGGATCCGCGTCTTCCCGGACAAGCCGGTGTCGCAGAAGCCCGCCGAGGTGCGCATGGGCAACGGCAAGGGCAATCCGGAGTATTTCGTGAGCGAGATCCAGCCCGGCAAGATCATCTTCGAGATGGACGGCGTGAGCGAGGAGCTCGCCAAGGAAGCGTTCGCGCTCGCCTCGGCCAAGCTGCCCTTCCGCACCATCGTCGTGCAGCGGATGCTGGGAGGCTAGATGAAACCGAGCGAACTGCGCGGCAAGGAATCCCAGGAGCTGCAGAAGGAGCTCGAGGCGCTGCTGCGGGCCCAGTTCGGCCTGCGCATGCAGCTCGCCACCCAGCAGCTCGGCAACACGAGCCAGCTGAAGAAGGTGCGGCGCGACATCGCGCGCGTGCGCACGATTCTCAAGGAGAAGGCTGCCAAATGAGCAGTAACCCGCAACAGCAAAGTTCACAGGCCCAGACCGCGCCGGCCAAGAACCAGAGGAAGCTCCTCGGTCGGGTGACGAGCAACAAGATGCAGAAAACGGTGGTGGTGCGGGTCGAGCGGCGTGTGCGCGACCCGATGATGGGCAAGACCATTACCCGGTCGAAGAAGTACCACGCGCACGTGGAGTCGGGCGAGTTCGGCGAGGGCGACCTGGTCGAAATCGCCGAGTGCCGGCCGATGTCGCGCACGAAATCGTGGCGCGTTACGCGTTTGGTTGAAAAATCGAAGGCCGTTTAGTAGTAGAATCGCGGCCTTCCTCGCCCCGGACGGGGTCCAAAACTGCATCGCCTGGCGATGCAAGTTGGAGCGGAGAGTTAGAAATGATTCAAATGGAGTCGGTGCTGGACGTCGCCGATAACACCGGTGCGCGCGCGGTCATGTGCATCAAGGTGCTCGGCGGATCGAAGCGCCGCTACGCGTCGATCGGCGACGTGATCAAGGTGAGCATCAAGGACGCCGCGCCGCGCGGCCGCGTGAAGAAGGGCGAGATCTACCACGCCGTCGTGGTGCGCACGGCCAAGGGCGTGCGGCGTGCCGACGGCTCGCTCATCCGCTTCGACCGCAACGCGGCGGTGCTGCTCACGCCGAAGATGGAGCCGATCGGCACGCGCATCTTCGGGCCGGTGACGCGCGAGCTGCGCACCGAGCAGTTCATGAAGATCGTTTCGCTCGCGCCGGAGGTTCTCTGATGAAACGCATCCGCAAGGGCGATGAAGTGGTCGTGCTCAGCGGGCGCGACAAGGGCAAGCGCGGCACCGTGCTGCGCCGGGTCGACGCCGAGCACGTGGTGGTCGAGGGCGTGAACCGGGTGAAGAAGCATCAGCGCCCGAACCCGATGAAGGGCGAGCAGGGCGGCATCGTCGACAAGGACCTGCCGATCCACGTCTCCAACATCGCGCTCTTCAATCCGGCCACGCAGAAGGCCGATCGCGCCGGAGTGAAGACGCTCGAGGACGGGCGCAAGGTGCGCGTGTTCAAGGGCAACGGTGAGCAGGTGGAAGCGTAGCCATGGCGAAAGACAAGGACCAGAAACAGGACGCAAAGCCCAAGGGTGGCGACAAGGGCGCTCCGCAGCAGAAGCCGGCGCAGCAGGCCAAGCCGCAGGGCAAGAAGGAGGCGCCGAAGCCCGCGCCCGTCGCCAAGGACGAAGGACCGCGCATCCCTGCGCCGCCCGCGCGCCTCGCGATGTACTACCGCGAGAAGGTGGTGCCCGAGCTCACGCAGAAGTTCGGCTACAAGAGCCCGATGGAGGTGCCGCGACTGAAGAAGATCACGCTCAACATGGGCGTGGGCGAGACCACCACGGACAAGAAGGTGCTCGACAACGCGGTCGCCGACATGACCCGGATCGCCGGCCAGAAGCCGGTGGTGACGAAATCGCGCAAGTCGATCGCCAACTTCAAGATCCGCGCCAACTTCCCGGTCGGCTGCATGGTGACGCTGCGCGGCGCTCGCATGTACGAGTTCCTCGACCGGCTGGTCAACATCGCCATCCCGCGCATTCGCGACTTCCGCGGCGTCTCCAACCGCGCTTTCGACGGACGCGGGAACTACAGCCTCGGCGTGAAGGAACAGATCATTTTCCCCGAGGTCGAGTACGACAAGATCGACGCGATCCGCGGGATGGACATCGCCATCAACACCACCGCCAAGACCGACGACGAGGCGCGCGCGCTGCTCGCGGCGTTCCGCTTCCCGTTCAAGCACTGAAGAGAGAACTATGGCCAAGCTCGCAGTGAAGCTGCGCGACCAGAAACGCCGCAAGACCGTCGAGAAGTTCAAGGCGCGGCGCGCGGCGCTGCTCGAGATCATCTACGACTCCCGCGCCTCCGAGGAGGCGAAGGAGGAGGCGCGCATGAAGCTGCAGAAGCTGCCGCGCGACGCTTCGCCGGTGCGTCTGCGCAACCGCTGCGCCCTCACCGGCCGGCCGCGCGGCGTCTATCGCAAGTTCGGTCTCGGCCGCAACAAGCTGCGCGACCTGGCGCTCAAGGGCGAGATCCCCGGCATCATCAAGGCGAGCTGGTAAGTGGGTCAGGGTAAGAGAGTCAGGGTAAGGACAACGCTATGAGCATGCACGACCCGATCGCCGACATGCTGACCCGCATCCGCAATGCGCAGCTGGTCGGCCATTCGGAAGTCACGATGCCCGCATCGCAGCTGAAAAGCGCGATCGCCAAGGTGCTAAAGGACGAGGGCTACATCGACGACTTCGCGACGCGCGAGAACGGCGCGAAGAAGGAGCTCGCAATCGCCCTCAAGTACTACGCCGGCCGCCCGGTGATCGAGCGCCTGGAGCGCGTCTCGAAACCGGGGCTGCGCGTCTATAAGGGCAGGAACGACATCCCGCGCGTAATGAACGGGCTGGGCGTCGCGATCCTCTCGACCTCGCGCGGCGTGATGACCGACCGCAAGGCCCGCGCCGACGGCCTCGGCGGCGAAGTGCTCTGCATCGTCGCTTAAGGACCGGCCCATGTCGCGCATCGCCAAATATCCGATTCCGCTGCCGAAAGGCGTCGAGGTGACGATCGCCTCGGGGAATATCTCGGTGAAGGGACCGCTCGGCACCATCGCGCGGACCGCCGACCCGAACGTCGAGGTGAAGAAGGAGGGCGAGCAGGTGGTGTTCAAGGCCCTCGGCAACTCGAACCATGCCAACGCCATGTCCGGAACCATGCGCGCGCTGGTGGCGAACATGGTCGACGGCGTGACCAAGGGCTTCGAGAAACGCCTCGCCCTCGTCGGCGTGGGCTACCGCGCCCAAGCACAGGGCGACAAGCTGAACCTCTCGCTCGGCTTCTCGCATCCGGTGGTGCAGCAGATGCCGAAGGGCATCAAGGTCGTCACGCCGACGCAGACCGAGATCGTGATCAGCGGCATCGACAAGCAGCTCGTCGGCCAAGTCGCCGCGGAGGTCCGCGCGCAGCGCGCCCCCGAGCCCTACAAGGGCAAGGGCGTGCGCTACGCCGGTGAAGTCATCGTGTTGAAAGAGACGAAGAAGAAGTAATCATCATGAGCGCAAAAAACGAATCCAGACTGCGCCGCGCGCGCCAGACACGGCTCAAGATCCGCGAGGTCGGCGCGGTGCGCCTGACGGTACACCGCACGAATCTGCACATCTACGCGCAGATCACGTCCGCCTCCGGCGACAAGGTGCTCGCCACCGCCTCCTCCGTCGAGAAGGAGGTGCGCACGCAGCTCAAGCACGGCGCGAACCGCAAGGCGGCGGAGATGATCGGCCAGCGCATCGCCGCCAAGGCGAAAGAGAAAGGCATCGAGAAGGTCGCGTTCGACCGGGCGGGCTACCGCTACCACGGCCGCGTGAAGGCGCTCGCCGAAGCGGCGCGCGCCGGCGGCTTGAAGTTTTAGAGGACACTTATGGCGAAGATCCAGCCCCGGATGCAGCACGAAGAGCGCGGCGACGGCCTGCGCGAGAAGATGATCGCGGTGAATCGCGTCACCAAGGTGGTAAAGGGTGGCCGCGTGCTCGGCTTTGCCGCGCTCACCGTGGTGGGCGACGGCGACGGCGGCATCGGCATGGGCAAGGGCAAGGCGCGCGAGGTGCCGGTGGCGGTGCAGAAAGCGATGGAGGAGGCGCGCCGCAAGCTCTTCAAGGTGAAGCTCAAGAACGGCACCCTGCAGCACACGGTGATCGGCAGGCACGGCGCGGCGAAAGTGCTGATGCAGCCGGCGATGGAAGGCACCGGCATCATCGCCGGCGGCCCGATGCGCGCGGTGTTCGAGGTGATGGGCATCACCAACGTGCTCGCCAAGTGCTTCGGCTCGACCAACCCCTACAACGTGGTGCGGGCGACGCTCGACGGCCTGAAGAACATGAGCACGCCGGCCGAGATCGCGGCGCGCCGCGGCAAGACCGTCGAGGAAATCATGCAATGAGGAAGATCAAGGTGCGGTTGTTGAAAAGCATCGCCGGCTGCGAGCGTTCGCAGCGCGACACGGTGCGCGGCCTGGGCTTGAAGCGCATCGACCACGTCGTGGAGCTGGTCGACACGCCCGCGGTGCGCGGCATGATCAACAAGGTCAACCACCTGGTGCGGATCGACTCATGAAATTGAATTCATTGAAACCCGCGCCGGGCTCGAAGAGCAATCGGCATCGCGTCGGCCGCGGGGTCGGCTCGGGTTGGGGCAAGACCGCCGGCCGCGGCCACAAGGGTCAGAGGGCACGCTCGGGCGGCTTCCACAAGGTTGGCTTCGAGGGGGGGCAGATGCCGCTGCATCGCCGCCTGCCGAAGCGCGGCTTCCACTCGCCTACCCGCGAGGATGTCGCTGAGGTACGGACGAGCGAGCTGCAGGGCATTTCCGTCGCGGAGATCGATCTCGCCGCGCTGCAGGACGCGGGCATCGTGTCGCGCAAGGCGCTCGCGGCGAAGGTGATCCTTTCCGGCAAGCTCGAGCGCAAGATTGCGCTCAAGGAAATCCAGGTGAGCAAGGGCGCGCGCGCCATGATCGAGGCCGCGGGCGGATCGATCCAGCTCACCGAGAAGCCGAAGGTTGAGAAAAAAGTGAAACAGAAGAAGGCCAAGAAGCCCGAGCAGCCCGAGCCTGCATCGGAGAAGGAAGCGAAGAAGAGCTGATGGCAACGCTGCCCAACCCCGGCAAGGGGATGCGCTACGGCGACCTGAAGCGGCGCCTGCTCTTCCTCCTCGGCGCGCTGGTGGTGTTCCGCATCGGGGCGCACATCCCGGTGCCGGGCATCGACCCGAACGTGCTCGCCGGCTTCTTCCAGGACAACCAGGGCGGCATGCTCGGCATGTTCAACATGTTCTCGGGCGGAGCGCTGCGGCGCTTCACCATCTTCGCGCTGGGCATCATGCCGTACATCTCGGCGTCGATCATCATGCAGCTCATGACGGCGGTGAGCCCGCAGCTCGACGCGCTGCGCAAGGAAGGCGAGTCCGGCCGGCGCAAGATCACGCAGTACACCCGCTACGGCACGGTGTTCCTCGCGCTCTTCCAGTCGACCGGCATCTCCATCATGCTGGAATCACAACCGAATCTCGTGCTCGAGCCCGGGCTCATGTTCCGCATCACGACGGTGACGACGCTCGTCACCGGCACGATGTTCCTGATGTGGCTCGGCGAGCAGATCACGGAGCGCGGCCTGGGCAACGGCATCTCGATCATCATCTTCGCCGGCATCGCCGCCGGGCTGCCGAACGCCGTGGCCGGGACGCTGGAGCTCGTGCGCACCGGTGCCATGCATCCGGTGACCGCGCTCCTCATCGCCATCGCCGTCGTCGTCGTCACGGCTTTCGTCTGTTTCGTCGAGCGCGGGCAGCGCAAGATCCTGGTCAACTACGCGAAGCGGCAGGTCGGCAACCGGGTGTACGGCGGGCAGAGCTCGCACCTGCCTTTCAAGCTCAACATGTCGGGCGTGATCCCACCGATCTTCGCCTCGTCGCTGATCCTGTTCCCGGCGACGGTGCTCGGCTGGTTCGGCAGCCACGAGGGTCTGATCTGGCTGCGGGACATCGCTGGCACGCTGACGCCGGGGCAGCCGATCTACGTGGTGCTCTATGGCGGGCTCATCATCTTCTTCTGCTTCTTCTATACGGCCTTGCAGTACAACCCGAAGGAGACCGCGGATAACCTCAAGAAGTCGGGGGCCTTTGTGCCCGGAATCCGACCGGGCGACCAGACGGCGCGGTACTTGGAAAAGATCCTCACGCGCCTCACATTGGCGGGAGCGGTCTACGTGACGCTCGTCTGCCTGCTGCCGGAGTTCCTGATCCTGCGCTGGAACGTGCCGTTTTATTTCGGCGGCACGTCGCTCCTGATCATCGTCGTGGTGACCATGGATTTCATGGCCCAGGTGCAGGCGTACATCATGACTCACCAGTACGAAAGCTTGCTGCGCAAGGCCAACTTCAAGGGAGGCCTGCCGGTCCGCTGATGGCCAAGGAAGACGTCATCGAAATGCAGGGCGAGGTGCTGGAGAACCTACCGAACGCGACCTTTAGGGTGAAGCTGGAAAACGGGCACACGATCCACGCCTTCATCTCCGGAAAGATGCGCATGAACTACATTCGCATCCTGCCTGGGGACAAAGTGACGGTGCAGATGACGCCGTACGACTTAACCAAGGGACGCATCACGTTCCGAGCAAAGTGAGGACCAGATGAAAGTGATGGCATCAGTGAAAAAGATTTGCCGCAAATGCAAGATCGTGCGGCGCAAGGGCGTCGTGCGGGTGATCTGCTCCGATCCGCGCCACAAGCAGCGCCAAGGTTGATAACACCTTGTTAAAACAGGTATAATTTCGGGTTCCGCCTAGGGCACGCCATATGGCACGTATTGCAGGAATCAATATCCCCAATCACCAGCACGCCGAGATCGCGCTGACCGCGATCTTCGGCATCGGGCGCGCGCGCGCGCAGGCGATTCTGGCCGCGGCCGGCGTGCAGTCGTCGCGCAAGATCAAGGACCTGAACGACAGCGAGCTCGATCGTATCCGCGAGAACGTCGCCAAGTTCACCGTGGAAGGCGACCTCCGCCGCGAAGTACAGATGTCGATCAAGCGGCTCATAGATCTGGGCTGCTACCGCGGCTCGCGCCATCGCAAGGGCTTGCCGGTGCGCGGGCAGCGCACGCGCACCAACGCGCGCACGCGCAAGGGGCCGCGCAAGGCCGCGATCAAACTCAACGTTCCAGCAGGGAAGGCCGCCTAATACATGGCTAGCAGAAGCGCACCGACACGCCAGGAGCTGCAGCAGACCGCCGCGGCCCGCGCGCGCAAGAAGGTAAAGAAGAACGTAGCCGAGGGTATCGCGCATATCCACGCCTCGTTCAACAACACCATCGTCACGATCACGGACCGCCAGGGCAACACGCTCGCCTGGGCCACCTCCGGCAACGCCGGGTTCAAGGGCTCTCGCAAGTCGACGCCGTTCGCGGCGCAGGTCGCCGCCGAGCGCTGCGGTCGCGCGGCGCAGGAATGCGGCGTGAAGAACATCGAGGTGCGCATCAAGGGCCCCGGGCCCGGCCGCGAGTCCGCGGTGCGCGCGCTGAACGCGATCGGCCTGAAGATCGGCAGCATCGCCGACGTCACGCCGATCCCGCATAACGGTTGCCGCCCTCCGAAGCGGCGCAGGGTATAGCTATGGCAAAGAACCTAGACAAGTGCAGGCACTGCCGCCGCGAGGGCGAGAAGCTCTACCTGAAGGGCGAAAAGTGCTTCACCGACAAGTGCCCGGTTGAGCGTCGCGCCTACGCTCCCGGCCAGCACGGCCAGAAGAGCGGCGCGCGACTTTCCGACTACGGCAAGCAGCTGCGCGAGAAGCAGAAGATGCGGCATACCTACGGCCTGCTCGAGCGGCAGTTCCGCAACACGTACCACGACGCCGCGCGCGCGAAAGGCGTCACCGGCGAGCGGCTGCTCCAGCTGCTGGAATCGCGGCTCGACAACATCACATATCGCATGGGCTTCGGCGCCTCGCGGGGCGAGGCGCGGCAGGTGGTCCGCCATAACGCGATCTTGGTGAACGGCAAGCGCGTGAACATCCCCTCCTATCGCCTGCGTCCAGGCGATGTGGTCGAGGTCGCGCCGAAGTCCAAGGACCAGCTGCGCATCAAGGCCGCGGCCGAGGCCGCCGAAGGGCGCGGCTTCCCGGAGTGGCTGGAAGTCGATTCCAAGGCGCTGAAGGGCACCTTCAAGGCCATGCCGGCGCGCACCGATCTGTCGTCCACCATTAACGAACACCTGGTGATCGAGCTGTACTCGAAGTAACCAGTAGTCAGTACACAGGACCCAACAAATGCCGCAATCCGGATTTCTGAAGCCGCGTATCGTCGACGTGCAGAACCTCTCGCCCAACCACGCGAGAGTGACGATGGAGCCGTTCGAGCGAGGCTACGGCCATACCCTCGGCAACGCCCTGCGCCGCGTGCTGCTTTCCTCGATGCCGGGCTACGCGCCCACCGAGGTGCAGATCGCCGGCGTGGTGCACGAGTACTCTACGCTCGACGGCGTGCGCGAGGACGTGGTCGACATCCTGCTCAATCTCAAGGGCGTGGTGTTCCGCCTGCACAACCGCGCGGAAGCGATCCTGTCGCTGAAGAAGAAGGGCGACGGCGCCGTCACCGCGGCCGACATCGAGCCGGCGCACGACGTCGAGATCGTCAATCCAGACCACGTGATCGCGCACATCGCCTCGGGCGGCAAGCTCGAGATGCAGATCAAGGTCGAGTCGGGCCGCGGCTACGTGCCGGGTAACATGCGCTATCTGCCCGAGGAAACGAAGGGCATCGGCCGCGTCATCCTTGATGCCTCGTTCAGCCCGGTGCGCCGGGTGTCGTACGCGGTGGAATCGGCGCGGGTCGAGCAGCGCACCGACCTCGACAAGCTCATCATGGACATCGAGACTAACGGCGCGATCGAGCCCGAGGAAGCGATCCGCTACGCCGCGCGCGTGCTGGTGGATCAGCTCTCGGTCTTCGCGCAGCTCGAAGGCACGGCGCTCCCCGCCGAGCAGCCGAAGTCCCCTGCAGTCGACCCGATCCTGCTGCGCCCGGTCGACGACCTCGAGCTCACCGTGCGCTCGGCCAACTGCCTCAAGGCCGAGAACATCTACTACATCGGCGACCTTATCCAGCGCACCGAGACCGAGCTCCTCAAGACGCCCAACCTCGGCCGCAAGTCGCTGAACGAGATCAAGGAAGTGCTCGCCTCGCGCGGGCTGACCCTCGGCATGAAACTCGAGAACTGGCCGCCGGCCGGGCTCGAGCACCGCACCTAAGGGAAAAAAATGCGCCACGGCTCCGGCCTCCGCAAACTGAACCGCACGTCGGCCCACCGGCTCGCCATGCTGCGAAACATGACCGTGTCGCTGCTGCGCCACGAGGAGATCCGCACCACGCTGCCCAAGGCGAAGGAGCTGCGCCGCGTCGCCGAGCCGATGATCACGCTCGGCAAGAAGCCCTCGCTTGCCAACCGGCGGCTCGCGTTCGATCGCTTACGGGACCGCGGCATCGTCGAGAAGCTCTTCGGCGATCTCGGGCCGCGCTACGCCAAGAGGAGCGGCGGCTACCTCCGCATCCTCAAGATGGGCTTCCGCAAAGGCGACAACGCGCCTCTGGCGCTGGTGACGCTGCTCGACCGACCGGATACCGAAGCGCCCGCTACGGGCGACGACGAAGCCAAGGGCTCCAAGAAGAAGTCGAAGAAGCCCGCCGAAGCGTCGGTCGCCTGATCTACACGAGAGGCCACGGCGCGCGCAGCGCCGCGGCGTTCGTCTA
>DASQAW010000163.1:0-8022 GCA_035635495.1 Burkholderiales bacterium
AATGCCTTTGCGACACCATCCAGCGTCGCCTTCTCTCCGGTCAGCCAGTGCTGATCGAATACGGCGGCACCATCGAATAGGGCGGTCACTTCGAGATCACCGACCTTCAGTCGGTAGAAGCCCGGCACCTGGCCATGATCCTGGGGTGCGGCAGCCAGAGCCGGGTTCGGACCGGCAACCAAGCTGGCCAGCGCCGTCAGGAGGGCGGCAGCGAAGCGCATCGAATTTCTCTTGAGCACGTTTCCACTCCTAAAGGTGAGCCGCAGTTGCACACCGGGTCATTTAGAACCGGGCGGTTCATAATGCACGTGGTGGATGCGGCGTGTCAAGCGGTATTGAACTAATCGGTTCTTTAAAGTAAGCTGGGGAGATGGCCCGCCCTAGAAATTTCAGCCGCGAAGGAGTCCTTGAAAAAGCCCTTCCTGTGTTCTGGAAGCATGGCTTTGCCGACGCCAGCTTGCAGGAACTGGAAAAGGCTACCGGGGTGAACAAATCCGGCCTTTACTCGGAGTTCTCGGACAAGGAGGAGCTGTTTCTGGAGAGCCTGCGCTTCTACCTCGATCGACTGCCGCAGCGCGAGCTGCTCATGGTGGAGCCCCTAGGCTGGGACAACATCGAGCAGTTTCTGAAGCTCGGCCCGCGCAATACTGAGGGGCAGAAAGGGTGTTTCGCCATTAGTTCGATGCGCGAGCTTGCCATCCTGCCACCTGCGGCGATCGAGATGCTGGAACGCGGCCGAGTGCAGTTGAAGCGGCTCATTGCCAGGAATATCGAGGCGGAAAAGCCGAAGGCCGATGTAAACGACTTAGCCGGTATGGTCCTGACGTTCTTTGCGGGTTTGAGCGTGGAGCGGAACCTTAAATCGAGCCGGGCTAACGCAGGACGCAAGGTTGACAATCTGATGCAGGTCCTGCGCAGTTTCTAGTTGGCCGATAACGAGGCGATCACTTCACCGTCTCGACGAGCGCGAGCAGCCCCTTCAGCAACGCGATCGGCGACGGCGGGCAGCCGGAGATGTGCAAGTCGACGGGCAGCACCGCCGAAACACCGCCGACGCACGCGCTGCTGCCGGCGAAGACGCCGCCGTTGCGCGCGCAATCGCCGACGGCAACGACCCACTTCGGATCGGGAGTGGCCTGGTAGGTGCGCTCGAGGGCTTCGCGCATGTTCACCGTCACCGGCCCGGTGACGAGCAGCACGTCGGCATGCCGCGGCGAGGCGACGAAGCGCAGGCCGAAGCGTTCGAGATCGTAGAGCACGTTGTTGAGCGCGTGGATCTCGAGCTCGCAGCCGTTGCAGGAGCCCGCATCCACCTCGCGTATCGAAAGCGTGCGTCCCAGCCGGGCGCGCGAAGCCTGCTTCACCCGCTCGGCAAGCTCGGCCAGCGCGGCTTCGTCCGGCGGCGGCGCCGCCTCGGTCAGCGGTCCGCGGATGAGGTTCCTGAGCAGCAGTCTAGAGGTCATGGCCGGAGTACGAGCAATTGAAGGATTTATTGCAGAGCGGGAAGTCGGCGACGATGTTGCCTTCGATCGCCGCCTCGAGCAGCGGCCACTGGAACCACGACGGGTCGCGCAGATGGCAGCGCTCGACGCGGCCGTCGGCGCCGACTCGGATCCACGCGAAGATGTCGCCGCGGAAGCCTTCGACGAGCGCTACCCCTTCGGCCGCCTGCGCCGCCGCAAGCGCTGTGCTGACGGGGCCGGCGGGCAGGCGGGCGAGGATCTGTTCGACGAGCGCGAGGCTCTGCTCCACTTCCTGGATGCGGATCCACACGCGCGCGTTCACGTCGCCGGCCTGGACCACCGGCACTTCGAACTGCAGGTCGCCGTAAGGCGGATAACCCGGCGTGCGGCGCGCGTCGAAGTTGCGGCCCGATGCGCGCCCCACATAACCACCGGCAGCGAATTGCTGCGCGAGCGCGGACGAGAGAATGCCAGTGTCGACGGTGCGGTCCTTGAGTGACGCCGTGTTGTCGTAAAGCTCGACCAGCTCGGGGAAGCGCTGCCGCACGAGCGCGATCAGCGCCGCAATGTGCTGCTTACCCGCGGGTGCCAGGTCCGAGCGCATCCCTCCGGGCACGACGCAGTCCATCATGAGGCGATGGCCGAAGCAGGTGTTCGAGGCGCGCAGGACCTGCTCGCGCAGCACGCCGCAGCTCGCATGCATGATGCTGAACGCGGCGTCGTTGCAGACCGCGCCGATGTCCCCGAAGTGATTCGCCAGCCGCTCGAGCTCGGCGGCTAGCGCGCGCAGATACACCGCCCGCGCGGGAATCTGCGCGCCCAGGGCGGCCTCGACTGCGCGGGCAAATGCCAGCGCATAGGCGACGGTGCTGTCGCCCGAGACGCGGCCCGCGAGTGTTGCGGCCCGCTCGAGCGGCGCGCCCGCCAGGAGCGAGTCGATGCCCTTGTGCGCGTAGCCGAGCCGCTCCTCGAGGCGCACCACAGTCTCGCCATTGGCGGTGAAGCGGAAATGACCGGGCTCGATGATGCCGGCGTGCACGGGCCCCACCGGGATCTGGTGCAGGCTCTCGCCCTCCGCCGGCAGGAAGGGATAAGACGTGCCATGACGCAGCCAGGCCCTGGTATCCGGCGCGCCTTCGGCGTCGAGATCCGCGAGGTCGCGCATCGCGCGCTCGAGCCGGATCGCGGGCGGGTGAAGCCGGCCGATGGAAGGGAAGCGGCTCGCGCCGCAGGCAAGGTGGAGGACCTGCAAAGCGCCTGCACGGTCGATCACCGCCATGTGCGCAAGGCGCGGCTCGCCCCACAGGCTGACGAGGGAAAGCTCGCCCGAGCGCAGCCGCTCGCCCGCCTGCTGCCAGGAATCGCGATTGGCCGTAAGGGGCGTCCAGTCCATGTCAGTTCAGGAGCGCCGCCACGTGCTGGAACCACGCGACGAGCGCGGGCGGCAGCCAGATGCCGGCGGCGAGCACGAGCGCGAGGTGCAGGCCTATCGGCAGGAATGAAGCGGTGTCGGGATCGTTCCTTCCGTCGGGATTGCCGAACGCGAGGCCGTTCAGCCGGTAGAGCAGCGCGCCCAGCGCGACCACGAGGCTCAGGCCCAGCAGGATGGCGAGCGCCGGCTGGCGCGCGAACGTGGACGTGATGATCAGGAATTCGGTCATGAAGATGCCGAGCGGCGGCAGACCGGCGATGGCGACCACGCCGAGCACGAGCCCCCAGCCGAGCAGCGGGTGCGAGACCGTGAGGCCGCGGATATCGGCCATGCGCTGCGTGCCCTTCACCTGCGCGATATGGCCGACGCAGAAGAAGATCGCCGACTTGGTGAGGCTGTGGAGCGTCATGTGCAGCAGGCCGGCGAAATTGGCGAGCGTGCCGCCCATGCCGAACGCGAAGGTGATGACGCCCATGTGCTCGATCGACGAGTAGGCGAAGAGCCGCTTGATGTCCTGCCGCCGGTAGAGCATGAACGAGGCGAAGATCACCGAGGCGAGGCCGAGCGACACCATCAGCGGGCCGGGCGCGAGCGCGGCGGGATTGGCCGACATGATGCTCTTGAAGCGCAGCACGGCGAACAGCGCCACGTTGAGGAGAAGCCCGGACAGCACCGCCGAGATGGGTGTCGGGCCCTCGGCATGGGCGTCCGGCAGCCAGGCGTGCAGCGGCACGAGGCCGACCTTCGTGCCGTAGCCGAGCAGCAGGAACACGAACGACAGGTTGAGGAGCGCGGGATCGAAGGCGGCCGCCCTTGCCACCAGCACGTTCCACGCCATCGCGTCCAGTCCCTCGCCGACCACCGAGCGCGCCGCGAGGTACACGAGGATGGTGCCAAACAGCGCGAGCGCGATGCCGACGCTGCCGAGCAGAAAGTACTTCCACGCCGCCTCCAGCGCCGCGGGCGTGCGGTAGATCCCGACCATCAGCACGGTGGTGAGGGTGGCGAGCTCCACCGCCACCCACATCAGCCCGACATTGTTGGAGAGCAGCGCCAGGTTCATGCCGAACATCAGCGTCTGGTACATCGCGTGGTAGAAGCGCAGGTACTTGTGCGTGAGGTGGCCGACCTCCAGCTCGTGCGCGATGTAGCTCGCGCTGAAGACGCTGGTGGTGAAGCCGACGAGCGTGCTGAGAAGGATGAACACCGCGTTCAGGTCGTCGACGATCAGGAACGGCCCGGGCTCCGGCCGCTCCTGCAGCAGCAAGAGCGCACAGACGAAGGTCAGGAACGACACCACCACATTGAGGCGGGCGCTCACGCGCTCGTCCGGCAGGAGCGCGAGCACCGCCGTGCCGAGCAGCGGGATGGCGAGCAGCCCGGCCAGCACCAGCAGGCCCGGTGGGTTCACGGCTGCTCCCCGCGGTGCTCGTGCAGCAGATGGATGTCGACCGTCTCGAAGCGCTCGCGGATGCGGAAGAGGAAGATGCCGATGACGATCAGCGCGACGAGGATGGAGAAGGCGACGCTGATCTCGACGACGAGCGGCATGCCCTTCGCGCCGGTGGCGGCGAGGATCAGGCCGTTTTCGATCGACATGAAGCCGATCACCTGGCTTACCGCGTTGCGCCGCGAGATCATCATCAAGAGGCCGAGCAGGATCACCGATAGCGCGAACGACAGATCCTCGCGCGCCAGCGTTCCCGCCTGCGCCGTGATCGGCAGCATCACCATGATCGCGAGCGCCACCAGGCCGATGCCGGCGAGCATCGTCAGCCCGATGCTCACCACGGGTTCGATCGTGCGGTGGATCCCCAGGCGCACGACGATGCGATGCAGCACCAGCGGGATCACGATCGCCTTGACGCTGAGCGCGATGCCAGCGGTGATGTACAGGTGCGGCGCGTCCTGGATGTAGGCCTGCCAGCCGACCGACAGCGAGACCACCAGCGCGTGCAGCGCGAAGGTGTTGATGAGCCCGGTGATGCGGTCCTGGTAGAGCAGCATGAAGCTCACCAGCACCAGGCCGCCGGCGAAGAGGTGAGCGACGTCGAGGGCGAACGGGCTGATCATGTGACGCGCGAGACGAAGAGCAGCAGCGTGGCGAGGAGGCCCAGCATCAGCGCCGCTCCCAGGAAATCGGAAACGCGGAACACCCGCATCTTCGCGATGGCGGTCTCGAACAGCGCAAGCAGGAAGCCGCTCGCGGCGAGCTTGACCGCGTAGGCCGCGAGCCCGGCGAGGTAGGCGGGCCAGCCCTGGCCCGAGACGGCGATGCCCCAGGGCGCGAACACGCAGGCGATGACCGAGACGTAGAGCAGCAGCTTCACGTGCGAGGCGGCCTCGATCAGCGCGAGGTGCCGCCCCGAGTACTCGAGGATCATCGCCTCGTGCACCATGGTGAGCTCGAGGTGCGTCGCCGGGTTGTCGACCGGGATGCGCGCGTTCTCGGCAAGCGCCACCATGACGAGCGCGACCAGCGCGAGCGCGAGCGACACGCGCAGGCCGACGCCGGGTCCCTGCATGAATGCCGCGATGGAGGAGAGCTGGGTCGAGCCGGCGATGAGCGAAAGCGTGAACACCACCATCAGCATCGCCGGCTCGGCGAGCGACGCGATCATCATCTCGCGGCTCGAGCCGATGCCGCCGAACGATGTGCCGACGTCGAGCCCGGCCAGCGCGAGCATGAAGCGCGCGCTGCCCAGCAGCGCCACGATCGCGATCATGTCGGCCGCGTAGCTGAAGAGGAGCCCGGTCGCGAAGCTCGGCACGAGGGCTGCGGCGGCCCAGGTGGTGGCGAAGACGATGTACGGCGCGACGCGGAACACCCAAGACGCGGTATGCGCCAGCACCACTTCCTTGCGCAGGAGCCGCAGCAGGTCGCGGTACGGCTGCACGAGCGGCGGTCCCTGGCGGCCGAGCAGGAGCGCCTTGACCTTGCGCACGTAGCCGACGAGCAGCGGCGCAAGCCCCAGCACCACGAGCATCTGGCAGAACTGGACCAGCGCGTCGAGGATCACTGCCATACGGCGAGCACCATGAGCAGCGCCACCAGCGCGCCGAACACGAGCGTCAGGTAGCCGCGCAGGGTGAGGAACTGCAGCGTATTGAGGCGCTCGGCGGCGAAGTTGACCAGCCTCGCCGCCGGCGCGTACAGCACGTCCCAGGGGACATCGCGGAGCTGCACGTGCAAGCGCGCTGGCGCCGGATCCCCGGGCGGCGGGATGTGCACTTCTTCGCGAGCGCGGAACACGACGGTGCCGAACACCCGGCGGATCGGTTGCGAGAAGCTGCCGGCGGTGTACTGGGTAGCGGGACTCGGATCGGGGAAGCCGCAGTCCCAGGGCGCGGAGCGGCGGACCGCGGCGGACGCCCAGCGATGGATGGCCTCGGCGCCCAAGCCCGCGGCGAGCGCGATGAAGAAGAAGAGCAGGAGCCCGTTGTACGAGCTGCGGCTCTGCGCGATCGGCACGATCGTCAGCCAGTCGAGCTGCTCCTGGCGCGGCAGCTGTGCCCCGGTCATGGACTGGATCACCGGGGCAAGCGCGTCGATGAAATAGCCGGGCAGGATGCCCGCCACGAGGCAAAGCGCGGCCAGCACGAACATCGCGGCGAGCGACCAGCGGTCCGTCTCTACCGCATCGCGCGCCACTGGCGTGCGCGGCCGGCCGAGGAACGTGATGCCGAACGCCTTGACGAAACAGGCTGCCGCGAGCGCGGCCGAGAGCGCGAGGAGCGCGCCGATCGCCGGCACGAGGAACTTGAGCAGCCACTGCGGCAGCGCCGGGCTGAGCAGGATCGCCTGGAAGGTGAGCCACTCGGAGACGAAGCCGTTGAAAGGCGGCAGCGCCGAGATCGCGGCCGAGCCGATGAGAAACACGAAGGCCGTATACGGCATGCGATGGATCAGCCCGCCGAGGCGCTCCATGTCGCGCTCGCCGGTTGCGGTGAGCACCGCGCCGGCGCCGAAGAAGAGCAGGCTCTTGAAGACGGAGTGATTGAAGACGTGGAGCAGCGCCGCCGTGAGCGCCAGCGCCGCCGCGCCCGGCATCTCGTTGGCCTCGAAAGCCAGCGCCAGGCCGAGGCCGATGAAGATGATGCCGATGTTCTCGACCGTGTGATAGGCGAGCAGGCGCTTCAGGTCGTGCTCCATCAGCGCGTACAGCACGCCCATCACGGCCGTGATGCCGCCGAGCAGCGGCACCAACGCGCCCCACCACCAGGCGGGCGGCCCGAGCAGGTCGAAGACGAGGCGGACGAAGCCGTACACCGCGACCTTGGTCATGACGCCGCTCATGAGCGCCGAGACATGGCTCGGCGCCGCGGGATGGGCGAGCGGCAGCCAGACATGCAGCGGCACGAGACCCGCCTTGGAGCCGGCACCGATCAGCGCGAGCACGAGAACCACCGCCGCAATCGGCGCCGATGGCCCGGCCTGGCGGATCGCGTCGAATGCGTAGCCGCCGGAGGGGCCGGCGAGCAGGCCGAAGGCGAGGATGAGCGCGAGCGTCCCGAGGCTCGCCATCAGCAGGTACAGGTATCCGGCGGCCGCATTGCCCGGCCGGCGATGGTGCGCCATGACGAGCGCCCAGGAAGAAAGCGACATGAACTCCCAGGCGAAGAGGAAAGTGAAGGCGTCGGCGGCAATCACCACCAGGTTCATGCCGGCGAGAAATGCCGGGAAAAACGGCAGCACGCGCCCCGGACTCTCTTCGTGGCGGCCGTAGCCCAGGCCGAAGAGGCTCGCGGTCGCGCCGCCCAGATTGACGACCAGCAGGAAGAAGGCGCTCAGGGCATCGAGCCTGAAATGCGCGCCGAGCCATGGCAGCCCGACAGGCAGGACCAGCTTCTCGCCGAGCCATGCGGGGACCAGAAGGCTGGCACCCGCAGCAACCATGGCAGTCACGGTCGCGCCGAATGCGACGGCATAGACGAGCGCCGTCGCGGGGCGGCGCCGCGCCAGTGCGAGGCCCGCCATGCCCGTGGCGAGCAGGGTCGCGATGCACCACAACAGCCCTTCGAGAGCCACTAGCCCCTTTTCTTCAACCGGATGCCGCGGCCGGCGCCTTCGCTGGCCGCGCCCTCGTTGATCAGCTCGATGCCCAGCCGCTCGAGCGCCGCGATCAG
>DASQAW010000164.1:0-5174 GCA_035635495.1 Burkholderiales bacterium
GCGCGGGCGAGGGTCGCCGAGAGGCCGAGGAATTCGCGCGGATCGGCGCTGCCCGCGCCGGCGCGGAGGTCGGCGAGGCCGCGGCGCATCTGCGCCAGCGGGTCGAGCACCACCGGCGTCGAAGGAAACGCCTGGCGCAGCGCCGCTTCCATGTGCGCGCGCAGCGCACGCTCCTCGCGGCGCATCAGCCAGGCGTCGGCGTTCAAGCCGATCAACCACGTGATGGCGATTAGCGCGCTCATAGCCGCCGGCACGCGCCAGGCGCTCCACGCGGCGAAGCGCGGCGCGAGGTCGTACTGCAGCAGCTCGAGGACCACCGGTTCGGCACGCGCCGGCGGCTGGGCAGTGACCAGCGGCACGTCGAGTTTCCAGGCCTGAGGGCCTTCGACCTCGATCGCCTGGGGCCGCGCATCGCCCGCCTGCTGCAGCGCGAGCTGCAATTCGACCGGCGGCGCGCCATCGACCGAAGGCGAGCAGGCCACGCCGCGCAGGGGCCCGGTGCGCAGGCAACCGTCGCGGTAGGTCCAATGAGCGGTTTTCACCGGCAGCGTGAGCTGCTCGGGCGTCGCGCTCGCCGGCTCGAGCTTCAGGCGGCGAAAGAGCTCGAGCGCCCGCGCGAAGAGCGCGCGGTCGAGAACCGCAAGGGTCGACCGCGGGCCGGCGGAGGCAACCACATAGGCCGACTCGATGTCGCCCAGCACGTGCGGCTCGGCAAGCCCCGGCAGCGCGGCGCGCAGGCGCGCGCCGGAGAGCGGCGGCAGCGTCGTCTCGACCAGCAGCACGTCCGCGGCGGCGACCACCAGCTCGGTGCGCGGCAGCCGCGGCAGCGCGCCCGGCACCGCGCGGCCGCGCTCGAGGATGGCGCGCTTGTCGTCCAGCACCTGGAACTCGAGCGTGCTGTCGGCGCCGAGCTCGGCGAGCGGGCAGAGGAAGACGCGGAGCGTCTTCATCCGGTCTCCTTCATCCACAGCACCTCGAGCCGGCTCGCGTCGCGCCGCACGAGCGCGCGGGCGGTCAGGCGTGCGGCGCCGTAAGTCACCGTGCCGTCGATGGTGAAGTAGCGGGTGCTCACCGCCAGGCCTTGCTCGCCGACATTAGGGTTGCTCTGGCGCAGGCGCTGGAGCGCGTCGCCCAAATCCTTGAACGGCGCGCGGTCGCGGCCGGAAACGACGCGTCGCGCCTCCACCAGCGGCAGCTCGGCGATGCGGGCGGAGAGGAGCTCGGCGGACGCGGTGTTGACGTTGAGCGCGGTGGGCTCGGGGAGCACGGTGACCAGGGGCCGCAGGCGCTCGAGCGCGTCGGGCTCGAGTCCGACCTGGAGGAGCTCGTCGGCAAAGGCGAGGCCGGGCGCCGGCCGGATGCCGCTCGCGCGGACCGCGGCGAGCGTCCGCTCGCCGATGCGCTCGGCGAACGATTCGTCGATGCGGAGACTGCCGAGCAGCCGCCGCAGCGCCTGCAGCTCGGCCTCGTTCAGCGCCGGGCCGGCGGCGAGGTTGCGCAGGTTGAACTTCGCCTGCTCGTCGTCGATGCCGCCGGCGAGGTAGGCGGGCGGGCGGCCGTCGTTCTCGTTCAGCCGCGTGTCGGCGAGCGGCACGGCCCAGGGCTCGCCGCGATGGTCGATGCTGGAGGTGCGCGCGTCCTCGAGCAGGATCACGCCCGCCCAGTCGATCGCGCCGCGGAGCAGCCAACGGGCCTGCGCGTAGGCGAGCTCGTTCTCCGTCTCGCGCATGAGGGCGTTCTGGTGCCAGAGCGCGCCGCTGACGAGCGTCGCCGCGGCGGCGACGACCAGCATCGCCATGATCACCGCGGTCCCGTGCTGGCGGCTCACAGCGCGACCACCTTTACATAGCGCGCGCCCTGGCCGTCGTCGACGGCGATCTCGAGCGCGGTGGCGCGCGCGAAGGGACGGACGCTCTGCTCGCGGCCCGGCTCGATCCAGAAGCCGCCGGCAAAGAGGCGCACACGCAGGCGCGCGGCGCCACGCAGCATGAGGACGTCGCTCGCCACGCTGCTGCGCACCAGGCCGCCGGCGCCGACGTGGTAGACGACGCGCAACGTTTGCATGTCGGGCGCGGCGCGGAAAATTTCCAGCTCGACGTTGCCGCCCTCGGCCGGCAGCACGGAGACGGCGAGCGGCAGCTCGACGGCCGTGGCGCGCGCCGGCACGGCGATGTCGGGCAGGCGCTCGTCGAGATCGCGCTCGATCTGGGCGAAGGAGCGCAGGAGCTGCGCCAGCTCGAGGCTTTCGCCTTCGATCGCGCCGCGCTGGTCGGCGACGTAGCCGAGCCCGCGCCAGCACACCACGCCCATCAGCGCCATGAGGCCGACGGCGACGAGCATCTCGATCAGCGTGAAGCCCTTCATGGGCGCCTCGGCAGGATGCCGATCAGCTCGGCCAGCATGTGGTCGCGTTGCGCGGCGGCATAGACGCGCACTTCGACGCGCCGGAAGAGGGGATTCGGCGTGCTCTTCACTTCCTCGACGCATTCGAGCTGCGCGCTTCCCTGCGGGCACGACGCGCTGCGCGTGCCGAGCGGCGGAAACGCCGCCGCCGAGCGCATCTCGGCGATGCGGTTGTCGGCGGCGAGGTTGGCGAGGAGGCGCAGGCGCAGCTCCGCGTTCGTCTGCGTCATCGAGCCCGCGGCGCGCACCGCGGCAAGGAGCGCCACGCCGACGATGGCGAGCGCGACGAGCACCTCGATCAGCGTGAAGCCACGCATCGCGGGTCCTCGCAGGCCGCCGGCCGCAGATTGCCGAGCGCATCGAGCTCCAGGCGCAAGAGGTGCTGCGCGGTGGCGATCTCGAGCATTGCGGGCTCGCGCACCGGCTCGCGGCCGAAGAGGATGCGCGGCGCCTGCAGGTGCTTCACGTCGACCGACCAGCGCCGCTCGACCGCGAGCTCCTCGCGCAGCTTGCCGTCCGTGAGGAAGCGATAGCCCGTGACATCGGCCTGCCACACCAGCGGGCGGCCGCCGACGCGCGCGTCGCTCTGCGCCATGCGAAAGAGCGCCGCGAGGCGCTCGCCTTCCTCGCGCAGCTGGCGCGGCTCGTCGCCGCGCAGCGCAAGGCTCAGCAGTCCGGCGGAAATGCCGATGATCGCGATGGTGATGAGCAGCTCGATCAGCGTGAAGCCCGCAGTTATGGCTGCGGCGCGCATGGTCAGAGCTGCCAGGAGCCGATGTCGAGGTCGGCGCCCGTGCCGCCGGGCTGGCCGTCGGCGCCGAGCGAGAACACGTCGATCTCGGCGTGCACGCCGGGATTCAGGTAGAGGTAGGTGTTGCCCCAGGGATCCTTCGGCAGCTTGTCGAGGTACGGCTTCCAGTTGCTCGGCACGGGCGACCCCTGCGGCTTGGTCACCAGCGCCTGCAGTCCCTGGTCGTTCGACGGATAGCGGCCGTTGTCGAGGCGGTAGAGCTTGAGCGACTGCATGATCGCGGCGATGTCGTGCCTCGCCGCCGCGACGCGCGCCTCATCGCTGCGGCCGAGCACGCGCGGCACGATGAGGACGGCCAGGATCCCGAGGATCACGACGACCACCATGATCTCGACCAGCGTAAATCCGCGGCGGGCCCGCAGCGTCAGAAATACCCCTCTCTCTTCTCCTTTTGGATTATGCGCCTAGCGGCGAAAGCTCATCCACCGCACAATATGACATGGCGCCTTTGATCCCCCGTGCCGCGAGCCTCCTGCTGGCCGTCCTCCTGGTCGTCAGTGTGACGAACTGGGCGCTGACCTTCAGCGCGCGGCGCACGCCGGCGGAGCCGGCGCGCGTGCTTCCCGCGGGCGAGCTCGACCCGCAGGGGCGCAGCACCGACGTCGCGCCGATCGCGCGGCTCCTGGGCGCTTCCTCGTCCGGCGAAGGCGGCAGCATCCGGGCGCTCGGCGTGATGGCCGAAGGCAAGAGCGGCAAAGGCATCGCGGTGCTCGGCGTCGAGGGACAGCCGACTCGCAGCTATCGCACCGGCGACCTCGTCGCGCCCGGCGTCGTGCTGCACGAGGTGCGCAAGAACGGCGTCGTGCTGTCGCGCTCCGGCGCGCTCCAGGAAGTCCGCCTGCCGACCAAGGCCGCGCCGCCCCCGGCGCCGTCGCCCATCGCGCGCTAGCTCTCGCCGTACTTGCGCGCCCGCCCGGCGAAGGCGTCGTAGCCGAGCAGCTTTTCCAGCTGTTCCATCCCGCCCGGCGCCGTGCCATCGCCTTTGAACCTGGCGAGCGCACGGTTCAGCGCGTCGAACTGCACGAGCGCCGAGAACGCGTAGTAGAGGACGATCGCGGCGTCCTTGTGCTCGGCGAGCGGCCGACCTGGCATGTCGACGACCATCGCCGGCTTCGCCACGCGCCGGCGCACCTCCGCCAGCTCGGCCGGGCCGACGAGCGTCGGAAAGACCATGTCGGCGCCGGCTTCGGCATAGAGCTGGAGCCTTGCGATCGTGTCGTCGAGGTCGCCCGAGATCCAGAAGGCATCCGAGCGCGCGACGATCAGGAAGTCCGGGTCCTCGCGCGCCTCGACCGCCGCGCGGATGCGCGCCGCGGCTGCGTGCGCGGGCCTGAGCTTCTGCGCGACGGCGGCGTGCTTGCCGAAGGCGTGGTCCTCGATGTGGATCGCCGCGACGCCCGCCTGCTCGAACGCCTGCACCGTGCGCCAGAGATTCGCCGCGTCGTGGAAGCCGCCTTCGGCGTCGGCGATCACCGGCACCCGGACCGCGTTGACGATGGTCCTCGCCTGCTCCGCCAGCTCGGGGAGCGACAGCGCTCCCGTGTCGGGGATGGCGAAGCGGCTCGCCGCGCTCGCGTAGCTGCCGATGTAGACGCACTCGAAGCCGTGCGACTCGATGATCTTCGCCGACAGCGCATCGCTGGCGCCGAGCGCCACCAGGGTTCTTTCGGTGCCTAAGAGCTGGCGGAGTCGCTTTGTGTGGATAGAAATAAGGAAACTCTCAGTTATCGAAGAGATGAATCCCGAGTGGAAGGACCTTTCTGCGCAGGCTTTTTCATACGTTCCAATAATTACGACCCTGACCCCGGATTAGACGCGTAGCAGGTCGTGCGCCAGGTAGCGCTGGCGGAAGGTCTCGAAGTCGATCTCGTCGGCGGCCTCGAGCTCGCGCTGCTTGAGGAGCGACTCCGACGCGAGGCGCGAGAAGCGCTCGCGCACCTCGCGCGGGAACTCGAGGTGC
>DASQAW010000165.1:0-1661 GCA_035635495.1 Burkholderiales bacterium
TGCCCAATCGCTCTGCTTTCCACCAGCCCCGAACGCGAAGATACTATTCTGGTCCAGAACCCGTTCGAGGCTTAACGTGACGACTCGGAAAGCCCGGAATATTGAGTAGACATGGCTGATTACTACCCGCTCATCGCCCGCGCCATCTCCGGACTGGACCCCAGTGCCCCCGGAGAGAGCCGCCGCGCGCTCTACGAGCGGGCGCGCGCTGCGCTGATCGCGCAACTGCGCGGCGTGCAGCCGCCGTTGAGCGAATCCGAAATCACCCGTGAGCGGCTGTCGCTGGAAGAGGCCGTGCGCAAGGTCGAGTCCGAGGCCGCCCAGCGCGCCCGGGACGCCACAAGGTCCGGGGACGCTGCGCGCTCCAACGACCTCTCGCGTTCCGGCGACGCCCCGCGCGCTGGCGGGGATCGCACCCGCGCCGGCGATTCGCTTCGCGCCAACGTCCGCCCCAATGCGCGGCCGGGCGAGCCGTCGCCGCCGGGCTTGCCGCCTTCGGCATCGCCGCCGCGTCCGCGTCCGCCGCAGCAACCGCGCAGCGAGCGTCCGCCGCTCGGACAGGAACCGGAACGACAGGATCCGCGCCAGCAGCGCAATGCTCGCGCCGCCGATGCGCCGCCCTTGCTGCGGCAGCCGCAGTCCCAGCCGCATGTCCCGATGCAGGACCCGCAGCTGCCGCCGACCCGCGAACGATCAGGGGCGCCGCGCCGCGGCGCCGACAACGGCGCCCCGCAGGCGCCGGGCATGCGCGGCTTCCGCGACATCGCCGCCGACGCCGACGATCTCGGCCGCGCCGCGGCCCAGGCCAACCGCTCGGCGCGAAAAACCTACGCCAACGTGCCTTCGCCTTCGCCGGAGTTCGACCGGCTCGAGCCGAACATGGAAAACCGCGGCGCCGATCCCGACGCGCCCTATCCCTATGACGAAACCGCCGCGGAGGCCGACCGCTACGGGCAGCCGCAGCCGCCGTCGCGTTCGCGCCTCGCCCAGGACAGGGAGCGCGGGCCGAAGCAGCCCGGCCGCGTCGGCGCGGCGTTTCCGTTCAAGAGCGCGATCGCGGTCGGCATCGTGCTCATCCTGGTCGGCGCCGCCATCCTGTGGGGCAAGTCGGTGGTGACGGGCGTGAGCGGTCTGTTCAAGCCGTCCACGGTGGCGGAAGCGCCGAAGGATGCCGGCACCCCGCTGTCGAAGCCGAAGATCCCCGATCGGGTCGGCCAGCCGTCGTCCACGGATCAGGTCGCGCCGGTGGCGCAGCGCGTGGTGCTGTATGACGAGGATCCCGCCGACCCCAAGGGCAAGCAGTATGTCGGCTCGGTGATCTGGCGCACCGAACAGATCAAGGCCGCCGGCGGCCAGAATGCCGATATCGCCGTGCGCGCCGACATCGAAATTCCCGACCGCAAGTTCAAGATGACGATGTCGTTCCGCCGCAACACCGATACCTCGCTGCCGGCCAGCCACACCGCGGAACTGACCTTTATCCTGCCGCCGGATTTCACCGGCGGCGGCGTCGGCAACGTGCCGGGCATTCTGATGAAATCCAACGAACAGGCGCGCGGCACGCCGCTGGCGGGGCTCGCCGTCAAGGTCACCGACGGCTTCTTCCTGGTCGGTCTGTCGAATGTCGATGCCGACCGCCAGCGCAACCTGCAGCTTCTGAA
>DASQAW010000166.1:0-3530 GCA_035635495.1 Burkholderiales bacterium
GGCTTCGACCTCCAGCTCTCGGGCCACACGCACGCCGGCCAGTTCTTCCCCTGGACGCTCGCCGTGCGCCTGGTGCACGCGCCGCACGTCGCCGGCCTTTCGCGCGAAGGCGCGATGCAGGTCTACGTCAGCGCGGGCACCGGCACCTGGGGTCCGCCGGTGCGCTTCGGCACCAACCCCGAGCTCACGCTCCTGCGCCTGGTGCGCGCATGAACCGCAGCGTCGACTTCTTCGACGCGCAGTTCAGAAAGCAGGTCGCGAGCCGCGACTTCGCGCTCAATCCCTTCGAGACGGCCGTCCTGCCGTTCGTGCGCGGCCGGGTGCTCGACCTCGGCTGCGGGCTGGGCAACCTCGCCATCGCGGCGGCACGAAAAGGCGCTCGCGTGGTGGCCGTCGACGCGAGCCCGACAGCGATGGTGCGCATCGTCGACGTCTCGCGCGCCGAGAACCGCGGCATGACCGCGGTGCTCGCCGACGTCGCCGCGTTCCGCATCGCCGGGGACTACGACACGATCGTCGCGATCGGCCTGCTCATGTTCATGCCGTGCGAGCAGGCGCTCGAGCTGCTGTCGGAGATAAAGCAGCACGTCGCGCCGGGCGGGGTGGCGATCATCAACGTGCTGGTCGAGGGCACGACGTACATGGAGATGTTCGATCCGCGCGGCTATTGCCTCCTTGGCCGCGACGAGCTCGAGCAGCGCTTCGCGTCCTGGAAGATCGAATTCGCGCGCCACGACAGCTTCGACGCCCCCGGCGGCACGAAGAAGGAGTTCTCCACGGTGGCGGCGCGCAAGCCGTGAGCCGCAGACGCCGCCGCCCTCACTACTCCGTCTACGTAGTGGAGCTGTCGCCCGAGGTGCTGCAGCGCGCGCGTTTCCGCAAAGCCAACCCCGACTACGACGCGACCAGGCCCTGCGTGTACGTCGGCATGACCGGCGTCGACCCGGACGTGCGCTTCGACAAGCACAAGGCCGGCATCCAGGCGAACCGCTACGTCATGCTCTACGGCCTGCGCCTCCTGCCCGAGCTCTACCAGGTCTACAACCCGATGCCTTACGATGGCGCGCGCGACATGGAAGTCGAGCTCGCGATCGCGCTGCGAGAGAAAGGGTACGGCGTATGGCAAGGCTGATCCTGGTTCTTCTACTGGCACTGACGCCGGGCATTGGCGTCGCCGCCTATCCCGAGCGCCCGATCACCATGATCGTCGCCTACCCGCCGGGCGGCGGCACCGACCTCGTCGCGCGCGCGCTCGCGCCGTTCATCGAGAAGTACCTCGGCGGCGGCGCGAAGATCGTGGTGGTGAACCGCGCGGGCGCCGGCGGCGAAGTCGGCTTCGCCGCGCTCGCCAACTCGGCGCCCGACGGCTACACCATCGGCTTCGTCAACACGCCGCCGCTCCTCACGATCCCGATCGAGCGGCCGGCGCAGTTCACCTGGCAGCGCTTCGAGTACGTCGGCAACATCATCGACGACCCGTGCAATTTCTCGGTGCACGCCGACACCCCGGTCGCCAACCTGCGCGAGCTGGCCGCCTACGCGAAGGAGCGCCCCGGCGAGGTGACCGTCGGCACGACCGGCATCGGCTCGGATGATCACATCGCGATGCTGAAATTCGAGCGCGCCGCGGGCGTCAAGCTGCGCCACATCCCGTTCAAGGGCTCGGCCGATGTGCGCGCGGCGATCGCCGGCAGGCAGATCGTGGTCGCGGCGGTCAACATCGGCGAGGCGCTCGCCTTCCAGAAGGGCGGCACGCCGATCCGCAACCTGGTGCAGATGAGCCCGGCGCGCACCGACCTCGCGCCCGAGTTGCCGACCGCGCGCGAGCAGGGCTACGACATCGAGATGTCCTCGCTGCGCGGGCTCGCCGCGCCGAAAGGAATTCCCCCGGACGTCCGCGATCGCCTGGTGAAGGCGGTCGCGCAGTCGGTCGCCGATCGCGAGTTCCAGGCGCAGGCGGCGAAGTTCTTCGCGCCGATGCGCTACCTGGCGCCGGCGGAGTACGAAGCGCTGGTGCGCGACGCCGACCTGATGTACCGCGCGATGTGGACGGAGATGCCCTGGGCGGACAAGTAAGGCGTCTGACGTTGCTTGACCTTCGCCGCCGTCATGCTTTGTTCAGCCGCGACTTTTGCGATCGCGCCTCGGCCTGCGGCGTCCTAGACTGCCCCGCCGATCAGCCCCACATGAATATCTACATCGGAAAGACCGCCGCCCGCTGCCCGCATTGCGAAGGCACCGATTGGCTGCCGGGTGATCCTGCGGTGCCCCTTACAGTCCTGTCCGATGTCGTGTGCGCCGTATGCCGCACGGAACAGATCTACGCCGACCTCGTCCTGCAGGTGCCGCTCGCGCAGCAAGACCTCTCGTCGGCGTGATTCCTACCCGCCCTTGGCGGCGGGCTTCATCTCAGGCAGTTGCGCTTCCGGCGGAACGTGGATCCTGCCGTCAGCCACCGTCTGCATCGCGCCGGCCAGCGACGCCAGCGCCGTAGTCTTCGGCACGTAGCCGTTCGCGCCGGCTTCGAGGCAGGCGCGGATCGTCTCCTTCTCTTCGTCGGCGGCGACGACCACCACGGGGACCGCCGGGCAGGCTTTGCGGAAGCGATTCAGGGTATAGACGCCGGTGGAGTTGGGCAGGCTGAGATCGAGCAGCACCAGGTCCAGCTTGCGATGCGCGGCGATCTGCAGCGCCTCGGACAGATCGACGGCGACATGCACGCGCGCGCCGCTGAACGTCCTTCTGACGATCGCGGCATACACCTGCACCGAGACCGCCTGATCGTCGACCAATAGCACTTCCATGGCGCGATCTTAGACCTGCAAAGCGGGCGCCATGAGGTGAATCCGGGACACCTCACTCAATCTTTGACAGTCGCTCCGCCCGGGTCCCGGGGTTTTTCCTTTACGTCCGATCGCGCCTTAGAAGCGGTACAGGATTCCGATCGAGAAAAGGTCGAAGTCGCCCTTGCCGACGTTGTCGCCGCCCACGTCCTTGAACCGCTCCCATTCGATCCGGGCGCCGACGTGCTGGGCAAAGTCGTATTGCGCCCCCAGCCCGAAGAGCAGGTTCTGGCCCGTCTCGCTGTCGGAGGCGCTTCCGCTCGCTTGCGCCTTTGCTTCCAGCTTCATCGTATAGACGCCGATCTTGGCGTAAACCGATCCGGTACTTGCCACCGGGGCGCCGATCAGCGCGGCCAGGAACAGGCCGTCGCTTGTCGTCCATTTGACCCTCAGGTTTTGCGGCGGCACCGGCACTCCGTTGACCGCAGTCACCGTCGTGCTGGCCGACACCTCGCCCAGGTTGGCGTATCCGCCTTCGATGGCGAAATTCTGGTTCACGCGGTATCCCGCATAGAGTTTGTAGCCCGCATCGCTCTCATCCTTGGTCACGGAGCCATGAGTGAGACCGGCAAATAGCGACTCGTCGTCGATCTTGGCTCGCGATTGCCCAAAGGAACCGCCTAGATAAAAGCCTGCTACTTGCGCGTGAGCGGATGCTGCAAACAAGGCGGATGCAGCCGCCAGCAA
>DASQAW010000167.1:0-4039 GCA_035635495.1 Burkholderiales bacterium
GCCGGGGTGAGCGTTGAAACCGACCGGCTGATCTCGGCCAAGCCCTCGTCGCCGCAAGAAGAGCAGTTCGAGCGGTCACTGCGCCCCGCAACGCTCGCGGAATATGTTGGCCAGGAGAAGGCGCGCGGCCAGCTCGAGATCTTCATCCAGGCCGCGCGCCGGCGCGGCGAAGCGCTCGACCATGTGCTGCTTTTCGGGCCGCCCGGGCTCGGCAAGACGACGCTCGCGCACATCATCGCGCGCGAGCTCGGCGTGAACCTGCGCCAGACCTCGGGCCCGGTGCTCGAGCGCGCCGGCGACCTCGCGGCGCTCCTCACCAATCTCGAGCCGCGCGATGTGCTGTTCATCGACGAGATCCATCGCCTCTCGCCCGTGGTGGAAGAGATCCTCTACCCGGCGCTCGAGGACTTCCAGCTCGACATCATGATCGGCGAGGGGCCGGCGGCGCGCTCGATCAAGCTCGATCTGCCGCCGTTCACGCTGGCCGGCGCCACCACGCGCGCCGGCATGCTGACCAATCCGCTGCGCGATCGCTTCGGCATCGTCGCGCGCCTCGAGTTCTACACCCAGCAGGAGCTCGCCAGCATCGTGCGGCGTTCCGCAGGGCTGCTGAAAGTGGCGCTGGACGAGGCGGGCGCGAGCGAGATCGCCTGCCGCTCGCGCGGCACGCCGCGTGTGGCGAATCGCCTTCTGCGCCGGGTGCGCGACTACGCCGAGGTCAAGGCCGACGGCCGCGTGACGAAGGCGATCGCGGAGGCCGCGCTCAAGATGCTCGACGTCGACGCGCTCGGCCTGGACGTGATGGATCGCAAGCTGCTCCTCGCGGTGATCGAGAAATTCTCCGGCGGCCCGGTCGGCCTCGAGAACCTCGCCCATGCGATCGGCGAGGACGCCGAGACGATCGAGGACGTGCTCGAGCCCTACCTCATCCAGCAGGGCTACCTGCAGCGCACGCCGCGCGGACGCATGGCGACGCTTTCCGCTTATCGCCACTTCGGCATCACGGCTCCTGCAGCGTCGCGCGACCTCCTATCCGACAGCTGAAGCTCCCCGTCCGGGTCTACTACCAGGACACCGACGCCGGCGGGGTGGTGTTCCATGCGCAGTACCTCGCCTTCATGGAGCGTGCCCGCACCGAGCTGCTCAACGCGGCCGGCGTCGACCTCGCGCGCCTCGCCGAGGAGCGCGGCGTGCAGTTCATGGTGGCGAGCCTGCAGGTGAAATATCACCGCGCGGCGCGCCTGAATGAGCTCGTATCGGCCAGCGCGGAAGTGGTTAAAATCGGCCGCGCGAGCGTCGTGTTCCGCCAGTGCGTTGAGCGCGACGGCGAACTCCTCGTCGAAGCGGAGGTCACACTCGCCATAGTGGATAGAGGCCGCATGAAGCCGGCCCGCATGCCGACCGAACTCGAACAGGCGCTGAGATAAATGCCGACGTTCACGCAGGACCTCGACATCTGGCAGCTCATCCTCCACGCCAGCGTGGTGGTGAAGGTGGTGATGGCGATCCTCGTCGCCGTGTCGTTCATGTCCTGGATGTTCATCTTCCAGAAGTGGTTCGTCATCCGCCGCGCGGTCTCGCAGACGCTCGGCTTCGAGCGCGAGTTCTGGGGCGGCCAGGACCTGAACGCGCTCTACCAGGGCGCGGTGAACCACCGCCACAGCATCGGCTCGCTCGAGCGGGTGTTCGAGGCGGGCTACCGCGAGTTCGCCAAGCTGCGCAGCCAGGCCGGTACCGAGGTGAGCGACATGGTGGACGGCGCGCGCCGCGCCATGCGCGCCACCTTTCAGCGCGAGATGGACTTCCTCGAGCGCCATCTCGCCTTCCTCGCCTCGACCGGCTCGGTCAGCCCGTACATCGGCCTCTTCGGCACGGTGTGGGGCATCATGCACGCGTTCCGCAGCCTTGCGAACGTGCAGCAGGCGACGCTCGCGCAGGTCGCGCCCGGCATCGCCGAGGCGCTGGTCGCCACCGCGATCGGCCTCTTCGCCGCCATCCCGGCGGTCGTGGCCTATAACCGCTACTCGCATGACGTCGACCGCCTGGGCAACCGCTTCCAGAGCTTCATGGAGGAGTTCTCGAACATCCTCCAGCGGCAAGCCGTGAGGTAGAGGAGCAGATTTCCCCATGCCCGCGCTCCGCAGACGCGGCCCGATGCACGAGATCAACATCGTGCCGTATGTCGACGTGATGCTCGTGCTGCTGGTGATCTTCATGGTCACCGCGCCGCTCATCACCCCGGCGGTGATCGACCTGCCCAGCGTGGAGAAGGCCGGCCAGCCGCGCGTGGTGCCGCTCGAAGTGTTCGTCAAGGCCGACCGCGGCCTGGTGGTGCGCAGCCGCGACAGCTCGGGTGCCATCGTCAGCGAGCGCACCGTGTCGCGCGGCGAGCTCGCCGCGGCGATCAAGGAAGTGCGCGGCAAGCACGCCGAGCTCTCGGTGCTGGTCGGCGGCGACAAGGACGCGCGCTACGAGGCGGTGCTGCAGGTGATGGACGAGCTGCGCAAGCAGGGCGTGCAACGCGTCGGCTTGCAGGTGAAGCTCGCGCAGTGAGCACCCTTGCTTATGGCAGCCCGCCGCATCCGGCCCTCGGCCGCTCCGCCTCGCTCTCGGCGCTGGTGCACCTCGGGCTGCTCGCCGTGCTGTTCGTCGGCGTGCGCTTCCAGAGCCATGCGCCGGCGGTGGTCAACGTCGAGCTCTGGGACACGCCGCCTCCCCAGCCGGTGCTCGAGCAGCCGAAGCCGCCGCCGCCGGTGGTGAAACCGCAGCCCGAACCCGAGCCCGAGGTGAAGAAGCCGCCGGAAATCGCGCTGCCGGAAAAGCCGAAGCCCAAACCCAAGCCGAAGGCCGAGCCGCCCAAGCGCGACCTCGCTTTCGAGAAACGCCTGCGCGAGCAGGCGGCCCTGGAGGAGAAGCAGCTCGACGCGCAGCGCAAGGAGCGCGAGCTGCGCGAGCTGATCGCGCGCCAGCAGGCCGACGCCCGCTCCAAGGCCCTCGCCGCCTGGCAGGACAAGATCCGCGCCAAGATCCGCGGCAACATCATCCTGCCGCAGGACATCCCGGGGAACCCGGAGGCCATCTTCGACGTCACTCTCCTGCCGACGGGAGAGGTGCTGACGGCCAGAAAGCGCAAATCGAGCGGCCATGCCGGGTACGACGACGCCGTCGAGCGCGCGCTCATGAAATCCTCGCCGCTGCCGCTGCCGGACGACCGCAGCCTCTTCCAACGCCAGTTGGAACTAAAATTCCGCCCCCAGGACCGATGATCAGACTTCTCGCCGTCTTGCTTCTCTGGGCGTCTGCCGCCCAGGCCCAGCTCACCGTCGAAATCACCGGCGCCGGCGCGCAGCGCATCCCGATCGCGATCGCGCCCTTCGCCGGGGAGAAGGCGCTCGCGCCGGGCATCAGCACCATCGTGCGCGCCGACCTCGAGAGGAGCGGGCTGTTCCGCGGGCTCGAGCTGCCGCCGATCGTGCCGGAGCCGAACGAAGCCACCAACATCAACTATCCTGAATGGCGCTCGCGGCTCGCCGATGCGCTGCTGGTCGGCTCGGTGCAGCCGCGTCCCGACGGCCGCTTCGAGGCGCGCTTCCGCCTCTACGATGTGGTCAAGCAGCAGGCGCTCGGGGGGGTCGCGTACACGCTCGGCAAGGACCAGCTGCGCGCGACCGCCCACCGCATCGCCGATTTCGTCTACGAGAAGCTGACCGGCGAGAAGGGCGTGTTCTCGACGCGCATCGCCTACGTCGTGAAGCGCGGCAACCGCTACGAGCTGCAGATCGCCGACTACGATGGCGCCGCGGCCGAGACCGCGCTCGCCTCCTTCGAGTCGATCATCTCGCCCATCTGGTCGCCGGACGGCAAGCGCCTCGCCTACGTGTCGTTCGAGAACAAGAAACCCGTGGTCTACGTCCATTCCCTGGTGGACGGAAAGCGCCACGTGGTGGCCAATTTCAAGGGCTCGAACTCGGCCCCGGCCTGGGCGCCCGACGGCAGCCGGCTCGCCGTGGTGCTTTCGCGCGAGGGGGGCTCGCAGCTC
>DASQAW010000168.1:0-2640 GCA_035635495.1 Burkholderiales bacterium
CATGAAAAAGTCGGGCGCGAGCCAAGGCCAGTCGGCATCGGAGCTGATCTCGAAAAGAATCGCCGAACTCGGGGACTGGCGCGGAAAAACCCTCGGCAGAATGCGCAAGCTCATCAAGGAGGCAGACCCGGATGTCGTCGAGGAGTGGAAGTGGATGGGCACTCCGGTTTGGTCGCACGACGGCATCATCTGCACTGGCGAATCCTACAAGACCGTCGTGAAGCTGACCTTCGCCAAGGGTGCGTCTCTTAAGGATCCGGCCCGCCTCTTCAACTCGAGTCTCGACGGAAACGTACGCCGCGCGATCGACATCCACGAAGGAGAAGAAGTTGACGAGTCCGCCTTCAAGGCGCTCGTTCGCCAGGCGGTCGCCCTCAACAGTTCCGGCCGGTCGAAACCTTCGAAGAAAGCGAAGTCCTAAGGTCGTTCGCCGGAGTTATTTCGCAGCCTTGCGCTTATCTTGTCGAATCCTGCTTAGGGTTCGAGGCGCGCCATTACGCCATTCGATTCGTCCGTCAGCAGGTAAATATAGCCATCGGGCCCGGCGCGCACGTCGCGAATACGTCCGAGGACGTCCTTCAGCAGGCGCTCTTCCTTCGTCACCTTCTCGCCGTCGAGCACCAGCCGCACCAGCATCTGGTCGCGCAGCGCGCCGACGAAGAGGTTGCCCTTCCATTTGGGAAAGCGCTCGCCGGTATAGAAAGCCATGCCCGAGGGCGCGATCGAGGGCACCCAGTAGTAGAGCGGCTGCTCCATGCCCTCCTTCTGCGTGCCTTCGCCGATCTTGGTGCCGGTGCCGTAGTTGGCGCCGTAGGTGATCACCGGCCAGCCGTAGTTCGCGGCGGGGCGGATGACGTTGATCTCGTCGCCGCCTTGCGGGCCGTGCTCGTGCGTCCAGAGCCTGCCGGTCTGCGGATGCAGCGCGGCGCCCTGCTGGTTGCGGTGGCCGAGGTCGTATTTCTCCGGCTTCCAGCCGTCCTTGCCGACGAAGGGATTGTCCTTCGGCACGCTGCCGTCGTCGTTCAGGCGGATGACCGAGCCATGGTGGTTGCCCGGGACCTGCGCGCGCTGCATCTGGCCGCGCTCGCCAAGGGTCAAATACAGGAACCCGGCGCGGTCGAAGACGATGCGGCCGCCGAAGTGCAGTCCGCCGCTCGTCTTCGGCTCCTGCCGGAAGATGACCTGCAGGTCCTCGAGGCGATTGGCGCCGAGCTTCGCGCGAGCGAGCGCGGTGCTGGCGCCGCCGTCGCCGGGCTCGGCGTACGAGAGATAGAGGATCCGGTTCTCGCCGAAGCGCGGATGCAGCGCGACCTCGAGCAGGCCGCCCTGCCCGCTCGCCACGACGCGCGGCACGCCTTCGATGTTGGTGCGTTTGAAATCCGCCGTGAGGAGGTTGAGGCGGCCCGGCCGCTCGGTGACCAGCATGCGGCCGTCGGGCAGGAAGGCGAGCGACCAGGGATGGTCCAGGCCTTCGACCAGTTTCACTACGCGAAAGGAATGCTCATCGGATTTGTACTGGGCGCCGGCGGCGAACGGGAGGCACAGGAGGAGGCAGAGGAAGAAGCGCATGGCGCCTATCATAGGGGTGGGAGGCCTCATGAATACCCTGCTTTACGAAGTGAAGGACCATGTCGCGCGCATCACCTTCAACCGGCCCGATGCGGCGAACGCGCTCGACATGGAGATGGGGCGCCACCTCATGCATGCGGCGATCCGCGCGAGCGAGGACCCGCAGGTGCGCGCGGTGATCCTCACCGGCGCCGGCAAGATGTTCTCCGCCGGCGGCGACCTGAAGAGCTTCGCGGCGCAGGCGGACGAGCTGCCGGGGCACCTGAAGGAGGTCGCGCTCTACCTGCATGCGGCGATCTCGCGCTTCGTGCGGATGAACGCGCCGGTGATCGCGGCGGTGAACGGCTCCGCCGGCGGCGCCGGGATGAGCCTTTGCCTCTTCGCCGACCTCGCGATCGCCGCCGAGTCGGCCAAGTTCACGCTCGCCTACACGCGCGCGGGGCTTAGCCCCGACGGCGGCTCGACCTACTTCCTGCCGCGCATCGTCGGCGTGCGCAGGGCGTTGGAGCTCGCGCTGACCAACCGGGTGCTGAGCGCCCGCGAGGCGATGGATTGGGGCATCGTCAACCGAGTCGTGCCCGACGCCGAGCTGCAGAACGAGGTGTCGGCGCTGGCCAAACAGCTCGCAGCGGGCGCGACCGGCGCGCTCGGCGCGGCGAAGCGGCTGCTGCATCACAGCTCGAGCGAGTCGCTCGAGACGCAGATGGAGCTCGAGGCGCAGGCGATCGCCGAGCGCGCGCGCACGGCCGATGCGCGCGAGGGGATCGCGGCGTTCATCGCCAAGCGCCCGGCGAATTTCAAGGGTTCATGACGCGGTATCTGCTGCTCGCGCTCTGACCGAGCGCTGGTGGCTGGTGGGCGATGTGCATCAAAGGCGACTGACCGACGCGGCCGTGCGCAGCCCGATCGTCGAGCAGCGCACGGGGACCTACGCGAGCCTGGGACTGGCGTACCGCTTCTAGTTACTTCTCCAGCTGGTCGTGCGCCATGCGCGCGACGCGTGCCAGCTCCTGCTGGCTGAGATCCGCCGAGGCGACGGCGTAGCCGCACTCCTCGTCCAGCCAGTAGTAG
>DASQAW010000169.1:0-7074 GCA_035635495.1 Burkholderiales bacterium
GCCTTCCAGCAGCGTTATCCCCGTCCGAGCGTGAAATGCCTCCAGCGCCGCCGCCGGCACGCCGGGCCCGAGGCCGATGCGCACGCGGTGGCTGCGCTCCGCAGAGCTTTGCGACTGGGCAAGCAGGATCGGCACCATCGCGCCTAGCAGGTAGATCACGGTCGCGCCGCGCTCGTCCATCGTCGCCCAGTAGCGCGACGCCGAGAACTGCGCCTCGAACGCGACCGAGCAGCCGATGAGCGCGGCCTGCGCAAAGGTGTTGAGCGCATTGACGTGGAAGAGCGGCAGCGTCGTGCAAAGCACGTCGTCCACGCGCACGCCGAGGATCGCCGCCGTGTTCATGCCCCACCAGTAGTACTGCGCATGCGGGCAGGTCACGCCCTTCGCCGGCCCGGTGGTGCCGGAGGTGTAGAGGATCGCGAGCGTGTCGCCGGGCTGGACCGGCGCCGCGGGCAGCGCCTGGGCGGGCGGCGGATAGCTCTCGCCGATCACCCACAGCGGCGGTGCGGCCTGCGGCAGCCTCGGCAGAAATTGTTTTTCCAGGACGAAAAGCTTGGCGCCGCTGTTCGCAAGGTAGTACTCGATCTGCGGCCCCATCGACGCGGTGTTGATCGGCACCGCTACGGCGCCAAGCCAGCCGCAGGCCAGAAACATCTCCAGCATCTCGACGCGGTTGGAGCACAGGATGGCGACCCGGTCGCCTTGCTGCACCCCGGCGCCGCGCAGCGCCCCGGCACGGCGCGCGACGATGTCCGGCGCATCGCGATGGCGCCAGTGGCCACCGGCGATGGTGAGCAGCGGTCGGTCGCCGAACTGCGCGGCCGCGCGGCGCAGGATTGCCGGTACCGTGCGATCAGGCGCGGGCAAGACCAAGGTAGGTCTCCACCACGCGGCGGTTCTCGAGCAGGCTCGCCGCCGTCCCTTCCAGCACCGTTTCGCCGGTCTCGAGCACGTAGCCGTAGTCCGCCACCTGCAGCGCGGCGCGCGCGTTCTGCTCGACGAGCAGGATCGACACTCCGGAGGCGCGCAGCTCGGCGATGGCACGAAGCACCTCGCGCACCACGAGCGGTGCGAGGCCCAGGCTCGGCTCGTCCAGCATCAGCAGCTTCGGCCGCGCCATCAGCGCGCGCCCCAGCGCCAGCATCTGGCGCTCGCCGCCCGAGAGGGTGCCGGCCAGCTGCTCCTTCCGCTCGCGCAGCCGCGGGAACCGCTGATAGACCTCGGGCACGTCGCGTTGCAGGATGGCGCGACGGCGCTCGCGGTGGAAGGCGCCGAGCAGCAGGTTGTCCTCGACCGTGAGCTCGCCGAAGAGCTCGCGCCGCTCGGGCACGAGGCACAGCCCGGGCGCCACGCGGCTTTCCACCGGCTCATTGCCCAGCATCGTGCCGGCGAAGCGCACCTCGCCCGTACAGCGCAGCAGTCCCATCACCGCGCCGAGCAGCGTCGACTTGCCCGCACCGTTCGGCCCGATGACGGTGACGATGCTGCCTTCCTCGACGCGCAGGCTCGCGCGGTGCAGGCCCTCGACGCGGCGGTAGAACACGCGCAGGTCCTTCACCTCGAGGAGCGTCATTCGACGCCTCCGAGATAGGCTTCCACCACCGCGGGATTCGCCTGCACCGCGCCCGGCAGGCCCTCGGCCAGCTTCTCGCCGAAATCCATTACCACCAGGCGATCGACCAGCCCCATGACGAATTCCATGTCGTGCTCGACCAGCAGGATGCTCATGCCCTCGCCGCGCAGGCGCCGCAGCAGCGCCGCGAGCGCCTGCTTCTCCGCGTAGCGCAGGCCGGCGGCCGGCTCATCGAGCAGCAGCAGCGTCGGATCGGCGCTTAGGGCGCGTGCGATCTCCACGAGACGCTGCTGGCCGAGCGGCAGGCTACCCGCCGCGTCATGGAGCTGCGCGCTCAAGCCGACGCGCTCCACCTGCCGCGCTGCTTCCGCGAGGAGCTGCGCCTCCTCCGCGCGCTCGGCGTGCAGCATCGCACGCAGCGTGCCCCGGCCGCCGCGCAGGTGGGCCCCAATCGCGACGTTTTCGAGCACCGTCATCGTGCCGACGAGATTCACGTGCTGGAAGGTGCGCGCGATGCCGCGGCGCGCGATCTCTCGCGGCGGCAGGCCGTCGATGCGCTCGCCCCGGAACGCGATCTCGCCGCCTTCGGCGGGCAGCACGCCGGTGATCAGGTTGAACATCGTGCTCTTGCCGGCGCCGTTCGGGCCGATCAGGCCGAGGATCTCGCCCGCGCGCATGTCGAAGGACAGCTCGCGCACCGCCACCAGCCCGCCGAAGCGTTTGGCCGCTTTTTTGACCTCGAGCAAAGCGCTACCGGGGCCAGGCTGGGCACGGCGGGGAAGCGTAGGGGCCTCCAGCGCGATGCGGCGGCGCCCGCGCCGGACGGTCCAGCGCGACAGCACCGGCGCGAGGCCGCCCGAGGCGCGGTGCAGGAGCAGCATCATCAGCACGCCGAACACCACGATCTCGTAGTTGCCGCTCGCGCCGAGCCCGCTCGGCACCAGGCCTTTCAGGTATTCCTTGAGGAAGATCAGGATCGAGGCGCCGATCACGGCGCCCCAGACATGGCTCGCGCCGCCGATCACCGCCATGAAGAGGTAGTCGATGCCGGCGTTGACGTTGAACGCGCTCGGGCTGACGAAGCGGAGATAGTGCGCATAGAGCCAGCCCGAGAGCCCGGCGAAGAGCGCCGCGTAGAGGAACACGATGTTCTTCAGCCGCAGCACGTCGACGCCGAAGCTCTCGGCCATGACGGCGCGGAAGCGCAGCGCACGGATCGCCCGCCCGGCACGCGAGTCGAGCAGGTTCGCCGAGGCGAGCAGCAGGGCGAGCGTCGCGGCCCAGATGACGTAATAGGTGGCGAGCGGGCCCGCGAGGCGCGGTACATCAGGCAGGCCGGTGTATTTGCCAAAGAGCTCGAGGTTGCCGAACATGAAGTAGATCGCGATGCCCCAGGCGATGGTCGAGATCGGCAGGTAGTGACCCGACAGGCGCAGCGTGATGGCGCCGAGGAACAGCGCCACCACCGCCACGAGCGCCAGTGCGAGCAGCAGCCCGATCCAGGGTGAGCCACCGTACTTGGTGGTGATCAGCGCCGTGGCGTACGCGGCGATGCCCGCGAACACCTGCTGGCCGAAGGACATCACCCCCGCCACGCCGGTCAGGAGCACGAGGCCGAGGCTCACCATCGTGGCGAGCGCGATGTAGTTCAGGAGCGCGACGTGGAACTCCGGCAGGATGAAAGGCGCCGCGGCAATGAAGACCATGAAGGCACCGAGCAGCGCCCGCGCCGGAATCATTCCTCCTCCTCGTCTTCCTCGACCTGCCGCGAGCGCAGCGAGAGCCAGATGAGCGGCGGGATGATGATGGCGAACACCAGCGTCTCCTTGAACGCGCTGGACCAGAACGACACATAGGCCTCGAGCAGCCCGAGCACGATGGCACCGACCACCGCGAACGGATAGCTCGCCATGCCGCCGAGGATCGCGCCGACGAAGCCCTTCAGGCCGATGAGGAAGCCCGTGTCGTAGTAGATGGTGGTGATGGGCGAGATGAGGACGCCGGACAGCGCACCGATGAAGGCGGCAAGCAGGAAGCACAGGCCGCCAGCGAGTCCGGTGCGGATGCCGACCAGTCGCGCACCGACGCGGTTAACGGCAGTCGCGCGCAACGCCTTGCCGTAGATCGAGCGGCCGAAGAACAACCACAACGCAACCATCACCAGCACGCTCGCAAAGATGACCAGCAGGCTTTGCGAGCTGATCTGCAGCACGCCCACCTTGAAGCTCAGATCGGAGAAGGCCGCTGAGCGCAGGCCCTCGCCACCGAAGAACACCAGGCCCAGGCCCGTCAGCACGTAGTGGACGGCCATCGACGCGATGAAGAGGACCAGGATCGACGCCTTGGCGAGCGGCTGGTAGGCGACGCGATAGACGATCGGCCCGAGCGGCACGACGAGCCCTAGCGCGATCAGTACCTGCCAGACGAGGTCCAGCTTCCTCGGTGCCGCCCACCAAGCGAGCGCCGCCATCGCGCAGGGCAGCGCGACGTAGCCCAGGAGGATCCAGGGAACGCGCGCCGGCGCGCGATCGCGAATCGCGGCGCCGGTAGCGAACAGTGCGGCCAGCAGGCCGCCGCCGACGAGCACGTAAACGACACCAGGAACCTGCCCCGCCTGCAGGAGCGCAAGCGACAAGGCCGCGTACGAGATGAACTCGCCCTGCGGCACGAAGATGATCCGCGTCACCGAGAACACCAGCAACAGCGCGAGCGCCAGCAGGGCGTAGATCGCGCCGTTGGTGATGCCGTCCTGCGCCAGCCACAGGACGATATCGGCGGTCACTGCTTTTCTACTGGCCCTTGCCCTTGAGGAGGTGCCAGGCGCCGTTCTCCACCTGCACCAGCACGCGCGCCCGCTCGTCCAGGCCGTTGTGGTTCTGCGGGTGCATGTTGTAGACCCCGTGCGTGCCGACCACGTTCTTCACGTTCTCGAGCGCGCTGCGCAGCGCCTCGCGGAACTCAGGCGTGCCAGGCTTGCCTTTCTTCAGCGCCGCCGGTGCCGCCGCGTCGAGTAGCAGGTAGCCGTCATAGGAGTAGCCGGCAAATGCGTTGCGCGTGCCGGCACCGAAGGTCGCTTCGTAGCGCTTGATGAAGTCGAGCGACACCTTCTTGGTCGGGAAACTATCCGGCAGCTCCTCCGGCACGACGATCGGCCCGGTGGGAGCGACCGCGCCGGCCACCGCCTTGCCGCCGACCTTGATGAACTCGGCGTTGACTGTGCCGTGGTTGTGGTAGATGCCTTTCTTGTAGCCGCGCTCGATCAGCGCCACGTGCGGCAGCGCCCCGCCGGTGCCCGAGCCCCCGACCACCACCGCATCCGGATTCGCGGAGATGAGGCGCAGCACCTGGCCGGTTACGCTGGTGTCGGCGCGCGCATAGCGCTCGTTGGTGACGACCTTGAAGCCGTACTTCGGGGCGTGCAGCTGCATCGCGTTGTAGACCAGATCGCCCCAGGTGTCGGTGTAGCCGATGTAGCCGACGGTCTTGACGCCGTGCGCCTTCAACTGCTCTGCCACGGCGCTCATCATCAACTCGGTCGGCTGCGGGATCATGAATGACCAGTGCAGCACGTCGCCCGTCACTACAGCGGGCGACATGAGCAGCATCGGGATCCTGGCTTCCGCCGCCGCCTGCGCCATCTGCACCGCGGAGGGCACGCCGTTCGAGCCCATCAGCACGTCCGCCTTCTCCTCGCTGATCAGCTTGCGGGCGTTCTTCGCCGCGTTAGTCGGGTCGGAGGCGTCGTCGAGGATGATGAAACGCACCGGCTCGCCGCCGAGCGTCTTACCCATGAGCTGGAAAGCGTTCCTATAGTGCACGCCGAGCGACGCGCCCGGTCCGGTGATGCCGAGCGACACGCCGACCACGATCTCCGCGTGCGCCGCGCTGGCGGCCAACGCAGCCAGAAACGCTGCGGCGGCGATCCTGAATTTCATTTGCGTCCTCCGATCACTAGTTAGCGCGGCGGCCGGAACAGGCCCGACTGCCGCAGTTCACCCAGCGTCCGCTCGAGCACGTCCTTGCGGTATGCGCGGGTGTCGCGGCTGCGGTAATCATAAAAGCCCTGGCCGGTCTTCAGGCCCAGATGCCCCTCGTGCATCAATCTTTGCACGTTTTGCGGCGCCGTGTAGCGCTCGGCACTCACCGTCCTCGAGAGATAGTCGCTCGCATAGTAGAGGATGTCGTTGCCGCCGTAGTCGATGAACTCGATGACGCCGATGGCGGCGAAGCGGAGCCCCAGGCCGTAGCGCGTCGCCTTGTCGATGTCCTCGGCGCTCGCCGCGCCCTCCTCCACCATCCGGGCGGCCTCGTTCATGATCAGCGCCTGCAGGCGCGGCACGATATAGCCCGGCGTCGGCCCGCATACCACCGGCACCTTGCCGGCGTCTTCCAGCAGCCGCCGCACTTTATCCACCACCTCGGCGCTCGTTCGCGGATGCACGGAAAGCTCGACCAGCGGAATGAGGTAGGCCGGATTCAGCCAATGGGCGTTCAGCAGTCGCTTGGGCCGCGTGACCAGTGGCACGAGGTCGGTCACGAGGATGGTCGACGTCGTTGACGCCAGCACGGCGTCGGGTGCGGCGAGCTCGCAGATACGCGCAAACGCGCTGCCCTTGGCTTCGAGCGTCTCGGGTACGGCCTCGAAAATGATTTCCGCATGCCGGAGGACGCCCGCTTCCGGCTCGGCGTACAGACGGATGCGGTGCATGATGCGCGGGACGGCGTCCGCCGCCATCGCACCGAGCTCGGCCAGCGTCGCCAGGCTGGCGCGCATCTCCGCTATCGCATCGGCGCGCAGCTGGTGCCAGTCATCGCGAGGCTTGAGGTCGACCAGCGCGACCTCGTGCCCGGCATACGCAAAGGCGAGCGCGATGCCCCGCCCCATGCGCCCCGCTCCTACGGCCGCGATCTTCATCGCCTTGGCCCCCTGTCAAGGGGGCCGTGAGCCGAAGGCGCAGCGGGGGGTTGGTTTTTAGAAAGGCGAACGGCGGTCATCCGTCGAGCAACCGGAACAGTTCTTCGCGCGAGCACTGCGCGAGCCCGAGCGCCTCGAGCGTGCGCTCGCCGCGCACGAGGTCTCGTCCGAGGATCGCGCCGCCCATGGCGAGCAGGCCCTCGGCGACGGGAGCCGGCACACGCGCCCAGCGTGCCACTGAAACCAGAAACGCGAGGCCCATCACCACGTCCTCGGTCATGTAGCGATGCGTGTGTAGGTCGATCTTCTCGCGCCAGTCGCCCGAGCCTACGAGCTTCTTGTGCGCGTCGCCGTACATCCAGCGGTCGCTGCTGTAGTGATCTGCCAGCGGATAGTGCGGCGCCGCCAGGCCCAGATGCTCCCGTAGTTGGATTCTCTCGGCGTCCAGGAGGTTGGTCACCGCGCGCACCGAGGGCTGCGTGCCCTCGTTGTGGATGTCCCAGCGCTCGAAGTGCTCGAGCGGCGCCGCGTTCATCAGGATCAGCGGCGGATGGATGACCGGCCCTGCGTTCATCAGCGCGCCGGA
>DASQAW010000170.1:0-4149 GCA_035635495.1 Burkholderiales bacterium
CCAGCGTGCAGAGCGAGTGGGTGATGCCTTCGATGCAGTCGGACGTCCCGTGCGCCCAGTCGTAAGTCGGGTAGATGCACCACTTGTCGCCGGTGCGGTGATGGTGCGCGTGGCGGATGCGGTACATCACCGGGTCGCGCATATTCATGTTCGGCGAGCGCATGTCGATCTTCGCGCGCAGCACATGAGAGCCGTCGGGATGCTTGCCTTCGCGCATCTCGCGCAACAGCCGCAGGTTCTCTGCCGCGCTGCGGGAACGGTAGGGTGAATCGCGCCCGGGCTCGGTGAGCGTGCCGCGGGCCGCCCGGATCTCGTCGGCTGACTGGGAATCGACGTAGGCATGTCCGCGCTCGAGCAGCGCCTGGGCGAATTCATACAGCTTGTCGAAATAGTCGGAGGCGAAGTACTCGTGCGGCTGCCACTCGAAGCCGAGCCAGCGCACCGCTTCCTTGATCGCGTCGACGTACTCCTGTTCTTCCTTTACGGGGTTGGTATCGTCGAAGCGCAGGTGGTAATGCCCGCCGTACTGCTGGGCGAGGCCGAAATTCAGGCAGATCGACTTGGCGTGGCCGAAGTGCAGGTAGCCATTCGGCTCGGGCGGGAAGCGTGTAACTATTTCCTTGTACCGGCCCGAGGCGAGGTCGGCCTCGACGATCTGGCGGATGAAGTTGCTGGCGGACGGAAAGCCGGGTTTGTTCACCGGTCAATTTTACCGGCTATGGATGACCCATCCCGCTAGCAACGGCGTAGACTGAAAGCGCATCTCTCAGGGGAGAACACCATGATCGTTCGCAAGCCGCTGGTCCTCGCCATGCTCGCCGCCGGACTGATCGGCGGCGATCGGCTTCCCGAAGCGCAATCCACCGTTTTCGTTCCCGAGCTCGCGATGCTCGACGGCGCGCTCTGCACCGGCTCGATGGCGAGTGCGCCAATGCAGCCGCTGCTGCTCGCGCAGATGAAGACCGAGGTGAGTCCGGCGGCGAAGGCCGCCGCCGGCGCCGCGCCGGGAACCGGAGTGGCGGACCAGCCGCTCATCGCGGGGCTCGGCACGCGCAGCTTCAAGGTCACCACCAAGTCGAAGCAGGCGCAGGAGTACTTCGACCAGGGGCTGCGGCTCGCGTGGAACTTCAACCACGCCGAGGCGCAGCGCGCGTTCAAGAAAGCGCAGCTCCTCGATCCGTTCTGCGCGATGTGCTACTGGGGCGAGGCCTATGTCCTCGGCCCGAACATCAACGTGCCGATGGACCCGAAGGCCAGCGAGCCGGCGGCCGCCGCGGCGGCGGCGGCGAAGGACCTTGCCGGCAGGGCGAGCCCGCGCGAGCAGGCGCTGATCGAGGCGATCGCCGCGCGCTACAACACCGATCCGCGCTTCGAGCGGCCGATGCTCGACGAGGCGTATGCCAGCGCGATGGCGAGCGCGGCGGCGAAGTTCCCCGATGACCTCGACATCCTCGCGCTCTACGCCGAGTCGCTGATGGACCGCTCGCCGTGGAACTACTGGGAAACGGACGGCGAGCGGCCGAAGGAGGCCGTGGCGCCGCTCGTGCAGATGCTCGAGAAGGTGCTGAAGAAGGACCCGAGCCACATCGGCGCGATCCACCTCTACATCCATGCGGTCGAGGCCTCGGCTGACGCGAAGCGCGCCGAGCCCTTCGCCGACAAGCTGGCGAAGCTCGCGCCGAACGCGGGGCACCTCGTGCACATGCCGGCGCACATCTACTACCGGCTCGGGCGCTACAAGGACTCGCTCGCGATCAACCAGACCGCGGTGAAGGTCGACGAGGCGTACATCAAGCAGTTTGCGCCGCAGGGCGTCTATCCGCTCGGCTACTACTCGCACAACCTGCACTTCGTGATGGTGTCGGCGCAGCTGTCGGGGGAGGCGCAGATCGTGGTGAGCGCCGCCGCCAAGCTGGCCGCCAACATCCCCGACGAGGTGGCGAAGGCGGTGCCGCTCGTGGTGCCGATGAAGGCCGGCCCGTACTTCGCGCACGCGCAGTTCAGCGAATTGACGACGGTGCTGGCGCTCGACGATCCGGGCAAGGACCTGCCGTACCTGCAGGTCGCGTGGCGCTACGCGCGCGGCGTCGCCTTCGCGCAGAGCGGCAACCTCGAGGCGGCGCGCACGCAGGTCACGGAGATCGATCGGCTGGTGTCGACCACCGACTACAGCGCGTTCACCGCGTGGGGCATCCCGGCGAAGGACGTCGGCCGCATCGCCTCGCACGTCGTGCGCGCGCGCGTCGCGCAAGGCGCGGACGACCTCGACGGCGCGATCCGCGAGCTCGAAGCCGCCGTCGCGATCCAGGACACGCTGCCCTACATGGAGCCGCCGTACTGGTACTACCCGGTGCGCCAGACCCTGGGCGCCGTGCTGCTGCTCAAGGGCGACGCGCAGCGAGCGCGCGATGTGTTCAGGGACAGCCTCCAGAAGACGCCGAACAACGCCTGGTCGCTCTACGGCCTGAAGACCACCTTCGAGAAGCAGGGCATGCAAGCGGAAGCGCGCGAGGCCGAGAAGTACCTCTCCCGCGCCTGGAGCGGCGACCGCAAGCGCCTGGACCTGCAACGGCTATAACAGGAGGAGACATGCGCAGCAAACTCGTCGCTGTCATCGCGGCGCTTTTCAGCGCCAGCGCATTCGCGCACGAAGAGGACGCCGGCAAGGGCCAGCTCGGCAAGGTGAATTTCCCGAGCTCGTGCAGTCCGAAGGTGCAGGAGAAGGTGACGCGCGGCGTCGCCATGCTGCATTCGTTCTGGTGGCCGGAGGCGGAGCGCACTTTCCAGGAGATCGCCAGCGAAGACCCGAACTGCGCCATCGCGGCGTGGGGCTTCGCCTCGATCCTCATGTACAACCCCTTCGTCGGCACGGTACCGCCGAAGGACGTGGCGCGCGCACAGAGCGCGATCGAGAAGGGCCGCCAGATGAAGGCGAGCCAGCGCGACCAGGACTATCTGGAGGCGGTCGCGGCCTACTGGGAGGACTTTGCCAACCGCCCGGAACGCCAACGCGCGCTCGCGCGCTCAAAAACCTACGAGGCGCTCGCGGCAAAGTATCCGAAGGACGATGAGGCGCAGATCTTCAATGCGCTCTACCTGATCGCCATCCAGCAGGCCTCCGACCAGACGTACTCGAACTCGCTCAAGGCGGCGGCGATCCTGGAGAAGCAGTTCGCCAAACATCCCAACCACCCGGGCGTCGCGCATTACCTGATCCACGGCTACGACGCGCCGCCGATCGCGCAGAAGGGCATCCCCTCGGCCAAGCGCTACGCCAGCATCGCGCCGGCGGCGCCGCACGCACTGCACATGCCGTCGCACATCTTTACGCGCGTCGGTGCATGGCAGGACTCCGCGACGACCAACCGCCGCTCCGCCGACATCGCGGTGAAAGGTAACGAGGGCGATGACGCGCTGCACGCGCTCGACTACGTGGTCTACGCCTACCTGCAGCTTGGGCGCGACAACGAGGCGCGCAAGACGGTGACGGAAGCGCTGGGCATCCAGGGCCACACGCCGCGGTTCATCGCGCCCTACGCCCTGGCGGCGATGCCGGCGCGATTCGCCGTCGAGCGTGGCGCCTGGCGCGAGGCGGCGCAGCTGCAGCCGCAGCAGAGCAAGTTCCCCTTCACGGAAGCGGTGATCTATCAGGCGCGCGCGATCGGCGCTGCCCGCGCGGGCGACGCCGCCGCGGCGAAGGCCGACCTGGAGCAGATCACGCAGCGGCGCGAGGCGCTGCGCGCGGCCAAGAACGACTACTGGGGCACCGAGGTCGAGGTGATGCGGCTCTCGGCGGCCGGGTGGCTCGCGCTCGCCGAGAACCAGAGCGATGAGGCGCTCAACCTCATACGCCAGGCGGCCGACCTGGAAGACAAGAACGACAAGCACCCGGTGACGCCGGGCCGCCTCCTGCCCGCACGCGAGCTCCTGGGCGACATGCTGATGGAGCTGAAGCGCCCGGCCGAGGCTCTGAAGGAGTACGAGCTTTCGCAGACGCGCGAGCCGAATCGCTTCCGCGGCATCTATGGCGCGGCGCTGGCCGGCGAGATGTCGGGCGACGCGAAGGCCGCGCGGCGCCACTACACGCGGCTCGTGCAGATGGCCGGCAAGGGAGAGCCGCGCGCCGAGCTTACGCTCGCGCGTGCCTAC